>NZ_JAYEZO010000001.1:650141-975212 GCF_037031285.1 Halobellus sp. LT62
CCCGCGAGTGGCTGCTCGGGGAGGGCGGCTACTCCGCCGAGGGGTTAGTCGACGGGACGACCGAGCTCCCGGCCCGGGCGCGGATGCTCCCGAACACCGAGGGCGTCGCCCCGGGAGCCGTCGTCGAGGGCATCTACGTCCTCCCGGGCGTCCCGAGCGAGATGAAAGCGATGTTCGAGCGGGTGGCCGGGGAGTTCAGTGGCACGGAGACGTTCACAGCCGTCGTCGACGTCGCCGAGCCGGAGAGCGAGTTGATCGACCGAATCCACGAGGTACGCACGCGTTTCGACGTCACGGTCGGGAGCTATCCGGGCGACTCGGTCCGGGTGAAGTTCACCGCCACCGACCGTGCGACGGCCGAGGACGCGGCCGCGTGGCTCAGATCGCGGGTCGACCTCGTCGACGACGCCTAGGAGTGCGGAAGCGATGCGCGTGGTCCGGTCGTCCGTTCACCGATAGAGGTAGTACAACCAGCCGGCGGCCATCGCGACGCTCACGAGTAGAATCACCGCGCCGGTCTCTGCGATCGGAAGCGACGCGCCCTCAGTTGCGAGTGGGATCATACTCCTCCGTTTCGACACCGAGTTCTTAAGCGTTCATACAGCCGCCAGCGGTTCGTCACACGCCGGACGCGTCGCACCGGCGGGCTTTTGCGCCCGCCGCCGTTGCGTTCGCGTATGCGAATCGGCTTCGCCGTCAACCCCATCGCGGGGATGGGCGGTCGCGTCGGTCTCAAGGGCACGGACGGGAAGGTCGAGGAGGCGCGCCGCCTCGGCGCGGAGCCGCGCGCGCCGGACCGAGCGAGGCGTGCGCTCGAACGACTCCACGAGCTCGACGATGTCGAACTGCTCACGTGGGGCGGGGCGATGGGAGCCGACATCGCCCGCCAGGTAGGCTTCGCTCCCGAGGTCCTCGGCGAGGCCGGCGACGCCGAGGACTCGACGGCCGAGGACACGGCCCGGGCCGTCAAAGCGTTCCTCGCCGCCGACGTCGACCTCGTGCTCTTCGTCGGCGGCGACGGCACCGCCGCGGACGTCGCGGAGGCAGTAGAGGGAACAGAAACACCGATTCTGGGCGTCCCGGCCGGCGTGAAGGTGTACTCGTCGGTCTTCGCCGTCTCCCCGGAGGACGCCGCGCACGTCGTCGCGACCTTCGAGCGGACCGAGCGGCGAGAGGTGCTCGATATCGACGAGGACGAATACCGCGAGGGGGAAGTCCACCCCGAGTTGCGGGCGATCGCGCACGTCCCCGTCGCCGAAGAGCTCCAGTCGTCGAAACAACTCGGCGGCGGCAACGTGGAAGCGCTCGCGGCGGGCGTCGCCGACGACATCCGCGCGAGCGACAAGACGTTCGTGTTGGGCCCCGGAAGCACCGTCGGCGCGATCAAAGCGGAACTCGGGTTTGAGGGGTCGCCGCTGGGCGTCGACGTGTGGCGCGGCGGCGAGGTGCTCGCCGTCGACGCGAGCGAATCGGAAATCCTGGACGCGCTCGACCCCGAGGGCGAGAACGTCGTCGTCGTCTCCCCGATCGGCGGGCAGGGATTCGTGTTCGGTCGCGGAAATCCCCAACTGTCACCGGACGTGATCCGCCGCTGCGACGTCGAAATCGTCGCCTCGCGCTCGAAGCTCGACGGGATCGGCGAACTCCGGGTCGATACCGACGATTCCGACCTCGACGCCGAACTCAAGGGGTGGACGAAGGTCCGGATCGGTCGCTTCGAGCGGCGGATGATGCGAATCACATAAGAGTTGGGAAGAATCATCGACCCGTTCGCCATTCGAGCAATATAATTTTAATACACACCTCAAAATTCGACTAATAGTATGAAGATCTGGAATATATAATCGACATATAGTGAGGATTAAGGTCACTCAAGGCGAGGGTATGATATGGAGACGCGTAAGGTACAGCGGTTGGGGCCGTCGACGCTGGCGATGACGTTGCCCGCGGAGTGGGCCAAGGAGCACGACGTCAACAAAGGCGATGAGGTCTCGCTGCGGATGGGCGGGAAGGGGACGTTGACGGTGCTTCCGGAGTCGGCGAGTCAGGAGGACTCTTCGGCGACGGTTCGGGCCGACAATCTGGACGCGGACTCGCTCGAACGGGCGATCGTCGCGCAGTACGTTCTCGGACGGCGGGTCATTCACATCGAAAAGAGCGAGGGTGCGCTGGACTCAGAGCACATCAACGCGGTATACAAGGCCGAAACCCAGCTGATGGGACTCGGTGTTATCGAGGAAACGCCCGACAGAATCGCCATCCGCTGTTCGGTCGATCCCGAGGACTTCACCCTCGATAACCTCCTCGAACGGCTGGAGAACACCGGCAGCACGATGCGCGGAGAGGCGGTCAAAGCACTCGCACACGGCAATACGGATCTCGCCCAGCGCGCGCTCAACCGCGAGCGGCAGGCGAACAAGATCTTCGTGCTGCTCCTGCGACTGATCTTCACCGCTTACCAGAACCCGAACCTCGCCCGCGCGGTCGGCCTCGACTCGGGCTTTCCGCTGATCGGCTACCGCTCGGTGGCGAAGAACCTCGAGCTGACCGCCGACAACGCAGAAGACATCGCCACGATCGCGATGAACGCCGAGGGCCACACCCTCGACGTCGACTCGGGGACGATGCGCCGAATCAGGGAGTTCACCGATCAGGTCGACGAACTCACGCGGACGGCGGTCCAGTCGGTCGTCGAACGCGACTACGACAAGACCGTCGAGTGTCGCACGCGCTTTAGACAGCTTCGCGACCGCGAGCAGGAGATCCTCGGCGACCTCCCGGAGATGAACAACGAAGAGCTCCTGCAGGTCCGCGAGGTGCTCGTCAGCCTCCAACAGACGGCTCAGTACGCGATGCGAAACGCGGAAATCGCGGCGAATCTGGCGCTCAACGAGGAGTCAGAGCACGTCACGATCGGGTGAGAGAACCGCGGTGTGGGGCGTTGCAGACGACGTCAGCCGAGCAGACCGCCGTCGTCGGTCGTCGTTTCATCGCCCGTTGTCGTCTCGTCTGATTGAGTCTCGGTGCCGTCTAACGGGACTTCGGTTTCGGTCGGTGTCGGCGAACTCGACGACTCGGTCTCCGTCTCGTTGTCTGAGCTACCATCCTCTGTCGAACTCTCGCTCGTGTCGCCGTCTGTCGGTTTCGTGCCGAAGATGTCGGTCTCGATCGTCTCCGTGTACGTGAGCGAATCGAGCGGGATATTCACGGTCGTATCGGAGAGTTGCAACCGCGCGTCGAAGTCGATCCGGAGGTCGGTCACTTGGTTCCGTTCGAGGTGGGTCACCCACCACTCGTCGATGTTCTCGTTGTTGATGTACACCGTCGCCTCGATGGTCTCGGTCGATTTCGGGGGGATGACGTATTCGGACTCGGTCGACCCCTCGCCCATTGCGACGTCGTTCATCGTGATGTTGTATCCGAGTTCGCTGACGCCGATCGGGTAGGACTTGGGGTTGTACATAACGAACGTGAGGTCCATCGCGGTCCGTTCGTCCGTCACTTCGCCCCACTGCGCGCTCGTCTCGTTGATGTAGAGGACGGGGTCGGACACCAGCGCTCGGTTCGCGTCGACTTCTCGTGTCTCCGTCGAGTTGAACTGCGAGAGCAGATCCGTCTCGACCTGTCGGGTGACGTTCGGCGGGTCGATCGTTCGGCCGAGTGTCCCCGAGGTAACGGCGGTGTCGACGGTGACGGTGGTCTGCTCGCCGTTCCGTATGTGCGAGACCCACCACGGCGGGATCTGCCCGTTGTCGGCCGTCGACGTGAAGTTCAGCGTCGAGTTACCCTTCTCGACCGAAACGCCCTCTTTGGTGCCGCTCGCGAGTTCCACATCGTTCATCAGGACGTCGTATTCGACGGTGAGACCGCCGAGTGAGGCACCGATCGGGTTCGGGTTCGAGACGGTCAGATCCGTTTCGATGACCGTCGACGTCTCGTTGACCGGGCCGAACGTGTTCTCGACGCCCGCGACGGACGGAGCGCCGATAACGCCGGCCGCGAACGCGCCGCCGCCGAGGAGGCCGACGACGACGAGGGCGGCAATAACAGTGCGAACTCGACCGCCGAGCGACAGTATCGACCACATCTTGTACGCCCAAGATCACGGCAGACACATAGCTCTCACGACTGAGAACGCCTCGTGTTAGTCGAGTAAGAAGAACACGTGCGGATGCCCCAAACTGCACCTCAATCGACCGCGTCGAGTCGTATGAACTAAGGCAGAACCGAGATATCACCAGACATGGATACTGCAGCCGCTAGCTCGGACACGGGAATCGGCCTGACCGTGCTCTTTGCGATCGTCGCGCTCTTCGGTGTCGTCGGAATGTTCGTCGCGGGACTCACCGGTGATCAGTTCGTCGCCGCCCTCGGCTTCGCAGCCGCCGTCATCGCCGCCTCGCTGGCCGTGTCGGCGACGCACCTGTTCGGGTAACGCTAAGCGGATCGGACGAGACACTTAAGACCGAACCGGCCGTAATCGAAGATAATGAGCGAGTTCACCGAGGAGGAACAGCGAATCGTCGCGTACCTCCGCGAGAGCGTCTCCGCCGGCGAGCGGTACTTCAGGGCGAAGAACATCGCCGACGCGATCGGGCTGACCGCCAAACAGGTCGGTGTGCGGCTCCCGCGACTCGCAGAGAAGTCCGAGGACGTCGAGATCGAAAAGTGGGGCCGCGCGCGGTCGACGACCTGGCGCGTCACCCGAAGCTAAGTCCCCGGACACCCTCGAACAGTGCGATTCAGGAGCTTTTTTGTCTCGCCCACCTACCTGCGCGTATGACGGTACGCGTCCGGCGGGTCTTCGAGTTCGACGCCCCGCCCGAAGCCGTGTGGGATTTCATCGCCGACCCGGCGAAACGCGCGGAGTCGATCAGCGTCGTCGATCACCACGAAGTCGACGAGGAGTCCGGCGAGGCCACGTGGTACGTTCGACTGCCTATCCCGTTCGTGAAATCGACCGCGCGCGTTGCGACCGAGGACATCGCTCGCGACGCCCCCAACTACGTCAAATTCGTCGGTAAATCCTCGGTGCTTCGCGTCACCGGCGAGCACACGATCGAATCGACGGAGAACGGGACGCGGTTGATCAACGAGTTCGTCGTCGACGGGCGAGTCCCGGGCGTCGAACGGTTTTTCGAGCGTAACCTTGACGCGGAGTTGGAGAACCTCGAACGCGCGCTTCGGCGCGCTGTCGAAGGCGAGTAACTCGCTCGGAGGGAGAAATATCCGATCGACACCGGACACCCGGACTGCCCCGGCCGTACGATAACATCGATAGTAGCGTTTGCAAGTCTTCACGCTCCCGATCGCACGACAGCGTGCGATCGGGTGAGCAATCAGTTGCAAACGCTACTATATCCCGGTGGGTTTATTGGTCCTCCACTTTTACCCCCAGTTGCCGACAAACGACGCTTTTCTCGTCGCAGTCGGCACAGGCCCGCCGCACACCGCCGCAGTGTTTCGGGGTCCGCTGCGGCCTCCCGCGACCAGCGCTCCCGCCTCCCGGAGTGGGAACGGCTGGCCGCACTACTCCGCCTCCGCCTTCCGTCGTCGTCCAGTACCAACGCGACCGTTCGTACACGACACGCTCAGCGTCGATACACGATACGTTCAGCGCCGACGAAATACGGAAACGCTACGGCGACGACGCGTGCTTCTCGATCTCGCCTTTGAGCAGGGCGGCGTCGAAGTCGTGGTCGGGGCGGATGTTGACGAAGTCCAGAAACCGCGTCGCCGTGAGCAGTTCGTCGGGATCGTACGCCGTCAGCGCGGCCTCGACGGTTCGCTTCGCGCCGATCAGTGGTTCGAGCGCGCCGAGCGCGCAGGCGACGTCGTATGCCTTGGCGTCCGACGCCCCCTCTTCGCGAACGTTCGTCGCGTCGATGAAGTAGATCTCGTCGTCGAGGATGAGCACGTTCTCCGCGCGGAGGTCACCGTGCAGGAGGTCGTGCTCGTGCATCGCCCTAAGCGCCTCGAAGAGCCGCGGTGCGAGGTCGACTTCGGTCTCCTCGTCGAGTTCGTCCAGCGTCCGAAAGTCGGGGAGGTACTCCAAGACAACGACGCCGAGCCCGTCGACCTCGAACGTCTCGATCGGTTCGGGCGCGTTGAGACCGACCTCCCGCATCCGTTGGGTCGCTTCGAGTTCGTGACGCGCCATCTCGATCGGCGTCTCGAAGTGCTCGAAAAACCCCTCGGTGCCCGAGGAGAACGCGCCAAGATTCCGCCCGGTCGTGAACAGGCCGTGAACGATCGAGTTCTGCCGCGAGATGACCTTCACGAACCACCGGTCGTCGACGACCATCGGCGTCGAGAGCCAGTTGTCGGCGTCGAGAAACCGCACGCGAACCTCCGCTCTGTCGTACCGATCGCAGAGGTCGCGGGCGACGGCCTCCAGTCGCGACCACTCGACGCGGCCGCGCAGGAGACGGCGGAGTTCCATACCACACGTGACGGACTCGGGGCGTATATATAGTAGCGTTTGGAGTACCGCCGCCTTCGCGGTGGGGCTACCTCTCTCAGTGGGGTCCACTCTCTCAATGAGGCCAACCTTCCCAGTGGTGTCGGGCCGTCGAAACGATGCCGATCGGTCCGACTGCGTCAGTTCCCCTTTTCGCCGTTGACGCCGCGAACCGTCAACACCGGGACCGACGACCGGCGAACGGTTCGTTCGGTCACGCTACCGAGTAGGTACCGTTCGAGCCCGGTCCGCCCGTGCGTGCCCATCACGATCAGGTCGCAGTCGCTGTCCTCGGCGTACTCGACAACGACGTCGTCGGGGATGCCGGCTTCGACGGCGGTTACGACCCGTACGCCCGCCTCCTCGGCCCGTTCGGCCACCGCTTCGACGACCGATTCCGCGCGCTCGCGGAGCGTCTTCTCGATCTGGTTGGGACTGATCGCCGGCGCGCTGTGACTCACGTCTCGCGAGTCGATGACCGAGAGGACACGCAGTTCGGCGTCGTACTGCGCCGCGATATCGAGCGCGTGGTCGATCGCGTGGTCCGCACACTCGCTGCCGTCCGTCGGAACGAGAACTCTGTCGTACATACTCCCACTTTCGCAGAGCGACAAGTAGGCGTTTGGGATGATCTCCGCTCTGCGGGAATCAAACGGAGTTACGGCGCGGGAATCGGACGCAAATCGAGCGTCACCGACGGTCGGTCACGTCATCGAGGCCAATCGCGCGATGTAGACGAGACTCAGGTGATGGTCGTCGACGTCGTACTCACGCGTCGAGGAGACCTCGCCCGAGAAGCCGACGAGGTAATCTTGGAGTTCGGCTTCGACGTCCTCGGTGAGCCACTCGACGGTGTGGTAGTATCGGAGCGCGTCCATCGTGCGCTTGTACCCGCCGTTCAGCACGAGGAACTCCAGCCAGTCGAAGACGAGTCGTTCGGCGGCGTACGCGTCGGGGAGCGACGACAGGTACGGCTTCGCGAGCCTGTCGGCGGCGGCGGTCTCGTGCACGAGAAGCTGTTCGAGCTGGTTCTCTCTGAGCAGTTCGCTCGCGCGGCCGCGCGGTCGCTCGCGAATCTCGGTGTCGAACTGGAAGCGGCCGACGTCTTCGGGAGCGTCGCGACCGGCATTCACGTCCCGGTCGCGTGGTGCAGGCCGGCGAGGCGAGTCCCGTGTCGATTCTATGCGATCCAATCGCGCTCGTTCCAGTGCGGTGTGATCCAGTCTCTCTCGATCCGACGCGGTGCGGGACTGTCGGGAGCGAACCGCTCCCGCGCTGTCGAGCGACTCGCGCATCCGTCCTGAATCGGGTCCGGGGCCGGAGTTGCCGTTGCGCTGTCTGTTCCCCTCGTCGAACCCGAGGTCACGAGCCATCCGGTCGGCCTTCACGACCTCGTCGTGCGCGCGTGCGTGGTCCGAATCGCCCCGCCGTGGTCGACTCACGTCGGCCCGATCACCGGGACGGACCGACACCTCGTCGTCGGGGGCGTTCTGTCGCGGTTCGACGGTGTCCCGGGCCGACTCGGTGCGACCGTTTCGTCGCCGGTCGGCATCGCCGCCGTGCGCCCCCCTCTCGTAGCGACCGTTCCGACGCCGCTGTCCGTTCCGTTCGACGGCGTCACGACCGGACGCTTCCGTGTCGTGTCTGGGCGTTTTCGTATCGTATCTAGACGCTTCCATATCCTGTCTAGACGCTTCCGAATCGGATCCCCGGTCGGGTCCGCGGTCGCGTCGCCCGTGGCGGTTGCCGTCCCGGCGATCGGGCCGCTCCCGAGGGTGTTGATCGTGTCGATGTCCGTCCCGACGTCGGCTGCGTTCTTGGCGTGCGGACGGTGCTTCGTCGTCCGCCCCGTCGTCCGCGTCGTCCCGCTCGCCCGTGTGCCCGCCCCGTCGTTCGTCTGCGATACGTCTGCGCTCTCGGAGGTCGTAATCGTCGGGGTCGATTGTCATAGCCTGTCTCCCGTTGTCGCTGCGGTCGAACCGTCGCAGCGTCGTCGTACGTCGGCAGTCAAACGGTGCGCGCATAAACGTGCCCCCGCGATTATCAGATCAGATATCGTAACAGTCGAAATACAAATTGACGCGCGGAGGTGGTCGCCTTAGAGTACCTGCGTCTCGCCGTGGGCCCGCCGAATAGAGAGTTCGGCGCTCGCGGCGTCGAACGAGAGCGAGCGGCCGTGCTCGCCGCCGACGTCGCTGGCAACGAGCGGGATGTCGTGGCGGTCGAGCGTCTTTCGGGCGGCGGCGACGTTACGTTCGCCCACGGCACCGGCGCGGGAGGTGAACTCGAACATCGCACTGCCGCCCGCCAGTCGGGCTTCGATCCGCGGGCGAGCAGCTCCCAACTCGATCATCTCCGCTACGAGCGCCGGGATCGCCGTGTCGACGTACTTCGCCCCACTCGGCCGCGTGTCACCGTCGGTCCCTCCTTTGTCGGCCCCGTCGACGTTGGTTTTTCCTTCGTTGCTCTCGCCGTCGCCGCGAGACGACGACCGCTCCGCTCCCGCCGCGGGTAACATCGCGTGCGCGAGTCCGGCCACGCCGGCGTCGACGTCCGCGAGCGCGATCCCGACGCAGGATCCGAGTCCGCTCGTCACGAGCGTCGATCCGGCCTCAGCGACCGCGTAGTCGGCGACGCCGACCTTGACGCGCGCCGCGGAAGCGCGGGCGTCCGATCGATCGGTGGTGTACACTTTCATAGCGTGAGTCGGGGTCTCCGAACGGCGATCGTGATCGTCTGCGGGCGGTTTCTAACCACGGATCGAGCGGCTCCGCATCGCGGGTCAGTTCGCCTCCGATGCGAGTTGGTCGAAGGCTGCCCGGAGCTCTCGTTCGTCCGGGAGCGCGTAGATGTCGCAGGTGAACGTCTCGTCGGGCGTGGCGATCGCCGAATCGATGAGGAACGCGTAGTCCTGCGTCCGCGCGAGTTCGGTCACCAGCGGATCGACGATCGCCGACGCGATGTCGTCGACGTACGTCGGCGGCGAGATCTCGATCGTCGTCTCTAAGGCGTTCGCCCAGCCGTCGAGGAACCCGGAGGTGACGATGTTGCCGATCTCCTGTATCGCGCTCTGTCGCATCGCGGCGTCCGCGTCCATTCCCGGCATCAGCGCGTCGGCGACGCTCTCTGCGGACTCACGATCGAAGAGGATCGCGATGTATCCCGACGGCGTCCCGCTGAATTCCAAGACGACGCCGCGTCTGGCCTCGTCGCTCAACTCCATCGGCACGCCCTCGACGGGGACGAAACTCAGCCGACTCACGTCGACGTTCGTCTCGATCCCGGTCATCGCCGTCAGATCCTCGGAGGCTTGGCCGGCTCCCTCCGAGATCATCTGCGAGAACGACGTGAACGTCTCGACGGGAATCGCGTCGTCGTCGTTCCCGGCGGCGTCGACGATCGTCTCGACGGACTCGCGCGTCGGCAGCATATAGATGTAGAATCCGGCCTCCTCGTCGACGGTTTCGAGGTGGTTTCGAAACGCGAGAACGTGGTCGGCGTCGATAATCGGTGCCGAGGCCTCTCCAGCGCCGGTTGCTAGCTCGTCCGCCATCGATCCGTTCGTTGCCACACCGTCGGCCCCCGATCCGTTCGTCATCGATCCGTTCGTTGCCACCTCGTCCGTTACCGATCCGTTCGTCGAACCGTTCACCGTCGAGGAGTCCGTCGCCGCGCCGTTCGTCGCCGAAGCGCTCGCCGCGAACGTCGACTCCTCGACGACGTCCTGCAGCGATCGGCCGGCGTCCAACTCGACGTACGTCGGCGTCGTGATGTCGATACCCTCGCCGAGGAAGTCCGCCCAGCCGTCGATAAAGCCGCCGAGCATAATGTTCCCCAGCTCTTTCAGGCCGCTCGTCGCGAGCTCGCTGTCGGGGTCGTCCGCCGCGCCGGGAACGAGCGCGTCGACGAGCGTGACGGCGCGGTCGCGGTCGAACGCGAGGACGGTTCGTCCCTCGATGGCCCCCGAAAAGCCGATGTGGACGGTGACGAGGTCGCGCTCGCGGAACTCACGCTCGACGTCTGCACGGGTCGCCATCTCGACTTTGGTGACGGCGACGCGGGCGTCGAACCCGGTGAGCGTCGTGAGCGATCCCGCGGCCTGTTCGGCTCCGGAGTGAGCCAGTCGACTGAACGTCCGAAGCGACTGGACGTCGAGGTTCATGCCTCGACGCCCACCACGTCGTCGATGGCTTGGAGGACGTTCGGCTTCTGAAACGGCTTCGTGATGTACCCGTCCGCCCCCGCCTCCACGGCCTCGCGCATCTTCTCTTCTTGACCCACGGACGTACACATAATGACGGATGACGTCGGATCCTGCGATTTGATCTCGGCGGTCGCTTCGATGCCGTTGCGGATCGGCATCACGACGTCCATCGTGACGACGTCGGGATCGAGTTCGCGGTACAGTTCCACCGCCTCGACGCCGTTTTCGGCCTCGCCGACGACCTCGTGGTCCTCCTCGAGTAACTGCTTCAGGAGGTTCCGCATAAACGCCGAATCGTCTACCACCAGTACGGTGCGTGCCATACGCGTTCTTCCGAGAAACGCTCTATAAACGCATCGCTCCCATTATCACAGATGATACGGAATATCAGCCGCGAGAGAGCGCCGCACACGCGACTAGTCCTCGGCCGGAATCCGAAACGCGTGGTCCTGCAGCGCGTCGACGAGGTCCGAAATCGAGTCGTCGAGCGACAGGCCGTGCTGCCGGAGAACGGCTGCGAGCGTGTTTGTCGGGTAGGTAACCGACGTCTCCGAGGCGAGAAGCAGTATTCCGATCGCTTCGCTCGGCGAGGCCTCCGTGTCGATCTGCTCGACGTACCACGTCACGAGATCTCCGAACGATGTCGCGACGTCGTCGGATACTCCCTCGTGTTGCTTGATCTCCCCGTCGAACGCCGCGGTGAGCGCGAACCCGTAGTCGCTGTCGCGTTCGGAAAGATAGCGGCTCATCTGCTGGCGTGCGAGCGTCCCTCTGTCGTCGACGGTCTCGTCGTCGGCATTTTCGTCCACTGACGGCGACTCGTCGTTATCGGTCGCGACAACGTACCGTCCGTCGGAGAGCTCTGCGACCCGCTCGGAGGCGGTGTAGTCGAGATCGTCGGGCCTGACGACGCCTTCTTCCTCGCGTGCGGACGCGGGAACGTCGTCCGGTAGATCCGACGGAGCCATACCCCACGGTGCCATCGGCGCGATAATAAGCCCATCGCAGGACGAACGTCTCTCGAACGACTGCCGGACGAGGCCGACGCTCTCAGATGGATATCAGTATCAATACCGAAACCGATCGGACCGTCACATTCATGTGATTTGGGTTAGAAGGTAGCGCCGTCTATGGAGTCTGACAGGACGCTCGCGGCGCTCGGGAACGAGTACAACCCCGATATCTTACGCGCTGCCGACGAAGCCCACTCGGCACAGGAGTTCAGTGAAATGCTCGATATTCCGATTGCGACGTGTTACCGTCGCATCGAAGAGCTCACGGGTGCCGGATTACTCGAACTACACGACCGCGTCCTTTCGGACGAACACCGCCGAACGAACGTCTACCGTCGCGATATCGACGAGATCGTCATCAATTTCGAGGGCCAAGATCTCAACGTGCAAGTGACCGACCGTCCCGAAGTGAAGAACAAACTCGACGACGTCTGGCGGAAAATTTCTCAAGAGTAGCGGACCCCGCTGATTCGTGGCCGACCGAGACAGACAGGCAGCCTCCACTGCGAGCGCACGCGCGTTCGCGAGTCTTCGCGGTGCGCTCGTACGATCTGACGCGGAATCAGTCGGAAACGCACCGCAATTCTCGAAGCCCTGTTCCGCTTGTTCCAGTTCTGAACAAGAGATCCCGGATAAGACCTCGGTGAGACGGGACCTATCTCCGAAATTTACCGAATATCAGTGGTGATATTCAGGCACATAGCATTATGTGCAGTCCGCTGATCGGTTCGCGTGACGGTCCACCCGCCATCGCGGAGGGAAGGGACCAGACTGGAGACACACAATATGTTCGAAGACAACGACGCCGACCGTGGTCAGGTCGGTATCGGAACGCTCATCGTGTTCATCGCGATGGTCCTCGTCGCTGCGATCGCGGCCGGGGTCCTGGTGAACACGGCAGGCTTCCTCCAAGCGACCGCGGAGGACGCCGGCCAAGAGAGCGTCGACAAGGTGACGAATCGACTCGATGTCGTGAGTTCTCACGGCCTCATTAACGAATCAGGCGGCGATCTCTACGTCGACAGCCTCAACCTCACGGTTCGGCTCGCGGCGGGATCGGGTGCGGTCAACATCGAGGACACCACGATAAAGTACGTGAGTAGCTCGAAGGCGGAGAACCTCATCTACAAAGAGACAGGTGACGGAACGTTAGGTCCCGTTCACAAGTACAATTCCTCAGATAATTACGAGGGTCTCAACTCCACGGAGTTCACTGCCTACTCGCTGAACGACAACGACGACGAGTCGTTCCCGGTGCTGAACGGGCAGGCCGACCGCTACGAGATCGTGATCAACGCGTCGCTCGTCGAGGAGAACGGCGCAGGTCTCTCTACTGGAGACTCGATCGAACTCGACATCACCAGTCGGTCCGGCGGCTCCACGCAGGTCATCTACACGATGCCCCAGCAACTCGCCGGACAGGACGACAACGATCCGGTGGCACTCTGAGGTAACACAATGAAACAACTATTCAACGAAGACGAACGCGGTCAGGTCGGTATCGGTACGCTCATCGTGTTCATCGCGATGGTTCTCGTCGCTGCGATCGCGGCGGGAGTGCTCGTGAACACGGCAGGCTTCTTGCAGGCGACTGCCGAAGACGCCGGTCAAGAGAGCGTCGACAAGGTCACGAACCGCGTCGAAGTGATCAACCAGCACGGCACCGTCGGGCTGAACGATACGATCTCCAATATGACACTGACGGTCCGGCTCGCTGCTGGATCCGGTGCAGTGGATATGGATACCACTTCGATCAAGTATCTCAGCGACAACGAAGTCCAGACGCTGACGAACAGTTCGGACGGTATGGTGGATCCCGCGGGGAACGCCACGCAGTTCAACCTCACGGAGGTCACCGATGACGACGGATCCTTCGGCGTCCTCAACAGCGGGAACGACCGCTACGAGGTGACGATCAACGCGTCCGATATCGAGGGCGGATACGATTACAACGGCTTGAATACGGGCGATAAGATCCAACTGGACATCACGAGCCAGACCGGCGGCACGACGCAGGTCATCCTGACGATGCCCCAGCAACTCGCCGGGAAGAATACCGGCGAACCGGTCAAGCTCTGAACTCCGGTCTCACCTCGCACTGACGACGAGCACAACTTTTCATTTCTCTCACGCCGTGAGCGGCTCGCTTGTCGGGTGCGTGACGTACTGACGGTGATAATTCCGTATCGGCAGGGGCAAAAGACGTACTGTGCTAAGGATTCTGCGTACTGCCGACCGATCTCTGATTCCCTCAACCGTCGACCTCATCTTTCGAGCAGTCGATATTTCTGTGCTGGATTGTTTGGTGCGCCAGTACTGGTGGAAGTGTATAATATAAAATTCTTTATATAACCTGCCGAGACTCGTCTACGGATACTATCACCGCTGATATCTGGGGCCATACCATTATGTACGGACCATTGCTCAGTCGAGTTAACGGTCTGCTCTCTAGCGGAATGGGGAGTCGGACTGGAGACACACAACAACAATGTTCGAAGACAACGACGCCGACCGTGGTCAGGTCGGTATCGGAACGCTCATCGTGTTCATCGCGATGGTCCTCGTCGCTGCGATCGCGGCCGGGGTCCTGGTGAACACGGCAGGCTTCCTCCAAGCGACCGCGGAGGACGCCGGCCAAGAGAGCGTCGACAAGGTGACGAATCGACTCGACGTGGTCAGTGCGCACGGCCTCGTCAACGAAACGAGTGACGACAGCCTCGCCGTCGACAGTCTTAACCTCACGGTTCGGCTCGCGGCCGGCTCTGGTGCAGTCAACCTCGAGGACACCACGATAAAGTACGTGAGTAGCACGAAGGCGAAGAACCTCGTCTACAAGAACTCCTCAAGCAGCGATGGAAGCACCTTACTCAACGTCTCACAGTATGAAGACGGCTACGAGAGCGGCCTCAACGGAACGGAGTTCACGGCGTATGCAGTCGATGATAACGACGACGCGTCGTTCCCGGTGCTGAACGGGCAGGCCGACCGCTACGAGATCGTGATCAACGCGTCGCTCGTCGAGGAGAACGGCGCGGGGCTTTCGACCGGTGACTCGATCGAACTCGACATCACCAGTCGCTCCGGCGGATCGACGCAGGCCATATTCACGATGCCCCAGCAACTCGCCGGACAGGACGACAACGATCCGGTGCCACTCTAAGTAATCTCAATGTTTGATATATTCGACGAAGACGAACGCGGTCAGGTCGGTATCGGCACGCTCATCGTATTCATCGCGATGGTTCTCGTCGCTGCGATCGCGGCGGGGGTTCTCGTGAACACTGCTGGCTTCTTGCAGGCGACCGCGGAGGACGCCGGCCAAGAGAGCGTCGACAAGGTCACGAACCGCGTCGACGTGATCAACCAGCACGGTACCGTTGGCAGCAATGACGACATCGCCAACATCACGATGACCGTCCGACTCGCCGCCGGATCGGGAGCGGTGGATATGGATACTACCTCAATCAAGTACCTCAGTGATAGCCAAGTGACGACGCTGACGAACAGTACTGACGATATGGACTACGCCGCAGGGAACGAAAGCCAGTTCAACCTCACGAAGGTCACAGACAACGACGACTCCTTCGGCGTTCTCAACAGCCGCGACGATCGCTACGAGGTGACGATCAATGCATCAGCGATCGAGAGCGGCGGTGCGGGCGAGGGACTCGGTACGGGCGAGCAGATTCAACTGGACATCACGAGCCAGACCGGCGGCACGACGCAGGTCATCCTGACGATGCCCCAGCAACTCGCCGGGAAAGACACCGGCGAACCGGTTCAGCTCTGAGCCCTGATCTCAGCCTCGAACCGCAACTAAACCTCGTTTTCTGTTCTTTCGATCCTCGTGAGCGATAGCTCGGTCGGCGGAGGGATCGTCGATCGGACCGAGAGAAACAAACAGTTGGACCTGACTACTCGAGTCCGCCCTCGTCTTCGGCGAACCACGGTGCGGACTCGCCGACCATCGAGAACCCGGCCGCCTGTTCGTACACCTTGATTCCGCCCTCCTCGATTTCCAGCGGGAACATCGAGTTCTTGATGGGCTGCTTTCGCATCTTCGCGACCCAGATGTACCGGTTAGACGTGGACCCGGCGGGTGACTGGATAAGATAGATGTTCCCGTCGGTGAGGAAGTTTTCGAGGCCGATCTCGGTCTCGGGGAACACCGCGGACTGCTCCATCGTCAGAATCGAGGTGAGGCCGCTGTCCTTCAGGATGTCGATGAACTTCAGGAGATACTGCCGCTGCTCTTTCTCCTCTTCGAAAAAGAGCTGAAACATCGTCAAGGAGTCGAGAACGAGCCGATCGTACTGGGTGTCTTGGAGGTCTTCGAGGATCGTATCGAGCGTCGAGGAGAAGTCGCCGCTGCGGAGCAGCGTGCGCTTGTCGTACACTTTGATCCGCCCGTCGTCGACGAAGTCGTCCCACTTGTCGAAGCCGATGGACTCGGCCGCCTCGCTGATATCGTCTTTCGTCTCCTCGAAGGTGAGATAGATCCCGCCCTCGTCGAACTGTTCGACGCCGTTATAGAGGTACTGTAGTCCGAGAATACTCTTCCCGGTTCCGGGGTTACCGCTGACGAGCACGGCGGCGTTCTCGACGATACCACCGTTGAGGATCGAGTCGAGCCCTTCGACACCGGTCTTGACGAATTCTGGCATAGGTGTGATCACTTCCAGGGAGTGTTACGAGCGGGTCGGTCCCGCACGCGGATAATTCTTCTCACCACCGTCGCTGTTCCCGAGCGGACAGTCGAGAGGCTCTCAGTCGCGGTCCGAGGCAAATCTGCGGCCGACCCGGTTCTATCACGAGCGATAATTTGGTGGGAACCTTCTTGTATCGATGCTGGCACACATAATCTAATGATACCTGTTCCACCGAGACCGGACGACCGGACCGGTCGGACCACGCGATCGGGACGACCCACGGGATTCCGTGGCCCCAATCGACGACCGAACAGGACGAACGAGCGTCCGAGTCGGAGCAGGAGGAGACACAGATGGGCGTGATGGACTGGATGGACGGCGATTCGAGTGAGGAGTCCGACACCGTCGCCACCGATGGGCTCGGATTCGACGACGACCTCGACGGCGAGATGGGTGGATTCGACGACGAAATGAGCGAGATGGACGGTCTCGACGGCGAGATGGGCGAATTCGACGACGGCGGCGATTTCGGCGGTGGAGACGTCGATTCCGATACCATCGCCGATATGGAGGATCGCCTCTCCGAGCTCGAAAACGAGGTGAGTTCGATCTCCTCGGGGATGAACACCGTCCGCGAGGAGAACAAACAGATCGGCGAAACCGTCGAGGAACTCGACGAGACCATCCGGAAACTCCTCGACATCTACGAGATGGTGACCCGCGGCATCAACCCGTTCGTCGACGACGCCCGAGAGATGGGCGGACTGGAAGGTGACGGCGCGTTCGGCCTCTTCGAGATGGAAGAAGAGACCGAAGACGACCTCGATTCGGACGTCGCGAGCGCCGACGCCGAATCGTTCTTCGACGAGGACTTCGGCGATCTCGACGCCGAAGCGGACGAGGCAGAGCTCGCCGCGGAAGACGAACTCTCCGAGGAGGAACGCGAAGATCCCGGTGCAGCACTCGAAGAAGAGTCGAGTGCGGACGACGACGCGATGAGCGGCTCCAGCTTCGACGACCTGAAGGCCGAGTACGAGGAGAACGAAGACTGGGACGACGTCGACGGCGAGGAGGAGAGCGGAGAAGTCGACGCGGCAGACGGAGCGGATGGGACGGAAGCCGACGAGTCCGACGCCGACGAGGACGCGGTGGGGGCCGAAGACGAATCCGAACGCCGCGACGCGCTCGAAGCGGCCGAAGAGGCGGTGACAGTCGACCCCGACGAGACGCTGTTCGAGGCCGACGGCGTGGAGACCGACAACGAGGCCGTAGACAACGGGGCGGACGCGTCGTCGACGAACGGAACGCTGCCGGCCGAGGCGACGTCGACGTCCGCTGCCGAACAGCAGTCCGGAAATGGCGATGCGAGCGACGCGTACCTGACGGCGTTGCCAGCGCGGTACACAGCCGAATCCGTCGCCCTGCAGTGGACGCGGTTCCTCGTCGAAACCGGCGGTGCGATCGGCGCTGCCCGAGCGCTTCGACAGTACCGTTCGCAGGGATGGATCACCCGTTCGGTCGAGCGGACGATGAGCGAACACGTCCGCAACGCGGCCACCGCGAGCACGACCGAACGGCCACAGGACCTCCGCGTCGAGCACCACAGAGAGAGTCTGACCTACATCAGCCGACTCGCCGGTGATGTCGACGAGTCTCGGCTCCTCGAAGAACTGTCCGCGCTCGGGGGTGGCGTCAGTGGGATTCGGCGTTAGCGGGTCGACGGCGATCATCTTCCTCGGCGTCTTGATCGCGTCGGGGACGCTCTATACGGCGGCCGCCGGGAGCGCAGAGCAGATCACCGAGGCACGGGAAGAAAAGGGCGAGGACCTCTTAGATCAGCGGAACACCGATCTGGAAATCGATCGCGTGTTCTATAACGATTCCACCTTGGAGATCAACGTGACGAATACGGGGACGACGACGCTTTCCGTCGAGGGAGTGAGTCTCTTGCTCGACAACGAGCACGTTCTTCCGGACTCGACCGAGGTGGAGGACGACCTCTCGACAGACGTCTGGGGTGCCGATCAGAAACTGGTCATCCGCATCAACGACGTGTCTCAGCCCGACCGCGTCACCGTCGTCGCCGAGAACGGGGTCGCCGCGAGCAACTCGACGGTCGAGGTGAGCTAGATGGCCGACGTGTCCGTTCCGAGCCTGATCCTGTTCATCGCGAGCATCGTCATCGCCGCGGGCGTCGCGGGCGTCCTCATCGACACCGTAACGGGTATCAGCGGCTCTCTCGACGACCGCGGCGCGGACGTCTCAGAGAACATCCGGACCGACATCGAGATCATCAGCAGCCCCGAGCCGGGCGTCTACAACGAGACGAACGACGAGCTCACGCTGTACGTGAAAAACACCGGGAGACGGACCTTACCGGCGACCGGCGAGACGTTCGACGTGATCGTCGACGCGCAGTACCGCGCGAACGTCTCCGTGTCCGTCGCGGGCGATGCCGACGCCGACGAGTGGGCTCCGCACGACGTCGTCGAGGTGACGATCGGCGATCTAGTCTTAGACGAGGGCGACCACCGCGCCACGCTGGTCGTCGACGGCGACGAGGAGGTGTTCCGATTCAACCGATGAGCTCGAATCACTTCCCGATCGGAATGAAAGACCACGACCGGCTCGAAAAGGAACTCGGCGGCGGGATCCCGAAGGGGTCGATCGTGCTCATCGAGGGCGACTACGGGGCCGGAAAGAGCGTGCTTTCTCAGCGGTTCACCTACGGCTTCACGCAGGAAAACGTCGTCACGACGCTCGTCTCGACAGAACTCGGCGTCCGCGGGTTCTTAGACCAGATGCACTCGCTGAACTACGACGTGGTCAAGCCCCTGCTCGACGAGGAGATCCTTTTCATCCCCGCCGAGATCGACGCCTCCGGCGCGCTCACCGGCGGCGGCGACGACGAGCGGAAACAGCTGCTGCGCCTGATGATGGACGCGGAGACGATGTGGGATGGCGACGTCATCATCATCGACACCTTCGATGCGATCCTCCGGAACGACCCGATGTTCGAGGCGCTCGTCAGGCAGAACGAGGAGCGACAGGCCGCCTTAGAGATCATCTCCTTCTTCCGCGAGCTGACGACGAAGGGGAAGACGATCGTGCTCACCGTCGACCCCTCGACGGTCGACGAGGAGGCGATCGGGCCGTTCCGATCGATCGCCGACGTCTATCTCAAACTCGAGATGGTCGAAGTCGGCAACGACGTTCGACGGAACATCTTCGTGAAACGCTTCGCTGGAATGGGCGAGCAGGTCGGCGACCGCGTCGGTTTCTCTGTTCGCTCGGGGATCGGCATCGTCATCGAATCGAGGAGTGTCGCATAATGGCCACCGAACACGGCTCCGCGAAGATCGACGACGAACTCCGACAGCACGCGGGTCGGTGGGGCCATCTCCGCGAACACCTCAAGCGCTTCCGGCAGATCACCGGCGAGTTCCCGATGTTCGTCGACGGCCCCGACGGGTACGAGTCGCGGCGACCGAACATCATCTACCACCTCGGCGGCCCGATCTACTGCCAGGTGTACGGGAACTTCGGCGAGACGACGAAGTACTACACGATCGAGCCGGAGCTGAACGCCCCCGAGCACGAGGTCTTCGATCAGGTGAAGGACAAACTCCTCGAACGGTCGGTGACGAAGCCCGCACCCGCCGGCGAGACCGAGTACGAAGATCGGATCCAAGAGCTGCTCGAAGAGATCGTCGTCCTCGAAAACGAACGGAACGGCCGCCTCGCGGAGTTGGTACAGCGGCTCGAACTCGGGCCCCTCGAAGTCACAGAGGAAACCTACGAGAAGGTTCGGTACCGACTCGTCCGAGATATCGTCGGTCTCGGGCCGCTCGAGCCGATTATGCGCGATCCGGCGAACGAGGACATTCACGTGATCGGGCCGCGACAGGTCGACGTCGACCACGGCGAGTTCGGTCTCCTCGAGACGACCGTCGAGTTCGACAACTCCGAGCAGTACGACAACTGGCTCCGGAATATGGGCGAGCGAATCGGCGACCCGGTCTCCGACGCCCATCCGATCGTCGACTCGACGCTTCCGGACGGCTCGCGTATCAACATCATCTACTCCGACGACGTGTCGCTGAAGGGCTCGTCGCTCACGATTCGTCAGGGCGATGACGTCCCGCTGTCGGTGTTTCAGATCGCGAAGTGGGGCACGCTCTCGCCGGAGTTGTGCGCGTATCTCTGGATCGCCTTGGAGAACGAGCGAACCGTGTTCGTCGTCGGCGAGACGGCGTCCGGGAAGACGACGACGCTCAACGCGATCACGTCGTTCATCCCGCGGGACTCGAAGATCTACACGGCGGAGGACACCGCCGAGGTGCTTCCCCCGCACAACACGTGGCAGCAACTGCTGACGCGGGAGGGCCGCGGCACGGACTCCGAAGTCGATATGTTCGACCTCGTCGCCGCGGCGCTGCGCTCTCGCCCCGACTACATCATCGTGGGCGAGGTCCGTGGCGAAGAGGGTCGGATGGCGTTTCAGGCGGCACAGACCGGTCACCCGGTGATGCTGACGTTCCACGCGAGCGACATCGTCTCGATGATCCAGCGGTTCACCGGCGACCCGATCAACGTCCCCGAGACGTTCATGTCGAACGCCGACATCGCGCTGTTCCAGAACCGCGTCAAGCGTGGCAACGACACCTTGCGGCGCGTGACCTCCGTACAGGAGATCGAAGGCTACTCCAAGGAGATGGGCGGGGTCGTCACCCGCGAGGCGTTCTACTGGGATCCCGTCGAGGACCAGATCGTCTTCCAAGGCCGCAACAACTCCTACATTATGGAGGAGAAGATCGCGACGCTGCTCGGCTACGACGACACGCGGAAGATCTACGACGACATCGAGTTCCGCGCGAAGCTCATCCGCCGCGCGCTCCAAGAGAACATTCTCGGCTACCACGAGGTCAACGAGTTCATCGAGGACTTCCAGCGCGACGGCACCGAAGGGATCCCATTCGACATCACGAGGCTCGAGTGATGATGGCGAGGAATCGACCGACCGACGACGCCGGGTCGACGGTCGAATTGCGCGACCCACACTCCGGGTCCGACCGCGGGAGTGAGAAACGGTGAGCGAGACGAGAACGGACGTCGACGCCGGCTTGGGCGCACAGCGCCAGCAGCTCCGCGAATTCGCGTCGTCTGTCCTCGACGCGTACGAGCAGATGCCGATGGATAACCGGAAGTACGCGCTCACGGTTCTCGTACCGACGGTCGTCCTGTTCGTCCTCAGCATCGTCGGCGCGATCGCACTCCCGCTTCCGGTGCTGGTTCGGATTCCGATCTTCTTGCTCGGCGCGCTGATGCTCCTCGCCGGGGTGTTGTACCCTCGCCTGCTCGTCGAAGAGCAGCGCCGGGGGCTGGAGAACCAACTGCACCTCGTGATCACGCACCTCACCGTGTTGTCGACGACGAACATCGACCGCGTCGCGGTGTTCAGACAGCTCGGTCGCGAGGAGGAGTACGGCGAACTCGCCGTCGAGATGCGCCGGATCACCGAACTGGTCGACACGTGGAACCAGTCGCTCGACGACGCGCTCCAGCGTCGGGCGCGGGCCGTTCCCTCGCGGGAACTGGGCGACTTCCTCGATCGACTCGCGTACTCGTTGAACGCCGGACAGGCGCTCGACGACTTCCTGCTCGGCGAGCAGCGGACGATGATCGAGAAGTACGTGACCGTCTACGAGGGCGCGCTCGGAAACCTCGAAGTGATGAAGGACCTGTACCTCTCGATGATCCTGTCGATGACGTTCGCGATCATCAACGCGATCGTGCTGCCGATCCTGACGGGCACGGACGCGACGATGACGATCGCTGCGGTCATCGTGCTGTTCGTCTTCGTGCAGTTGGGCTTTTATTACGTCATCAAGACGATGTCGCCGTACGACCCGCTTTGGTACCAACAGCCGGAGTACCGGACGAAGATCGACCGCCAGATCGACATCGCGCTCTACGGGGCGGTGGCGCTGAGCCTCGTCTTCGTCGGGATCCTCGGGCTCGGACTGATGGGTTGGACGGAGATCGGACAGACCGTCCAGCGAGTGATGCTCGACGCGCCGGTCCCGCTTCTCATCGCGACGCCGTTGACGCCGCTCGCGGTTCCCGGCTTGGTCGCCCGTCACCACGAGAACCACATCAAAGAGCGCGACGAGGAGTACCCCGGATTCATCCGCGCGCTCGGGGCCTCCGAGAGCGCCAAGCAATCGACCACCCGCGCGGTGCTCGAAACCCTCAGAGAAAAGGACTTCGGCGTCCTCTCCCGGGAGATCGATCGACTCTACGTCCGGTTGAATATGCGCGTCGGTCCCGACCGCTCGTGGTTCTTCTTCACGGCTGAGACGAGTTCGTATCTCATCCAGAAGTTCTCGGAGATGTATCTCGTGGGGCGACAGATGGGCGGGACGCCGAAACAACTCGGCGAGCTCATCTCGGACAATATGAACGAGGTTCTGAAGCTCCGGCGACAGCGACAACAGGCGACGGTCACGCTCATCGGCGTCCTGTACGGCATCACCGCGTCGGCGTCGTTCGCCTTCTTCATCGGCCTCGAAGTCGTCGAGATCCTCGCGACCTTCTCGTCGAGTATGAACCTCGCGCAGTTCGAGTTCGGCCAACTGATCTACGCCGGCGTCTACGACATCCCGCTCATCGAGTATCTCCTCTCGCTCGTCATCCTGTTCAACGCCGTGCTCTCGGCGTTGATGATCCGGATGGTCGACGGCGGCCACAAGGCAAACGCCTATCTCCACTTCGTCGTCTTGGTCTGGATCGGCTGCGGAAGCGCCGTCGTGACGTCATCGCTGGCGGGGGGGCTGATCAGCGTATGACGGCCACAGACTCCGATAGCGACGGTTCGAGTCAGGAAGACGACGCCGCACAGCGTTCACAGCTGCTCGAAAAATTCCAAAAGCGCGCCGCCAACGGAGACCTGACGCCCGAGGCGGGAGGCTCGAACGACACGCCGGCGGAGTCGACGTCGACGGGGAAGCAACGCGATGGCTCGGGCGAATCGATCGTCGTCGACTTCGTCGCCAACTTCGTCGCCGGCGGCGACGCCACGTTCGATCCCGTCAAAGGCCGAGTGCTGATGAGCGGACGCCGGCTCGTTCTCGCGACCTCGAAGACGAAGACGACGATTCCGATCGCATCGGTCTTCGACATCGCCGTCGGACAGGTCCCACAAGAGGTCGAGGAGTTCTTCGATTACACGGTGATGGTCGGCTACGTCGAGGGGAAGTACCGTCGGACGACTGTTATCGGCGGAGACAGAGAGACGATCGAGAAGTTCTCGCTGCTTCTGTTCCGCGCGACGCTCAACGGATCGACGGCGCTCGTCACGCATCCCGCCAAGGTCGGCGGTCGCGTGATGGACACGGAGGCACAGAAGACGGGGCTCCACCTCGATTACGAATCGGTCACGTTCCCCGACGGCGACGTCGACACGGGTTCGGAGGAGCCGTTCTCGATCGATCTCGCGTCGGTGATCTTCTTCGAGGTAATCGAGCGGACCGACAGCGACGGCGACGCCAAGTTAGTGCTGTCGGTCCAACACGTCGAGAACGGACAGACCGTCACCTCCGAGATCTCGATGACCTCTCGAAGAAAAATGAACATCCTCGGGCGCTATCTGCGGTTGATCTATCACTGGATCAAAAGCGACGTCCGCGACGTCGACGTCGACGAGTCCGAACTGGAGGTGCTCGTCGGGCTGTACTCCACGCCAGAGGACATCGACCTCGCCTCGCTGCTCGACATCGGAGCCGGCGAACTCGAAGCCCGGTTGGCCTCGCTGTACGAGGACGACCTGATCACCGCCGAGGAGCCGCCGATCGATCTCACTCCGCAGGGGAGATTCATCGTCAACGACGAATTCGAGGACGTGAACGTCTGAGGACGGTCCCCGAGTGCGGTCTCGTCCGAGACGGTTCTGCCCGTTATCGCATCTCGTCGAGCGGGACGAAGACGGCGGCGTCCGCAGAGAGCCACGCGTCGACGTGTTCACAACAGCTCTCGCGGCGGGGATAAATCGTGCATCGGTCCGGTCGCTTCTCGTAGCGGACCACGACGCTGCGTAGCTCGAAGGGGCTGTTCGCAACGTCGTCGTCGCTACGTTCGGCACGTGGTACCGAAACGCGGTTCTCGGGATCGCCGGGCGAATCGGACATCTCAGTCCACACGCTCTCTTTGCCACGGACGTACTAAACCACTACTGTTGACAGGCAAGTTCCGCCGCCGAGGACGGAGTAAAGTGTGCCCGGACGCCAACGAACGCGAAGAGATGGTAGATCCGACTTCCGATCTCGGAGAAGACGTCGACGAAGACAACGCGCCGTCGTGTGCGGCCTGCGGTTCGAAGATCATCCAATCGCCGACGCACCGCGTCGTCACCCGGGTCGAAGACGGGACGGTACGGACGCAGCACTTCTGTTCTGACGCGTGTCGAACGGACGGCGACGCCGACGCGTAAGCGCTAGCATACGCCCGCCTATAGCGAATTAACGCCGCTCGTCGACCGATCGACTAGTTCGATTAACGCCGCTCGTCGACGCCCGTCCAGAACCGTTCGACGCCGTATTCGAGCATGTCCGGACTGACCGGATCGAACTCCGTCCGCTCGGTCTCGGGGAGATACTCGCGGACGCTGTCCCACGAGGCCCGCGCGTAGCGCGCGTCGACCAGCGCGCGGACGCCGACCTCCTCGCGCCCGCGGATGACCCGCCCGATGGCCTGTCTGGCCTTTCTGACCGCCGGGACGGTGAGTGCCGTCTCGAAGCCGCTTCGGCCGCCCCGTCCGTCTGAGCCGAACCGTCGGTCGTACGCGGTTTTCAGCGCGCGCGTCCGGGGACTGGACGTATCGATGATCGGGACGCCACAGACGACGGCCGCGGCCAGCCGGTCGCCGCGGTAGTCGACGCCCTCGGTGAGCGTTCCCCGGAGGCTGGTCACGAGAACCTTCGGCTCGCCGCCGAAGAATTCGGCCTTCAGCGACTCGGTCTCGTCGTCGCCGGAGGACTCATCGATGAGCACCGGGCGGTCGAGCCGTTCGGTGAGCGATTCGGCCATCCACGACGCCTCCGCGTAGTTCGGCATCCCGACGAGCACGTTCCCCGGCGATCGCGCGACGTCGCAGACGGCGTCGACGTGCGCGCGTCGCGTCGGGTTCTCCTCGCTCTGTCCCCCGCGGTTTTCGTGCGTGAACTTCGGGACGTCGACGGCGAACGACGCGCGGTTCTCCGGCGGGAACGAGAGCCCGTAGGTACGGGTCTCGACCGGCCGCCCCGCGTCGGCCAGCGCGTCCAACCCCGTCACTTCGCGGAAGACGTCCATCGGCGCGAGCGTCGCCGACATCAACACGCCGCCGCCGAACTCGCCGATCCGCTCGGCGATGGCGTCCCCCGGAACGCAGTTGTGCAGTGCGAGCCGGGCGTTGTAGGCGCGTCGCCACGAGTCCGGCTGCGCCGTCTCGTCCCACGTCCGTTCGAGTTCGATCTCGCGGAAGTACGCCACGTGGTCGGTCCGCGTCCAGTTCGCGAGCGTCCGCCCGACGCCGGGGGCAGCGCGGCGAACGTCGTCTTCCTCGGCTTCGTTGAGGATGCGGGCGACGACCGCGCCGACGGATTCGGCGCGCAGCCACGCCGCCTCGTCGTAACCGGATTCCTCGGCCCACCCGGTCAGCTCGTCGACGGCGGGTTCTTCCGGCTCGCGCAGCGGGATCTCGTCGTCGTCGAGCCGTGAGAGGTCCGCCCGCCAGTCCGGAAGCGTCCGATCGAGGTGCGCCTTCACGCGCCGGTCGAGTTCCGCGCGGAGGTCGGAGACGAACTCCCGCGTCTCGCGGATCTCCCGGAGCGTGACGTCCGCGTCGGCGAGTTCCCCGCGGACGAGGTCGGCGTCGGCGCTGCCGCCGCCCCCGTGATCGCCCCCAGCAGTCTCCTTCCCGGCGTCTTCGAACTCGACGGGCTGGATAACCCGGGTCAGTTCGTTCTCGGCGTCGCGGAGCGTCGCGTCGGCGACGCCGTCGCTCACGAGGTCGCGCACGCGTGGTTCGAGCATATGCGCCTCGTCGCAGACGACGAAGGTCGTCTCGTCGACGAGCGCGCCCGTGAACGAGCCGACCGTCGTCGGGTCGAAAGCGTGGTAGTAGTTACCGAGGACGACTTCGACGTGGGGGAGCACCGCGCCCATCACCGAATGCGGACACGTGCCGTAGCCAGCGCTCAGGCGGACGAGTTCGTCGGTGTCGACGTGGCCCAATTCGGTGACGTCGAACGGGACGGCCTCGATCGGGTCGCCGTCTTCGGGCACGTCGTCGAGGAACGTCGCGTAGAAGGGGCAGTACTCGGTGTCACCGTACTCGGCCGTCTCGGGGAGGTAGGGCGTCGGCTCGCCCGCTGTCGAGAGATAGTCCGGTCCCCGCGTCGATCCCGAATCGAGGAGGCCGGTCTGCGCCTGACGGGCCTCCGAGACGAGGTTTCCGGTCGAGGTCTGGCCGCCCTCTCCCACGAGATTCCGCGTTCGCTCGCGGAGCCCCTCGCAGCGGTCGTACACCGTCTCGTCGTCGACGCCCGCGACG
The DNA here is from genome assembly GCF_037031285.1 of Halobellus sp. LT62. Lineage (NCBI taxonomy): Archaea > Methanobacteriati > Methanobacteriota > Halobacteria > Halobacteriales > Haloferacaceae > Halobellus > Halobellus salinisoli. The sequence goes on from NZ_JAYEZO010000001.1 coordinate 677,059, forward strand.
CCCTCGCGGCTGTAGGGGCAGACGTCCGCCTTCCCGACGAGCGTCAGCCCCGAGACGGGGTTCCAGTCGTCCGGGAGGCCGTCGTTGATCGTCCGGAGGTCCGCCTCGAACTGTCTGAGTTGCTGTTTGACGCTCGTCAGAACCAGCACGCGCTCGTAGTCGGAATCCGGGTCCCGAACGCGGTCGATACCCGCGGTGAGCGCCAGCATCGTCTTCCCCGTTCCGCAGGCACCCTCGACGACCAGAAACCCGTTCTCCTCGGCGGTCCCGACCGCCGCGTCGATACCGTCGGCTTGCTCCGGATACGGCTCGTCGTGGCCGAAGACCGCCTGCCAACTCACGTCATCCAGTCGCTGCGCCGCGTTCATATCGGTGTCGGTGACTGGCGGCGTTCCCGTATTTGAACACTCGGAAGATCGGAGGAGGAACTCGTCGTCGAGCAAACGGGCTCTCGGCGGATCGGAGGACGGACTCGGAGGGCCGAAGCGATTATTCGAGCGATCGACCGACAGTCCGGACGTCGTCGTCGTCGCCGACGCAGACGACGAACGAGTCGCGCGTCGGCGCGTACACCGTCATTTCGCGTCCTTTGACGGAGTAGCGAGTGTTGACGATGCGGACCAAGTCGGCGTCTTGGAGGTTGTCGAGGTGGTGTCGCGCGTTCTGCAGCGACGTGTCGACGGCGTCAGCGAGTTCGGATGCGGTTGCGGGGTCGTCGTGGAGGGCCGAGAGTATCGACCGGGCGTTGTCGGCGGAGAGACAAGCGATGAGCTGAGCGGCATCGGGGTCGTCGAGCGAAAGCACGCGAACGTCGCCGCCGGTCTCGTCGGCGACGCGCGACTCTGTCTCTGCCTCTGCTGGGAGCAGGCTCGACATACTACTCGAATCCGCGTTCTTCAACCTATAAGTTTCGGATTTCCGACACACTTCCAGTCACGCGTGACCGGATAGGTCACACCCGCTTTCGGAGGGGCTCCTCCCGCGGAAGTGCCGACGGTACCCACCGCCTTTTAGGGCGTTTCGACGCGAACCAAGAGGTGATGATCACGAGCGACCGGATGGCCGCGGTCGATCGCAACGCCGAGGCGCTTTCGGTCCCGCGCAAACAACTGATGGAATCCAGCGGGAACGCCGTCGCCCGCGCGGCGCGTGACCTCGTCGAACCCGGCGGACGGATCGCGATCGTGGCCGGGCGCGGCAACAACGGCGGCGACGCGTTCGTCGCGGCGCGCTTTCTGGACGCGTACGACGTCACCGTCCACCTGCTCGGCCGCCCCGAGTCGATCGCGACCGACATCGCCCGCGAGAACTGGGAGGCGCTCCGCGCCGCCGAGTACGACGCGCGACCCGTCACCGACTCAGCCGACCTCGACCTCGGCGATCCGGATCTCGCGATCGACGGGCTGTTGGGAACGGGCGTGACCGGCGCGCTACGAGAGCCGGAGGCGACCGCGGCCGGGGCGATCAACGACCTCGACGCCGCCGTCCTCTCCGTCGACGTTCCCTCCGGCGTCGACGCCGACACCGGCGAGGCCGCGGGCGTACGCGTTGACGCCGACCGCGTGGTGACGTTCCACGACGAGAAGCCGGGGCTGTCGACGCTCGACGCCGAGGTGACCGTCGCCGACATCGGCATCCCCGAGGCCGCCGAGCTGTTCACCGGCCCCGGCGACCTGCTCGCGCTCGGCCGTCCGTCCGAGAGTCATAAGGGCGACTTCGGCCAGGTGCTCGTCGTCGGCGGCGGGCCGTACACCGGCGCGCCCGCGCTCGCCGCGCAGTCGGCGCTCCGGGCCGGCGCGGACCTCGTTCGGGTCGCCTGTCCCGACGCGGTCGCCCGCGAGATACAAGGCTACAGCGAGAACCTCATCCTCCGACCGTACGACGGCGAGCGTCTCTCGCCCGAACACGTCGATCGAATTCTCGAACTGGCGGCCGACCACGACGTCACCGTGTTCGGCCCGGGACTCGGCGGTCACGAGGAGACGCTCGCGGCGGTCCGCGACTTCCTCGAACGCTACGTCGGCACGGCCGTCGTCGACGCCGACGCGCTACAGGTGGTTCCGGAAGTCGACACCGACGCCACCCTCGTCTGTACGCCGCACCAAGGCGAACTGCGAAAGATGGGTGGGGAGACCGATTCGGACTGGCGGACGCGCGCGGACCTCGTGAGCGAATTCGCGGCCGACCTCGGGCACGTCCTGCTCGTGAAAGGCGCGTACGACGTGATCACCGACGGCGCGGAGACGCGCGTGAACCGGACCGGAAACCCGGGAATGACCGTCGGCGGCACCGGCGACGTGCTCGCCGGGGCGGTCGGGGCGCTCGCGTGCGTGCTTTCTCCGCTGCAGGCCGCCGCTGTCGCGGCGTACGCGAACGGGAGCGCCGGCGACGCGGCCGTCGAGGAGAACGGCTACGGACTCCTCGCGACGGACCTGATCGACAGGTTACCCGCGGCACTTCGGAGGGACGAATAGTGACGAGCGACGAGACCCCAGTAATGACGAACGACGAGGCCACAGACGAGATGACGCACGATCCAGACGAAGACCCCGAAGAGACCGACCCCGAGGCGAGCGAACTCACCCACGTCGACGACGCGGGTGACGTCCAGATGGTCGACGTCGGCGCGAAACCCGACACGAGCCGTCGAGCCGTCGCCCGCGGGACGATCCACCTCTCGCCGTCGACGATCGAGGCGATCACAACAAACGAGATCGGCAAGGGCGACGTGCTCGCGACCGCCCGCGTCGGCGCGGTACAGGCCGTCAAGCACACGTGGGAGACGATTCCGATGTGTCATCAGATCCCGATCACCAACGTCGACACCGACTTCGCGGTCGAGGACGACCGCGTGACGCTCACGGTCGCCGTCGAGACCACCGGCAAGACGGGCTGTGAGATGGAGGCCCTAGGGGGCGTTACGACCGGGCTGAACGTCGTCTGGGATATGGTAAAGGCCGTCGAGAAGGACGACGACGGGCAGTATCCGGGGACGAAGATCGATGCCGTCGAGGTCGTCTCGAAGGAGAAGCGGCAGCTAGAGGAATAGAGAAACGGCGGCCAGCAGAGAAGCGGCGACCGGAGGAATAGCGAGGGATTACCGGCGGTCGACGCTCGCTTCCGAGGTCATTTCGTCGGGCTCGGACGTCGTGTTATCCCCGCCTGCGGACTGCGCCGGTCCGCGGAGCGCGGCGGCCTTCGAGCGCGCTTTCTCGACGATCGCCGGGCGCGCGGCGAACTCGACGAGGACCTCCTCGTCGGTGTACTCCTCGCGCTCGACGTTCCCGTGATCGTAGATCCACGAGACGAGGCTCATCGCGTCGTCCGAGAGTGGCAAGAGCAGGCGTTCCTCGCGCCATTCGGGCAGTTCGGCCTCGATCCGGTCGGTCAGTTCGGCGACGTTCTCGCCGGTCAGCCCCGAGACAGTCACGGGATTCGGCGCGAGCGCGTCGAGCGCGGCGCGTTTTTCGGCTAGCTCCTCGTCGTCGACGCGGTCGATCTTGTTGAGGACCGTCACGATCGGGGCCTCGTTGCGCTCGTACAACGTGTCGTGACAGGTGATGAGCTTCTCGCGCATCTCCTCTGTCGACTCGGAGGCGTCGACGACGAGCAACACGAGATCCGCGCGGTAGACCGAATCGAGCGTCGACTCGAAGGACTCGACGAGCCAGTGCGGCAGGTCGGAGATGAACCCGACCGTGTCGGTCAGGAGGACGTCTCTGGTTCCGGTGTCGGCGCGGCGGGTCGTCGTGCCGAGCGTCGTGAACAGGCGGTCCTCCGACTCGGCGGTCGGGTCGAGGTCGGGGTGGAGGTCCTCGTTCTCGCCGACGTCGAGGTCGTCGGCGAGCCGTCGCATCAGCGTCGACTTCCCGGCGTTCGTGTACCCCGCGAGCGCGACGAGGTCGAAGCCGGACTCCCGCCGCTGCTCGCGTCGGGTCTCCTCCTTGTCGGCGATGGTGTCGAGCTCCTGTTTGATCCGCGAGATCTGGGCTTTGATGTCCCGCTCGCGACTCTCGTCGTACTCGCCGAGCCCCATGAATCCGGGGCGCTCGTCGCGCTTGGCCAGCGACGCCTTCGCCTCCGCGCGCGGGAGTTCGTACCGGAGTTCGGCGAGTTCGACCTGCAACTGCGCTTTCCGGGTGTTCGCGCGCTGGCCGAAGATCTCCAGAATGAGCGTGAAGCGGTCGATCACCCCGACGCCCTCGGGGAGCGCCCCGCCGATGTTGTACGTCTGGTAGGGCCCAAGCCGGTTGTCGACGACGACGGCCGCGGCGTCGGTCTCGCGGACCAGCGCCGCGAGTTCGTCGACCTTCCCCTCGCCGAAGTGGTAGGCGGCGTCCTCCTCGCGCGACTGCGAGAGCTGCCCGACGACCTCGTATCCGGCCGCGCTCGCGAGCTCTGCGATCTCGGTCAGATCCGCGATCTCGCCGCCGTCGACCCGCTTTGCGACGACGACGGGGTCCGAACCGCTCATAACTCCGCCGCGAACGCGGTGGGTTCGCTGTGTTTCACCTGCACTGTCTACCTAGGGGTACGCGGCCGAACCACTTGAACGCTACCCGAGACCAACTCGAAAACAGATCAACGTTTCGTGTCTGTGTTACGCAACCACTCAGCTAGAACACCACTTTCCCGTTTCTGAAACGATCTATCACTCGTATCTTGTAGTTAAATTTAAACCCGCGCAGATATAAGAGATGACACTCAATGATACGTCGGATTCGTTCCCAATTTCTCCCACCTGACGCGGCGTTGTTCGTCGCGCTCGCGACGGCGTGGGGGCTGTCGTTCGTCGCCATCGAAGCCGGACTCGCCTACGTCCCGCCGCTGTACTTCGCGGGCGTTCGGTACGCGCTCGCCGGGGTGCTCGTCCTCGCGTACGCCGCGCTCACGACCGATCGCGTGCGGCCGCACGGTCGAACCGAGTGGTTGAACGTGGCCGTCGTCGGCGTCTTCCTCGTCGGCGGGTACCACGCGCTCCTCTATATCGGGCAGCTCTCGGTTCCCGGCCCCGTCGCCGCGGTGATCGTGAGCCTCTCGCCGGTTCTCACCGCGGCACTCGCGGCGGCGCTCTTGGACGACTCGCTGGACTGGCTCGCCGGCGTCGGCTTCCTCCTCGGACTCGTCGGCGTCGCCGTCGTCGCCGACTTCAATCCCGCGAACCTCCTCGATAGCGACCTCCTCGGGATCGCGATCCTGTTCGTCGCCGCGGGCAGCTTCGCGCTCGGATCGGTGCTGTCGACGCCGCTTCGCACGACACTCGCGGACGTGTCGATGCAGGCGTGGGCGATGCTGCTCGGCGCGGCGGCGCTGTTCGCGGGCTCGATCGCTCGCGGCGAAGCCGTCGCGACCGTCGAGTGGTCGACGACCGCGCTGGCTGCCTTGGCGTATCTGACAATCATCTCGGGCGTGATCGGCTTCCTCATCTACTTCGCGCTCCACGAGCGCGTCGGCCCGACCGAGAGCAACCTCGTGAGCTACTTCCAGCCGATCGTCGCCGCGCTCGGCGCGTGGGTGCTGTTCGGCCAGACGGTGAGCGCGACAACCGTCTTCGGCTTCCTCGGTATCTTCGCCGGCTTCCTGCTCGTGAAACACGAGGTCGTCGGCGCGCGTCTGGGCGTGGGAGCGATTCGATTCGAACCGCGGAACCCGATACTGGCCTTTAGTTTCCGGGTGATCGAACGCGGACACGGCCTCACATTCGAGCGTGACGTCGCCGCCGAGGAGTTGTACGGGTCGACGACGAGCGGGTACGGGTACGACGCCGACTGACGACAGGCATCACAGAACGCGTTACGGGGTCGTTTTCAGTTTCAGTTCTAGGAGCCAGCGCGAGATCGCTCGTGCATATCGAGCAGACTGGGAAGCATCTATACCCGGCTGGCGACGGGAACTCGCGTATGGCAATTCGGTCGACAATCGGCTGGTCGCTCATCACGTCGGGTATCGTCACCCTCCTACTCGTATTTCTCCCGTATCCGTCCTTCTATTGGGGTCTCGGTCTCCTCGTCGTCGGGATTCTCATATTCGTCACCCGTCGGACGTAGCGAGCGGCTCACCGCCGACGAGCGGCCGAAGGCCGCGAGTTCGGCGGCATTTTTCCCTCCACCGTGAGACGCTTCGCGCCTCACGAGCTTCGCTTCGCTCCGCTCAGCGAAACAGGTTTTTGTACGGTGGGTTCCCGCAGCGAACGCAGTGAGCGAGGAAACCCACCGCTAGAAAAAGGTGGGTGGGAGTCTAGTGATCGATGAAGTCGGGCTCGATCCGCTTTTCGGCGTACTCGCTGTCGAGGTGCGCGCGGAACGTCTCGACGTCGACGTCCTGCCGCTCGCGCTCCTTGCGGTCGCGCACCGAGATCGTTCCCGCTCCCTCCTCGTCGCCGCCGACGACGATCATGTACGGGACGCGATCCTCTTGGGCCTCGCGGATCTTCCGGCCGAGCGTCCACGAGCGGTCTTCGACCGAGGTTCGAAAGTCGCCGAGTTCGTTCTTGACCCGGTGGGCGTAGCCCAACTGGTCGTCGCTGATCGGGAGGACGCGGACCTGTTCGGGCGCGAGCCAGAGCGGGAACTTCCCGTCGAAGTGCTCGATGAGCACCATAAAGAAGCGCTCGTAGGAGCCGTACAGGGCGCGGTGGATCATCACCGGACGGTGCTCCTCGTTGTCCTCGCCCGTGTAGGAGAGCTCGAAGCGCTCGGGCATATTGAAGTCGAGCTGGACCGTCGGCCCGTCCCACTTTCGCCCGAGAGCGTCCTCGAAGGCGAAGTCGATCTTCGGGCCGTAAAAGGCCCCGTCGCCGGGTTCGAGGTCGTAGTCGATGCCTTGGTTTTCCAGCACCGAGCGCAGTTGCGTTTCGGCCTGCTCCCAGATCTCGTCACCGCCGACTGACTTCTCCGGGCGCGTCGCGAGCGCGACGTGGGCGTCGAGGTCGAAGGTGTCGAGCACCTCGTAGATCGCGTCCATCACCTGATTGACCTCCCCTTCGATCTGCTCGGGGCGACAGAACAGGTGGCCGTCGTCGATGGTGAACGACCACACGCGCGAGAGCCCCGACAGTTCGCCGCGCTGCTCTTTTCTGTACACTTTGCCGTCCTCGAAGTAGCGAACGGGAAGGTCGCGGTAGGACCACGACTTCTGATCGAAGATCGTGGCGTGCCCTGGGCAGTTCATCGGCTTTAGCCCGTACTCCTCGTCGTTGACGTCCATCAGGAACATGTCGTCGACGTAGTTGTCGTAATGTCCCGACTTCTTCCACAGCTCCGTCCGGAACAGGTGCGGCGTCTCGACGGGGTCGTAGCCGGCGTCCAGATTCAGCGAGCGCGCGTAGTCGCCGAGTTCGTCGAGGATCTTCTTCCCGTTGGGGTGATACAGGGGCAGGCCCGGCCCCGTGACCTCCGGAATCGAGAACAGATCCAGCTCTTGACCGAGCTTTCGGTGATCGCGCTCTGCGGCCTCCTCCCGCAGCGTGAGGTAGTCTTCGAGGTCAGACTCCGACTCGAAGGCCGTGCCGTACACGCGCGTCAGCGTATCCTCGTCCTCGTCGCCGCGCCAGTACGCAGACGAGATGTTCAGCAGTTTCACCGCGCCGATTTCGCCGGCCGAATCGACGTGGGGGCCCTGACAGAGGTCTGCGAAGTCGCCTTGGACGTAGAAGGAGACGGGATCCTCACCGGCGGCCTCGTCGTCGAGAATCTCGCGCTTGTAGCGGTTGTCCGCGTACGTCTCGAAGGCCTCCTCGCGGGAGCGCATCTCGCGCTCGATCGGGAGGTCCTCCTCGATGATCGACTCCATCTCGGCTTCGATCTCCGCGAGGTCGTCGGCGTCGAGGTCGACGTTCGTCACGTCGTAGTAGAAGCCCTCGTCCGTCGGCGGCCCGATCGCGAGCTTCGCCTCGGGATAGAGGCGCTGCAGCGCCTGCGCGAAGACGTGTGCGGCGGAGTGGCGCAGGACTCGGAGGTACTCGTCGCTCTGATCGGTCACGATGACGATCTCCGCGCCGTCGTGAACGGGGGCGGCCTTGTCGACGAGTTCGCCGTCGACGACGCCCGCGACCGTGTCGCGACCGAGTCCGGGTCCGATCTCGTAGGCGACGTCCTCGACCGTCGCGCCCTCCGCGACGGACAGTTCCGAGCCGTCCGGGAGGCGGACAACGATTTCGCTCATACGCGTTCGGAGTGCGAGCGCACGAATAAGTGTTTTCGAGTCGCCGGAGACGGGACGCGAATCGACATCAGGGACCTGTCAGCAGATCGCGTAGTAGGGGTACAACTCGCCGTTCTCGGTGATCTCGACGTGAGCGCTCCCGTAGCATTTGTTCGTCTCGGTGGTCACGCTCTCGGTCGTGTTCATCGCGGTCGCGATCACTCGGAACGACTCGACGCCGTCGGGGTTGGCGTCAGCGAGGTTGTACACCTCGCGGTCAGCGCCCGGTTCGAAGGTCGACGTCTCGTCGTAGACGGTCTCGTTCGTCGCCTCTCGGACGACCTGAATGCGGATCTCGACGGACTGATTCCAGCGGTTCTCAACGTACACTGCCTTGTCGGGATCGGGCTCCTCGGACCAGCCCGCGGTCCCCTCGAACGTCGATGGCGGACGGGTCTGCTCACCCGGCGTCGGCCCGGGCGATGATCTGTCGGTCGCTGATGAGTCCGTAATCACCGTTCGGGGTTCCGCCGTCGGGGGCGGCGTCGGCGTCTCCGACTCGGGGCCGTCCGCTGGCACGCCGCCCAGACAGCCGGCTGTGAGCAGGAGAAGGCTCAAAACGATCGTCACGCGCTTCGGGACCGTCATACCGATTCCAACGGTGACTGGTAGAAAGGGCTTTGTGGTGATTCAAACGGCCGTTTAACTCTGTGCGTCCGGCAGTTCGCGCTTCACGTCGTCGGCGTAGGCGTCCGCGAGCCGGGTCGGTTCCGGGAGCTTGTACCCCTCACAGAGCCGCTCGACGAGGTCCGTCGCGGTGTCGACGCTCACGCGGTGACCGGGGCTCACGTAGAGCGGATTGACGATCGGTCGCGACTCGTACTGTCGGGACTGCAGGGCGTGACCGATTCTTTCGCCGGGTTCCGCGTTCTCGACGTCCTCGTCCGCGCGGATCGCCGTCCGCCATCCCTCGGGCCGTCCGTCGACGTCGGCGTCGGGCGTCCCGCAGAGCAGCCCCTTCGCGACGCCGACGCTCGGGAGGTCGAGTATGACGCCGATGTGGGTCGCCAACCCGGCCTGTCGGTAATGAATTCGACCGCTGCCGTCGAAGACGACGAGGTCCGGCTCACAGGACAGCGCCTCGAACGCGGCGAGGATCGGCCCGCCCTCACGGAACGCCAGCAGCCCGGGAATGTAGGGTATTTCGAGGTCGGTGACGGCGTGAGCCCGCTCGACGACCTCGTCGCCGCGGCGGACGACCACGACGCTGACGGCGCGGTCGTCGAGGAACGCCTGATCGACGCCGGCGACGAGGGGGGTGAAATCGGCGTCACCGGCCGTCGTGAGCCGTCGCTGGGCGTCGTCGACGGCAGCGGCTCCGACGCGCTCGGGATCGAAATCGAACGCGTCCGTCCACGTCGCCGCCGCGGCGACCTCCCGTTGCAGCGACTCCATCTCCTCGCGGGTCAGCGACGCGTCGGGGACGAACTGGGAATTGACGGGGGAGATCATCGCCGCTTTCAGAACCGCCGTCCGGGACCGCCCATCCCGCCGCCACCGCCGCCGCGCCCGAACTGCAGGGAGCTGGGGACGCCGACGCGGCCCTTCACGCGCACGCCGTAGAGCAATCCGACGAGGAGCCCCGCGAGGTGGGCGAGGTGAGCGACGTTGCCGCCGGTGAGGCCCGCTCCGGCGGCGACGCCGAAGCCAGCGATGATACTGAACGCCGCGAAACCGAAGGTCAGCACCCACAGCGGCATCGGGATGATGAAGTACAGATACACCTTCAGGTTCGGGTTCAACACGGTGAGCACGCCGAGGACGCCCATAATCGCGCCCGACGCGCCGACGACGCCCGCGCCGAACGGGCCGACGGTCAGCAGCGTCGAGAACACCTGTGCGAGTCCGGCGACGATCCCCGCGCCGAAGAAGAGCGCCGTGAAGCGCTTCGTGTCGAGATAGCGCTCGACGACGGGGCCGAAGAAGTACAGCGCGATGCTGTTGAACGCGATGTGCGTGAAGCCGCCGTGGGCGAACATCGACGTGATCCACGTCCAGACGTACTCGATGTGGCCGGGCGAGAGCACGAACACCGCCTGCCAGAGGCTGCTCCGCGGCGACGCGCCCAGCAGGATGGGAAAGACGAAGAACTGTAAGGCGAACGTGAGCCACATCGCGCCGAGGAAGACGTAGCTCATATTCCCGCGGAAGTACCCGAGGGGGCCGCCGGTCCCGGTGATCCGATCGAGGACGCCGTCGGACCCTGACGTTCTCCCGGTGTTTTGCACGGAGGCGTCGAACCCGCTGTCGAACACGCCAGAGGGGTCGTTCCACTCGGAGAGCCCCGGACAGTCGTGGTTCTCCGGAAGCCGGTGCTCGGCGCAGAAGGAGTTGCCGCACCGACGGCACTGGTACGGCAAGTTTTCGTGTGCCCCGCACTGGTCGCAGGTAGCCATCACTCCCCGTAGTCGCGGCGGAAGTAAAAGCGGTTCCCCTCGACTCGTCGGCGTCGCGTGAATATCTCCGCCGAGACTCGCTGGAGAGTTTTGCGGTGAACTACGCGTTCCCCGACTTGGATCGCCAGTGGGCAGCGTCGTCAGCAGGGAGTACGGCCTCGTCGGTCGATGCCTCTGCGTCGTCGGTCTCGCGAGGCGGTCGCGGGACGACCGTCGGGTGGTCGACGCCGAGGCGCGGGCGGTCTGCACTCATCGCGATGGGGCGTTCGAACGCCGCGATCAAAAGATTACCCATACGCATAATACATCGAAGAACGGGGGAGAGATTACCTGTAGGTATGTCGGAGAGAGACGAGTGTCCGAGAATCGACTGGCAGCGGAGTCAGTGCGCCCGCTCGTGGGCGATTCACAAAAAGCGAAAGTTTCAGATCGAATCCGCCGGTATCCGAATTTCTGCGTTACGCGAAGTTCTCTTCGTAGAGGTCCATCGCGTGCTCGACGGCGTCCTTCGCGGCGTCGGCGTCCTGCCAGCCGAGGGTCTCGGTCTGCTTACCCGCTTCGAGGTTCTTGTACGTCTCGAAGAACTCGGCGATCTCGGCTTTCTGCTGGTCGGTGAGGTCGTCGACGTCTTCGACCTCGTCGTAGCGCGGATCCTCTGCGGGCACGGCGATGACCTTATCGTCCTTCTCACCGTCGTCGTCCATTTCCATCAGCGCAACCGGACGCGCCTCGATGATGCAGCCGGGGAACGTCTGGTCCTCGACGAGCACGAGGATGTCGAAGGGGTCCTCGTCGTCGTAGTACGTCTGCGGGAGGAATCCGTAGTCGGAGGGGTAGTGGACGTTCGAGTGGAGGACTCGGTCGAGGACGACGCCCGGGACGTCCTTGTCGTACTCGTATTTGTTCCGCTCGCCTTTCAGACATTCTACGACGGCGTAGACGACATCCGGCGCGTCCGGGCCGGTCTCGATGTCTTCCCAGAGGTTCGTCATACCTGTGCTCTTTCCGAACGAGGAAAAAGGCCTTTCGCATCGTCGCCAACGACCGCTACCACCGAACTGTCCCGTATTACGGGACGGTATGACACGTGATATCAGGATATACTCCACTAGTATTCGTACAAGAATATCCAAATCGGACAACTGTCCGACAAGAACGACTCACTAGTGTCCAGAAGTGGTGACTGAAAGTGGATAAATCTAGAACGATGGGCCGTTAAACAGTCGAATTACCCTAACAAACGTCTGAGTTGAGAAGGGTTATATATCCCGACGCCATTCTCACTGGTATGTCAGAGGCACAAACAGTTACTGACAGAGATAGCGTGGTGCGCGACCTCACGGCGTTTCAGCAGAACATTCTGGTGATTCTCGCGGAGGAACCGATGTACGGGCTCGCGATCAAGCGACATCTCGAATCGTATTACGGGACGGAAGTGAACCACGGTCGGCTCTACCCCAACCTCGACGACCTCGTCGAGATGGGGCTCGTCGAAAAGAGCGAACTCGACAAACGGACGAACCAGTACGAGCTCACCGAGGAGGGCCACGACGCGCTCCTCGATCAGTTCGACTGGATGTTCGGGAAGTTCGTCGCCGACGACGACCGCGCCGACGAACTCGCAGACCTCGTCGAAGCGCACCGATAACGGCGTTCGACGAGCGAACCGACACCGGCGTCCAGTTCAGGTTCCGGGCACTTCGTCGCCGACGTCGTCCACGAGGGCGATGCTCTCGGCGACGATGGACTCCTGTTCTTTCGACGGCCACGCGTTGCGAGGGTAATACTCCGTGAGGAACTCCTCTCGCTCGTCGTCGGTGGCGTCGTCGACGCGTTTCAGGTAGTGATTTCCCATAAAGTCCGCGAACGCGCGGACGTTCGTGGCGTGATCGGGGCCGTATTCGGCTTCGACGGCCTCGACGATCGCCTGATTCGCCTCCTCGACGGCCTCCCAGTCGGCACCGAGGTCCGGGCCGGACAGCGACACCTCGACGGCGCGGTCGGTGTCGTCGATCCGATCGAACTGCACGACGCTGTCGTCGACCCACTCCTCGGGGTAGAGGACGAGCGTGTCGTCCTCCCCGCGGACACGCGGGGTGAAGCTATGTTCTTCGACGAGTTCGTCGCGGCGTTCTCGGTAGGCCGCCGCGGCGTCTTCGACGGCGGCCTCCTCGGCCAGTCGCGTCAGTCGCTCGGCCTCGTCGACGACGTCCTCGGGGACCTCGCTCTCCGTTTCCGTCTCGCTTGCTGTTTCTGTCTTTTCTTTGCCCTCCGTCTCCGCTTCGGCCGACTCGACTGCGGCCCCGTCCGTGTGAGCGGTCGTCTCTTCGTCGGTCTCACGCTTCGCCGGGTGTTCATCAGCCATCGTCCAACGCCTCGTTGGCCAGTGAGTCGGCGCGCTCGTTTACCTCTCTCGGTACGTGTTCGATCGACCACCGGTCGAACGACGAGAGGAGTTCCAGCACGCGAACGCGACGCTCCCGGAGCTCGGGGTTGTTGGTGTCGTACTCGCCGCGCACCTGTCGCACGATCAACTGGGAGTCCCCGCGGACGTCGACCTCGTCGAACCCGTAGTCGCTCGCGGCTTCGAGGGCCCGTTCGAGCGCCGCGTACTCCGCGCGGTTGTTCGTCGTCTCATCGATTCGCTCGCCGCCTTCGGCGACGATGCCGTCGCTCGTGACGATCGCCCACCCGATCGCGGCGGGGCCGGGATTGCCGCGGCTCGCGCCGTCGAAATACACGTGTGCTCGACCGCCCGCCTCCGACCGGAGCAGCGCGAGCAGGTCCGTCGGCCGCGACCCCTGCACCACCACCTTGTCGCCGTAGGCGACCGCGGTCGCATCGCCTCGCTCGGCGCGCCAGCGTTCGTATTCGGTGTTTCCCGCCTCGACTGCGACACCCGCGGCTTCGAGTCGCTCGCGGGCGACGTCCGGGTCGCACTCCACACTCGGCATAGCGGAGGGTAGCGGAGGAGCGGAAAGAAGGGTTCGATGTCGGCGACGGGTTGTCGATTTCGGACCGTGCGGCGGACATCGATGGCACCGCTGACCGCTCTGTCGTCGACACGCGGGGTGGTTGGCGGCAGTGGAGACGGGGCCACACCCCATTTCGGCAAAGGGTTTAAATTTCGCGAGACGGCGAATATAAAAATGCGATGACACGGCCCACCCGCCAGCGGGAACAGGACGGTGAGCGGACGCGATGGCAGGGAGCGCGCGAGGAAGCGGACGAAAACGAAACCGACGACATCGATTTCGAGGAAATGGACGAGGAGGACCTCGTCCGGACGGGAGACGGCGAACTCATCCACGAACCGACCGGCATCGTCGTCGAAGAAGAGCAGATCGATCCCGGTCCGGAGTGGCGGGCGTTCAACCACTCCGAGCGACAGGAGAAATCGCGCGTGGGCGCGCCGACCACGCAGACGATGCACGATAAGGGGCTGACGACGACGATCGACTGGAAGGACAAAGACGCCTACGGTCGCTCGATCTCCTCACGCAAGCGTTCGCAGATGCACCGCCTCCGGAAGTGGCAGGAGCGAATCCGGACGAAGGACGCGGGCGAGCGCAACCTCCAGTTCGCGCTTTCGGAAATCGATCGGATGGCCTCCGCGCTGGGCGTTCCTCGGTCGGTGCGGGAGGTCGCTTCCGTCATCTACCGCCGCGCGCTCAACGAGGATCTCATCCGCGGGCGCTCCATCGAGGGCGTCGCCACCTCCGCGCTCTACGCCGCCTGTCGAAAGGAGGGCATCCCACGCTCGCTAGAGGAAATCGCCGACGTCTCGCGGGTCGACAGAAAGGAGATCGGTCGGACGTACCGCTACATCTCCCAAGAACTGGGACTGGAGATGCGGCCGGTAGACCCGAAGAAATACGTTCCGCGGTTCTGTTCGGAACTCGAGCTCTCGAAGGAGGTCCAATCGAAGGCCGACGAGATCATCGAGACGACATCGGAGAAGGGACTGCTCTCGGGGAAATCGCCGACCGGCTTCGCCGCGGCCGCGATCTACGCCGCGTCGCTGCTCTGCAACGAGAAGAAGACCCAACGCGAGGTCGCAGACGTCGCGCAGGTGACCGAGGTCACCATCCGAAACCGGTATCAAGAGCAGATCGAAGCGATGGGGCTCCATAGCTGAGACTCGAGACGCGTGTCGCACCCTACGCTGCGACGGCGCACAGACCTCCGACGACAAGCGCGGAACGGTGACGACAAACATCCGCCGCGCGACCACGACAAACGCTCGCCGCGTGACCGCGAACGCCGAACCTTCATATCCGTCGACGCCGCAGTATCACCCGATGAAACTGGACGAGTACGTCGACATCGAGCGCAACGAGCGGGCGGAGCGTCGGCGACTCGCCGAGGAGAAGTCCTACGACATCCTCGATCACCTCGAAACGTTTCAGGATCGCTTCGAGGAGACGCTGCAGGGCGACTCGCTGTACGGCGGCGTCTCCCCGTCGATCTTCGTCGGCACGTCGAACTACCCGCGCGTCTCGACCGGCCTGCTCTCGCCGGTCGGTCACGACGAGGACGCCGAGCGGTTCGAGACGTCCGGCGCGTGGTACGACGAGGGCGTCTCGATCAACGACGTCTTCGCGCGGCGGACGTCGCTTCTCAACTCCAATCGATCCCAGAAGGTGACGAACGTCGCCGACTCGTGGAACGGGTTCCTCGGAACTCAGCGGGAGGTCGCGATTTCAGATCGGCCGGTGACCGTCGAAATCGGCCTCGACGAGCGCCCCGATCTCGACCTCGACGTCGGCATCGAGGACGTGGCGACCCCCGTCGGCCCACGCGCCCGCGCTCGCTCGGCGGATCTTGCTGAAAACCCGCACGTGCCGCGACTCGTCAAGAAGACACTCGAAGACGACGACTGGAACGCCGAGGGCGCGATGACGTACCTCTATCGCCGCGGCTTCGACGTCTACGACGTCAACACCATCCTCTCGGCCGGCGCGCTCGGACAGACCGAACAGCGCAGACTCGTCCCGACGCGGTGGTCGATCACCGCTGTCGACGACACCGTCGGACAGTATCTGCGGGGGAAGGTCAGACCGACCCCCGGGATCAACGAGGTCGAGATCCACCGCAACGAGTTTATGGGTAACGCCTTCTGGGTGATTCTCGCGCCCGGCAAGTGGGAGTACGAACTCGTCGAGATGAAAGCGCCGGGCAGCGTCTGGAACCCCGATCCCGAGGCGGGGATGTACCTCGCCGCCGACAGCGAGGGCCGAGAGGGACGGACGGGGTACGTCGATGAGACCGCCGGGGCCTATCACGCCGCGCGATTGGGCGTCCTCGAACACCTCGAGGAGCGCGGCCGCCAGGCGAAGGCGCTCGTCCTTCGGCACGTCTCCGACGACTACTGGGGGCCGGTCGGCGTCTGGCAGGTGCGCGAAACCGTCCGCGACGCCTTCGACGACGAACACGGGACGGCCGAGACGTTCGCCGACGCGCTCGCTGGTGTCGCCGAGCACCTCCCGGTGTCGCTGTCGACGCTCCGTCGAAAGTCCACGATGGCCGCCGGGCTCCAGACGACGTTCGGCGACTTTAGCCGGTAGGGATGTTAGCCGGTAGGGATGTTAGCCGGTAGAGTCGTCGCCTCACGGCGGCGATCGACCCTCGTTTCCGTCCCGAGTGCGGCGGTACTACTTTAACGATTCGCGGAGACGTACCATCGGAGGTCTGTACGGTGGAAATCTCAGATAAACTCTTGTGTCTGTTCAACGCGGATGTTCGTGAAGAAGGCGACCGCTATCTCGTCGAAGTGCCGAAACGCGAGGTCGAGACCGGGTCGATCGAACCCGGCGAGGCCTACCGCGTCGCTCTCATCTCTCGCGCGGTCGAATCGCCGTCGGAGGCGACCGAGACCGAACAGCCGACATCGGAACCGCAACCGCCGGTCGAACCCGGCGAACTCCGCTACGTCGAGATCGAAGACATCGGCAAGCAGGGCGACGGCATCGCCCGGGTCGAGCGCGGGTACGTCATCATCGTCCCCGGGACGGAGATCGGCGACCGCGTGAAAATCGAGGTCAGCGAGGTCAAATCGAACTTCGCTGTCGGTGAAGTGATCGAAGAGGAGATCTAAGCGGCGTTCGTCCTCCGCTTTCGATCGCTACTCTGCTTTCGGTCGCTCCTCGCTCGGGTAGCTTCCAGTGAAGGTCTCGAAGTCGATTTCGGGACTCCGAACAGCCGCCGCCGACTCGTATGGTCTGTTGATCACGATGTCGCCCGCGGTACGGTCGCCGATGCCCGGGATTGCCGTCAGTTCGTCCATCGTGGCCGCGTTCGGATCCAGCGGGTAGGGAACGGCCGTGACCGATCGGTAGCCGTGGTCGACGACCGCGACGTCGATCGTCCGTTTCAACTCCCGTTCTCCGGGAATCCCAACGAGGAGCGGGTAAGTGCCGAGCTGACGGCCGAAGGTCCGCCCGTCCTGATGGTACTCGAGGTGGACGTTCGGTAGCACCGTCCCGACGGGCGCGAGCCGCCGCAGCATCGGCCGGTCGATCTCCTCGCGTATCTCACGTTTGTACGCCTTGAAGCGCTTCTTGTGCGCGTTCGCGATGTTCGCGCCCTCGTCGGCCATCTCGGTGCCCTCGAAGGCCATCACCTGCCGGATGTTGATCCGTCGGACCATCAGCCCGGCGTCGTAGACGCGCTGAAGGAACTGCTTGTTGTGCTCGAACGTCTCCGCGCGCTCGCCTTTCAGCCCGTGGAGGAGGTTGATTCCGGGGAGGAGCTTCGGGAGACGATTCGCCGCGTTCGCGCCGTGTGTCGGCGCGTCCGCGGGGTCGTCGCCGGGCCGCCAGCCCGCCTCCTCGTTGACGATTTCGATAGCTCTCAAGCACTCGTCGGCGGTGACGTTCAGCGTGTTTTTCTCTTGGACGACCGGATCGGCAGATTCGAGGCCGAACGCGGCGGTGTCGCCGGGCGTGTTGTGCTCGGCGATGATCCGGATGCCCTCTCTGGCCGCCTCGGGCCACTTGACCACTGTAATCGGGTTCATATTGTCGAGGTGCAGCGTCCCTAGATCGGGGGCGACCTCGCGAATCCCGCCGTAGAGATCCCTGAGTGCGTCGGGATTCGGCGCTTCGCCGTCCCCACCGTACGCGAGGATGTCGGCTTGGCGGCCGATTCGGAGGTGGCGCACACCCCGCTCGTAAAGCGACTCGACCTCGCCGACGACCGACTCGGGCGTCCGGAAGGCGGGATCGCCGTACATCGGCTCCGTGCAGAACGAACAGCGGTACGCACAGCCGCGAGAGGTCTCCAGTTCGCAGATGAGATAGTCGGGATGGTTCGGGTGCTGCTCGACGACGAACGCGCCCTTCGCGGCCCATCGGTCCAGTTCGTCGTTGTCGCGGTAGCGGTTCTCGAACCCTTCTAATCCACTGTCGACGAGGTCGTGGGCGGCGGCCTCGACGTCGGCCATCGCGAGGAAGTCGTAATCGAGGTCCTGTCGCTGCATCTCCTGTGCACCGGCGTTCTCTTCGCCGACGCCGAAGCGGATCGGCCCGCCCATCACGGAAACACCCTCGGCTGCCCACGCGAGTTCGCGTACCTCGTCGGGTTCGGCGGGCGTCCCGCCGACGTACTTGCCGGGGACGGTCATCCCGCCGAGGTAGACGAGGAGGTCCGCGTCGGCGACGTCGGCCCACTTTCGCCGCTCGTCGCGTAGTTCGTCGATCGTGTGATAGGTGATGTTCGACTCCGGAACACCGGCGTCGACGATCGCACCGGCCGTGAACCGCGGGTACGTCGAGATGTACGGGGGCACGCCGAAGTGCGCCGGCTCGTCGACGTAGCCGTCGACGAGCGTCACGGAGAGATCGGCCGGATCGGTCATACCGTGGGAAAGAGCCCCGAGCGGTAAAACGCTCACTCTCTGGGGACGTCGGACTGGGGCTGAATTTTGACAGCTCCGGCCCCACAAGGGTTCGTCTGAAACGAGATCTCGCCCGCGAGCAGGGCGCGGCTCTCGGGCTTCAATCCGCTCGCGGCGAAAACGAAGAATACGTTCGCGAGGCGAACGAGGCCACCGAGTCGAGGCGAGTTACTCCTCGTCGGCGTCGGCGTCGGTGTCGGGGTCCTCGTTGACGTCCTCGTCACTCGGTTCGAGGTCGTTGTCGGCGATGTACGTCGCGATCTCGTCGTTCGAGAGTTCGACGAACGTTTCGGTTTCTACGGTGACCGTGGCGACATCGACGCCGTCGGCGGCGAGCTCGTCCTCGTTGGCCGAGGCGATCGCCCGAAGCGCGAGGCCGACGCCCTCGTCGAGCGTCAGGTCGTCCGCGTAGTTCTCTTCGAGGTGCCCTTGGAGGTCGCTGCGGTCCGCGCCGATCGAGACGGCCTTCCACTCGTAGGGCGTTCCCGAGGGATCAGTCTCGTAGAGTCTGGGTTCGCCGTTCTCGACGCCGCCGATGAGTAGCGCGACGCCGAACGGGCGCGCGCCGCCGACCTGCGTGTACTGCTGGATGTGGTCGGTGACGTTCTTCGTCAGCGTCTCGATACCGATCGCCTCGCCGTAGCGGAGTCGGTTGACCTGCGCCTGCCGCCGCGCGAAGTCGATGAGCTGACGCGCGTCTGCGACGTGGCCCGCGGAAGCGATGCCCGCGTGGTCGTCGGCCTTGTGAATCTTCTCGACGCTCGTCGGTTCCATAAGCGGCGACCGAGAGCGCTTGTCGGCCGCGAGGACGACTCCCTCGGACGTTCGGACGCCGACGCTCGCGGTCCCTCGCTTGACTGCCTCTCTGGCATACTCCACCTGGTAGAGGCGACCGTCGGGCGAGAAGATCGTGATTCCACGGTCGTATGCCTGCTGTTGGCCTTGTCCCTGCATAGTATCACTCGAAATCGAGCCGCGTCGCGCCCGCGAATCCGTCCCCGACCGCTACGTCGACGCGGTCGCCGCGAACGACGGCGGGGGTGGATTCGGTCTCGAACACGACGTCTCTCTGTTCTCCACCTCCGGTCCCGCCGTTCAAATACCTTTCCTCACAGGAACGCACGGTGCCCGAAATTCCGCGGACGCGCAGGCCGACGGGGTGACCGTCGAGGCGATCGAGCGCGGCGATCGCTGCGCGAGCGCGCTCTTCGGTTCCGCGGTGGGCGCGAACGATCGTCTCTCCGTCGCCGTCGCCGAAATGGAAGGCCAGAACCGTCAGGTCCGTCTCGGCGCTGCCGGCGTCGCCGTAGAGGTTCTGCGCCGCGTACCACAGATCGCGCTGGAAGGACCCGCGGTCGAGGTCGGCGTCGGGCCACGTCTCAATCCCGACCGCGAGATAGCGCCAGCGCGGCTGAAGGTGCTTCGGGAGGTGTTTCACGCGCGCTCACTCCTCCATCCCGTCCGGGTCGCGGTCCGCCGGCGTGACTCCCACGCGCTCGCTGGCGTCGCCGAATCGCTCGGCGACGAGCACGCCCACCTGATCGTGCACGCGCTCGACGGCCGTCAGCACGAACCCTTCGTCGGTCAGTGCGTCGACGAGCGTCCCGACCGTTGCCGGGTCGTCGACCTCGGGGTCGTAGAACGGTTCGTCGGGGTCGGGCGTCCCGAAGAACATCACGTCGCCGAGGACGAACCGCCGCGGGTTCAGATTCGCGATGACGGCGATCGCCTCGCGCTTTTCCGCATCGGAGAGGTGGTGCATCGCGAAGTTCGAGGTCACCAGATCGACGTCGCCGTCGTAGTTGGGCTCGCGGAATCGACCCTCACCGAACTCGACGTTGTCGATTCCCTCCGTCTCGGCCTTCGAGCGGGCCGTTTCGAGCATCCCCTCGCTGATGTCGCGGCCGATTACCGTCTTCGCTCTCGGCGCGAGCGCCAGTGCGATCGCGCCCGTGCCGGTCCCGAGATCGAGGACGACGTCGTCGGGGCCGGGCGCGGCGTGCTCGACGACGAGATCGGCGCACGCGAGGTACTCCGCGGAGTCCTGTTCGTCGTCGTACGAGGAGGCGAACTCCGAGAAGCGCTCGGCGTGCTCGTCAATCGTCTTCTTCATATCGACCACGTTCGACGCCCGGGGCAATGAACGACTCGGACAGGTGCTCGCGGTTGCGGGCGACGAGCCGTCTCCACTCGTCGAGTCCCTCGCGGGTCCACTCCCGGCCGAGGCCGACTTCCTCGCCGACCGCGGCCAACTCCCGCGGCGCGCGAAGCTCCAAGTGGGAGGTCGGGTTCGCGCTCACGACGTACGGCGCGTCGTAGTGATCGAGGAGCCGTTTCAGCTTCCGGAGTTTGGTGAGGTGGCGGACGCGGTGGCCGCCGCGCTCTCGCAGCACCGGCCCGAGGTTCACTTCGATCCGGACGTCGTTGTCGCGGGCGGCCTTCGCGAGCACGTGGTTGACGTCGCCATCGCCGTTCCCGTTTCGATTGACCCGTTCGCCGTCGCCGCCGTCGCCCGCGTCGATCGGTCCCTCGAAGGGCCGCGCGAGGATGTCGACGCGTTTCTGTTCGACCGCAAAGCGGTTCAGCGCGTTCGTTCCCCCGCAGACGATGACGACGGTGTGTTTGGTCCGGGCGTTGCCGACCGCACCGCTGGCGTGCTGTGGATCCTCGGCGACGATTTCGGCGGCGTCGACGACGTCGACGGGGAGTGCATCGCGGAGGCGTTCGTAGTCGGGTCGCGCGTCGTCAGCGCGGACGACCACGCCGTCGTACCCGTAGCGCTCGGCCGTCGCCGCGAAGCGAGCGGCCGTGCTCTGTCCGTCGGGGTGGGCGTGGACCGCCTCGTACATACCCGAGCAAACGCGTTCGGGGGGTATGGGGGTTACGACTCCGCCATCGACACGCACGGCGGCCCCGCGTGTCGGCCGAGCCGTAGACGGGCGGCCCGCCGTAGACAGGTCACCTCTGTCGAGGAGCTCCGTCAGTCACGTCCGAAAGCGTCGTTCAGTCGCGTCCGAAAGCGTCGTTCCGGTCACGTCTGAAAGAGCGCCGCTCAGCGTCGAGTTCGGAAGAGCGCCGCGCTCCCGACGATCGCGACGAGGGCGACGACACTGCCGAATCCGGGCGCGGACACCGGCGAATCACTCGTCTCCGTCGGCGTCGCTTGGTCGTTTTCGATCGGGATCTCGAAGTCGGCGCTGCGGTCGTCGCTCTCGCTCGCAACCGCCACGGAGACCGCGACGGTGTCGTGTTCTTCGACCGCCGAGAGATCGACCGTCGCGTTCCACGCACCGTCGCTTCCGACGGTCGTCGTCTTCACCTTCAGGAACTGGGGACTCGTCTCGCCGGTCGAGGAGATCCGGACCTGAATCGACGTCCCGGAATCGAGCGTCGACGTCCCGCTAACTGTCGCGTCTTGGACAGATTCGACCGCTTCGGAGTCCAACTCGATGGGGGCGTCCTCGGACTGTGCGGCGACGGGGGACGCAACAGCACCCACAGCGGAGACGACGAGAGCTGTCACGAGCGCGAGCGCGGTCAGCCGGCGAAGGTTCAATGCCGCGACGAGCCGCCGATACAGCGACTTCGATGGAGGGCGTGTCATTGCGTCCGGATCGACGGACGGACGGATCAAGTACTCGGGGATAGCTTAAACGCTCGCTTGAGGCCGCACTCGGTATGCGGCCGCGTTTCTCCGAGCGACCGTCAGCGTTCTCGACCGACGAGCCGCCGCGTCGCGTCGGTCAGCGCCGCGGCAGCGCGGCGCAGGTCGTCGACGTCGACGTACTCGCGGTCGGCGTGCGCGACGGCCCCCTCGTCGTCGGCGAGGTGGCCCGGTCCGAAGACCACGACCGGCGCGGGCGAGAAGTACGACGCCTCCGTCGCGGCGGTGAAGGGGCGCACGACGCCCGAGCCGCCCGCCCGCTCCGAGGCGTCCGCCAGCGTCCGAACGAGTTCGTGGGACGCGTCGGTCGCGAACGCCTCGAGGAAGGGCGTCGGCCGATCGGTGAGGGAAAAGTCGACGCCGACGTCGTCGGGAACGGCCTCGCGAACCGCAGCTTCCAGTTCCGCGCGGAAGCCCTCGGCCGTCTCGGGCGGAACGCTCCGCCGATCGAGGACGAGTTCGCACGCGGCGGGCACCTGATTCGTCGACTCGCCGCCCGACACGACCGTCGGGGTTAGGGACGCGGAGCCGAGTTGGGAGTGTGACTCGCGCCCGGCGTCGAAGGTTCGGATCGCCGCGAGCGCACCTTCCAGTCCGGCGATGGCGTTGACCCCCGAATCGGCCTCGGCGGCGTGCGCGGCCGAGCCGGTGAGCGTCAGCGTGCCCTGAAAGCGCCCCTTTGCCGCTGGGCAGACGTCCAGCCCGGTCGGCTCGCCGACGACGTACAGGTCGGCGTCGAGGTCGAGCGCGGCCGCGCCGGTCGAGAGGACTTCTTCGTCGGGTGTCACCGCGAGCGTCACGCGGGCGTCGTCGCGCGTTTCGATCGCGAAAAACGCCGAGAGGATCGCCGCGAGCGGCCCCTTCGCGTCGCAGGAGCCGCGCCCGCGGATCCGGACGAGATGGCCGTCGATCTGATCGCGCTCGAACGGGACGTGCGGCGAGACGGTGTCGATGTGGGTGTTGAAAACGAGGTGCGTCTCGGGATCCGTCGCGCCCTTCGAGGCCAGCGTGTTCCCGGCGTCGTCGACGCGGGCGTCGATACCCCGTGACTCGATCGTCTCGACGAGGAACTCGCGCATCTCGGCGACGTCCTCGTTCGAGGCGATCGGGACGGCGGCTTCGAGGAACGAAACGGCGTCGAACGCCGGTTCTTCGACGGTTCCGGACATCTACACCGACCGCATTACGGTAGCTAACTCGCCGACGAACTCCCGTTCGGCGGGACCGGCGAGCGTCGCCGACTCGCCGTCGGGGACGGTGATCCGGAGGTCGCCGCCGGGCGGGCTGACGGTCACTTCCTCGTCGCCGCCGATGAGTCCGAGCCGCTTGGCGACCGCGGCGACGGCGACCGCGCCGGTGCCGCAGGAGCGCGTCTCGCCCTCGACGCCGCGCTCGTAGGTGCGCTGACGGAAATGGGGTCCGTCCGTGTTCGTTCCCGCGTCGGTGTCCGCTCCGTCGGACGCTGCCTCGTCGGTTTCGGCGGAGGCGACCCGCGAGGCGACGGTGACGTTCGCGCCCTCCGGGAAGACGTCCGCGTGCCGAACCGCGGGGGCGACGGCTTCCAGATCCACCTCGTCGACGTCGTCGACGATCGCGACCGCGTGTGGGACGCCGGTGTTCACCGCCGTCACGGTGAGTCCCTCGACGTCCTCTTCGATCAGCTCCGTATCTCTGACGAGCGGGACATCGCGCGGAGCGAAACTCGGTTCGCCCATCTCGATGGTGACGCCGGTCTCGTCGACGATCGCGTGGCGCGTGCCAGCGGGCGTGTCGATCATCAGTTCGGTCGAGCCGGTGCGTTCGGCGGCCCACGCGGCGGCGACGCGCGCGCCGTTGCCGCACATCGCCGCGACGGAACCGTCCGGCTGGACGAGCGTCATAATCACGCGCGGCGGCGAGTACTGCGGCTCCAAGGCGAGAAAGAGCACGCCGTCCGCGCCCGTTCGCTTCGAGGCCTCGTGGTCGACACCGCTCTCGCGGTCGCAGTGCGTCGTCGCGAAGGCGGGGCGGTCGGGGATCGATTCGACGGCGTCGACGACGATGAAGTCGTTGCCGGTGCCGTGGTACTTCTCTACTGCTACTCGGTCGTGCTGTACGCTCATTGTTCCAGTGCGGTCAGGTCAGTCAGGGTCTCTCGCCGTCGGGCGAGGCGAACGGTCGTACCGGACAGCGCGACCTCCGCCGGTCGCGGCCGGGAGTTGTAGGTGCTCGACATCTCGTATCCGTACGCTCCCGCGTTTCCGACGGCCAAGACGTCCCCCCGGTCGGGACGCGAGAGCGGTCTGTGTTCACACAGTACGTCCGCGGACTCACATATAGGTCCCGCTACGGTCACATCGATCGGTTCAGCGTCCTCAGCCCCGGAAAGGTTCGATATCGCGTGATACGCGTCATACATCGCCGGACGGAGCAACGTCGTCATTCCAGCGTCGATTCCGACGACCGTCGCGTCGCGCGCTTGCTTGACCGTGTTGATCGTCGTCAGGAGGACGCCCGCGTCGGCGACGACGTACCGGCCGGGTTCGACAGCGAGTGTCGCCCCGACCTCGCCGAGCGCCTCGCGGGTCGCCTCCGCGACCGCTTCCAGATCCAGCGGCGGTTCGTCCTCCTCGTAGGGGACGCCGAAGCCGCCGCCGACGTCGACGAATTCGAGCGGGCCGACGCGCGATTCGACCTCGCGGGCGAGGTCTCCCATCCGACGCACCAGTTCGCGGTGCGCCGAGAGGTCCTCGCCGGAGATGCCGCTGCCGGCGTGGGCGTGGACGCCGACGAGGTCGAACTCCTCGGCCCACCGGGTAGCGAGGTCGGCGACGCGCTCGATCGGAATCCCGAACTTCGCGTTCGCACCCGTCGATACCTTCTCGTGGTGACCCGCGCCGACGTCCGGATTCGCTCGGATGCAGAGCCGGCCGTCGAAGCCGCGCTCGTGGAGCCGGTCGACCGTGTCTTCCGCGCCGACGGTGATCGTCAGTTCCGGGTGCTCGCGCCAGCGCTCGACGACGAGATCGAGGTCGCCGGCGGGCGGGTTGACCGCCGTGTACTGGACCCGGTCGCCGGGGAACCCGGCGACGAACGCGCGCTCGACTTCCCCGGCGGAGGCGCACTCAGCGTCGAGTCCCGCCTCGCGGACGGTCCGCAACACGGACTGACCGGCGTGGGCCTTCACCGCGTACTTGACGTCCGCGTCGGCGAACGCGCTCCGCAGTCGCGCGCAGTTCTCCGCGACTCGATCGAGGTCGACGACGTACAGCGGGGTCTCGTACTCCCCGGCGAGCGCGACGAGTCGCTCCTCGTCCCACGCGTCGAGGCGTCTGACCGCCGGCCCGCCGTCGGCCTCGCCCGCGTTCATTCCCGCAGCGCCTCCTCGCGACGGGTCTTATCGAGCGTGTCGTCCTCGATGTCGAGGGCGACGACCGCGGGCTTGTACGCGCCCGACTCGAAGAGGTCGTGGTCGCCGAGCGAGGACTCGACGTAGCGGGTGAACGCGCGGCGGTCGGACGGGAGCTCGCCGTAGATGACCTCCTCCTCGACGAGGTCGTAGACGGGAATCCGCGGGCTGAGAAGCGTGTTCTCGCCGACGACGGTGTTCTCGCCGACGTGGAACCCGGAGGTGACGCGGCAGCCCGCGCCCAGCGAGACGCCGTCCTCGACGATCACGGGCGCGTCCTCGACGGGTTCGAGCACGCCGCCGATCAGCGTGTTCGCACCGAGCTTGACGCCCTCACCGAGCTGCGCGCACGAACCGACGGTGTCACAGGAGTCGACGAGCGTGCCGTCGCCGACGTGCGCGCCGATGTTGACGAACGACGGCGACATCATAATGCAGTCGGAGCCGAGGTACGCGCCGCGGCGGATCGCCGTGCCGTCGGGCGTGTTGCGCGTGCCCCGGCCGCCGAGGTCCGTCGTCGAGCGCAGCGGCAGGACGTCGTAGTAGGTGACGTCGCCGTACTCGCGGGGGAGCGTCTCTCGCAGGCCGAAATTGAGGAGAATGCCCCGCTTGACCCACTCGTTGACGACCCAACCGTCCGGGCCGCTCTCTCCCACCTGCTCGGCCGCCCGCACGTCGCCCGTTTCGAGGGCCTCGAGGAACGCGTCGAGCGTCGAGCGCGCCGCCGACCCCGCGCTCGCGGCGTCGACCTCGTCGTCCTGATAGCGCTGCCACAGATCTTCTACGTCGGATTCCAAGCTCATCGTGAATCAGTGTCTCTGTCGTCGTCGTCTCCGTCGGCGTCTAAGACTTCGTCGAAATCGTACCGGCCCGCGTCGCGGCCGGCCAGCCACGTCGCCGCGTCGAGCGCGCCCGCGGCGAAGATGCCCCGGGAACCCGCGCGGTGGGTCAGTTCCAGTACTTCGTCGTTGCCGGCGAGAAGGACTTCGTGCTCGCCGGTCACATCGCCCGCGCGGCGGGCGTGGACGCCGATCTCGTCGCCCTCGCGGGGCTGCTCGCCCACGCGGCCGTGGACGCGCTCGGCGTCGTCCTCGCGGCTCTCGCTCGCTCCGCGCGCCTCGTCGATGTCGTCGAGGATCGTCAGCGCGGTTCCCGACGGGGCGTCGCGCTTGCCGTTGTGGTGCGTCTCCGTCACCTCGATGTCGTAGCCGGGCAGGGCGGCGACGGCCTCGCGGACCGCGCGCCGGAGCGCGGCGACGCCCCGCGAGAAGTTCGACGCGCGCAGGAAGGGAACCTCGCTCGCGACGGCGTCCAGCGCCGCCTCGCCCGCCTCGTCGTAGCCGGTGGTGCCGACGACGACAGCGACGCCGTTGTCCGCGGCCGCTCGGAGGTACTCGACGCTCGCCTCGGGGACGGTGAAGTCGACGAGGACGTCGACGTCGTGTTCCGCGAACGCCGCGCCGAGGTCGTCGTCCGCGACGACCGCGTCGGGTGCGTTCGGAGCGTCGCCGCTCGGGACGGCCTCGGGCGTTCGACTCGCCGCCAGCACGAAGCCGACGTCGTGGTTGTCGGCCGCGGCGGTGAGCAGTTCGCCGCCCATCCGACCGCTCGCGCCGGTGATCGCGACGGTGAGACCGCTGCCCATTCAGACGGCCTCCGTGGCTTCCGTTTCTCGGCCTTCGTCGAGGTCCGTGAGTACCTGTTCGAGTTCCGCTCGGTGTTCCGGCTCGATCTCGGTCAGCGGCGGGCGGAGCGCGCCGGAGTTGTGCCCGCGGATCTCCATAGCGGCCTTCACCGGAATCGGGTTGGTCTCGACGAACAGCTGGCGGAACAGCGGCGAGAGCTCGAAGTGGAGCTCGCGGGCGCGTTCGAGGTCGCCGTCGAGCGCGGCGTCGACGAGCGCGACGTTCCGCTCGGGTTCGACGTTGCCCGCGACGGAGATGACGCCGCGGCCGCCGAGCGAGCAGATCGGCAGCGTCAGCGCGTCGTCGCCGGCGAGCACCGCGAGGTCCTCCCCGCGGGTGTACTCGATCACTTCGGAGATCTGGCTGACGTCGCCGCTGGCGGCCTTATATGCTCGAACGTTCTCGTGGCTCGCGAGGTCGGCGACCGTCTCGGGCTCGACGTTCTGTCCCGTGCGACTCGGGACGTTGTAGACGATCTGCGGGAGGTCGACCTCGTCGGCGATCGTCCGGAAGTGCTCGTAGAGGCCGGCCTGCTCGGGCTTGTTGTAATAGGGTGAAATGAGAAGCAGTGCGTCAGCGCCCGCGTCGGCGGCGCGTCGCGAGAGGTTCAGCGCCTCGCGGGTCGAGTTCGAGCCCGAGCCGGCGACGACGGGGACGTCGTCGACGGCCGCGACGACCGTCTCGACGACCTCGATGTGTTCGTCGTGGGTCAGCGTCGCGCTCTCACCGGTCGATCCGGCGGGAACGAGGCCGGCGACGCCTGCGTCTTCGAGCCGCTGTGCGTCCGCGGCGAGCGTTTCGTGGTCGATTTCGCCATCTTGGTCGAACGGCGTGGTCATCGCGGGGAACACGCCGGTAAAGTCGATCTGTGTCATCGTTGTGGGGGTGTAGGGGTCTCTACCGTGTAGGGTGTATCGGTTGTCGGTTCGTCGATCGGCGGTTCGTCCGTGAACGCCGGATCGAATCTCGGTGCGCGCTCGGTCGGTGGGTCGCCAAGAACGGGGATGTCACTCCCGCTCAGAGCGTCGAAGGCGCGCGTTTTTTACCGCGGAAAAGAGGGCCACGCGTCGCTGCCTGACGGAGCGAAGCCGTCGAAGTCGACGTGGCGCAGGTCACACCGGAGAGTGGACGCTCCGGCATAATATACGTTTCGTCGTTCGTACGAGCCGCAGTCATCGCCGACAGGGTTCCGACCGACAGGACCGGACATTCATGTAGTAAGGCGTCCCCAAGGACAGTATGACCGAGATTCACCCGAGTCAGCGGGTGGCGATGCTCGCAGACGCACAGAACCTCTATCACACGGCACAGAGCCTCTACTCGCGGAACATCGACTACGCGTCGCTCTTAGAGAAGGGCGTCGCGGGCCGGGACCTCACGCGGGCCATCGCGTACGTCGTTCGCGCGGACTCACCGGACGAGGAGAGCTTCTTCGAGGCGCTCGTCGATATCGGCTTCGAGCCGAAGATCAAGGAGATCAAGACGTTCGGCGACGGCTCGAAGAAGGCCGACTGGGACGTCGGAATGAGCCTCGACGCCGTCACGCTCGCGAACCACGTCGACACGGTCGTCCTCTGCACCGGCGACGGCGACTTTTCCAGACTGTGCTCGCACCTCCGCCACGAGGGCGTCCGCGTCGAGGTGATGGCGTTCAAGGAGTCGACCGCCGAGGAGTTGATCGAGGCGGCCGACACGTTCCTCGACCTCTCGGAGCGTCAGGACACGTTCCTGTTGTGAGTCGCGTCGGGGGTGAGCGGCCCTCATCGACCCGGCCTTCCGACGTGGACCGCGACTGTCGGCGGCTGAGCGACGCGGACCGCGACTGTCTTGACGCTCCGCCGGAAACGACGCGGTATGAGCGATGCAGACGGCGAGACGCTGGCGGAGTTGCGGACCATCGCCGACTACCAGTTCGGCGCGGGCGCGGGCGAGGCGCTCTTTCCGAGCGACGGCGACGAGTCGCTGACGGTGCACCGGTCGACGAGCGGCCGTCCGCGACAGCTCGTCGCGCCCGGCGGTCGGATCGCCTCCTACCTCACCGACGGCCGGTTCACCCTCGGCGTCGCGGGCGGGCGACGCCTCGTCGGCGCGCTCGACTATCCGGCCGCCCGCGTCGTCGTCGGCGACGAGAGCGAGCCGTTCGTCCGCGACGGCAAGAACGCCTTCGCGAAGTTCGTCCGCGACGTCGACCCCGACGTCAGACCGGGCGACGAGGTCGCTGTCGTCCGCGAGGACGACACCGTACTCGCTGTGGGGAGAGCGGAGCTCTCCGCCGACGCGATGGCTGACTTCGAGACGGGGATGGCGGTCCACGTCCGCGACGGCGCGGGAACGGGCGACGAGGAGTAATCACCGGCGACGTCGCACCCGACGCCTCACAGTCCGATCGCGGTGAGAATCGGCACGCCGCTGACGAGCGCGCCGACGAGGTAGCCGCCGATCGCGCCGCCGTTCAGGAGCGGCAGGCCGGCGTGTGCACGTCCCTTCAGGACCATCCAGAGCAGAACGAACAGCCCGGCGAACGTGCCGATCATCGCCGTCAGTGCCGGCAGCGTCAGCGCCGGGAGCCACGCGACGCCGAGCGACGGGGTCAAGTCCGCGGGGAGGAAGAACGCCGCGCTCGCGATCATCACGGTCGGCATCACGGCGTCGCCGAGGCCGATGAAGAACGCGTCGCGAACGTCGTCTTCGTCGGCCGCGGCGTCTTCGGACTGCTCGCCGCCGCCGTCAGCAACCGACGCATCGGTGTCGGCGTCCGCCGCCGATGTCTCGTCGTCACCGCCGTCGCGCTTCGATTCTGCAACCGTCTCGCCGGCGTCGGTCTCGCGCAGCGAGTACGACAGCGTCGTCGGCACCACGAGCACGACCGGGAGCTTCAGATCCATCACGCCGGACGCCAGATCGAGCATATGTTCGGTGCCGTAGACGCTGATCGCGTCGTAGACGGCGAGCACCGAGAGGAGGAGAATCGCCGGTAAGAGGCCGAAACTGATGCCGAACAGCCCGGCCGCGCCCGCGCCCATCACGACGCCCGCGGCGTCGAGGACGTACCACTCTGGGTGGACGACGAGCAGCGCCGCGAGCGCGATCGATGCGCCAATGGCCGCCACAGGCGGCAGCAGCACGGAGAACACGTACCACGAGATCGACGCGGCGGCGACGACGACGAACGCGCGGACGACCCAGTCGAGGTCGTATTTGAACGCCGCGAGCATCGCCGCCGTGGCGACGAGGATCGCGACGATGTAGACGAGACTGTTCGTCGGATCGGAGGGGTCCTCGACGGTCTGGTACCCCGATTCGTAGAACGTCGGCACGAGCGCCAGTGCGCCGAGTTGGACGAGCAGGAACAGGAGGGCGGCGAACCCGACGCCGGCGGCGACGCGTCTTCGCATACCGGGCGTTGCGACCGCGGAACTATGGGGGTTGTGTTTCGGTCTGTGGACCCGATGGTCCGTCCGCAACGTCCGAAACACCCGTTAGGCGGGTCATCGTACGAAGGGGTATGCGTCTCGATGTCCTCGGCGTCGACCGCTCCGTGTCGGCGTTGTTCCCGCCCGAAGTACTCCTCGAAAAGCTGCAAGACTTCCCGGTCGAAACGGTGCTGATCGACGGGGATCCGGAGACGGACGCCGATTCGAATGCGACCTCGACGACGCGCTGCGACGGCGTCGTCACGTTCGCGTACCGGCCGTCGCTCCTCGAATGCGACTGGGTGCACTCGGTGCAGGCCGGCGTCGATCGATTCCCGCAGGAGCGGTTCCGCGAGGAAGGCGTGCTGCTCACGAACAGTACCGGTATCCACGGCGACGCGATCGGCGAGACCGTCGCCGGATACATGCTCGCGTTCGCCCGTCGCCTCCACGAGCACGTCGCAAACCAAGTGGAGAAACGCTGGTCGCGGCCGGCGTGGGACGAGCCGTGGACGATCGCCGGGGAGCGCGCGTGCGTCGTCGGCGTCGGGAGCCTCGGACGCGGTGTGGTCGACCGCGCCACCGGGCTGGGCCTCGACGTCGACGGCGTCCGCCGCACGCCCGTCCCGGAGCCGGGCGTCGATCGAATGTTCACGCCCGAGTCGCTCGAAACCGCGGTCGTCGACGCGCGCTTCGTCGTGCTCGCGGTGCCGCTCACGTCGGAGACAGAGGGGTTAATCGACGCCGACGTCCTCGCCGCGATGCGCGAGGACGCGTACCTCATCAACGTCGCACGGGGCTCGGTCGTCGATCAGGAAGCCCTCGTTCGGGCGCTCGAAGCCGGCGAGATCGCCGGAGCGGCCCTAGACGTGTTCGAGGTCGAGCCGCTCCCGGAATCCTCGCCGCTCTGGGAGATGGACGAGGTCATCGTCACGCCGCACGCCGGGTCGGCCACGCGGCAGTACTGCGATCACGTCGCGTCGATCGTCGCCGAGAGCGTTCGTCGCATCCGCGCGGGCGACGATCCGGCCAACCGCGTCTGTTGAGCGGAGACTGGTACGGTTGCCGACGCGTCTGTTGAGAGAAGACAGGTACGCCTGCCGACGCGGCTCACCGCGCGTACAGGCGCTTCCCGACGACCGACGCCGCGCTGACGTCGCCCGCGGGAGAGACGGCCACGTACGGGCGCGAGACGGGACCGAAAACGTCGACGACGCGGCCGACAGTCGACAGGGATTCGTCGACGGCCTCCGCGCCGATTCCGGGGTGTTCCTCGCCGTCGCAGCGGACGATGAGGAGGTTCTGCGCCGTCCGCGAGACGGTTCCGAGTCGTTGCATCGTCAGTCCCGCAGGATGCCGACGTAGGCGGCGACGGCCTGCACGAGGTCGTTCTTCGTCGAGTCCTCCGCGCCCTTCACGAGCACGCGACCGCGGTCCTCCCACTCCCGCGGGTGTGTCACGTCGCGTTCGATGACGGCGTCGTAGCCGATCTGTTGGACGGCCTGGGCGATCTCGTCGATCGTCGGGTCTTCGACGGCGTCGTCGAGCGGGACCCGGCGACCGTCGCCCCGCGAGACGGACGCGTCGAGGTAGCGCGGCCAGATGACGTTCTCGACAGCCATAGTCGAACCACCGCGGCGCGCCCGTAATACGGTTGTGGTCCTATCGCGATGATACGAATTAGTTATCGTAGCGTTTGCACTGGACTGGCTACCGTTGGTGAGGAGAACACTTCGGAAGCCCCCGCGCGCTCGCTGAGCGAGACGAAGGGAGCACTGCAGGAGCGAACGGAGTGAGCGACGAAGCGCGGGGCCCCTTCCATTCCCACCCGGTGGATCTCCGGCAGTCGTCGCGTGGATACCACCCGTCTTCGTCGTGAGCGTGGTACTAAGTTATCGATGCGACATTCTTTATCGGATTGCGACCGATCACGGGGTATGGAACCGGACCTCTCCTCGCTCGACTCGTTCCTCGCCGACGAGGGCCTTGACGGCTACCTCGTCGACGCCGATAGCTCGGATTCGACGCAGCGATACCTCTCGGGTTTCGACGCGCCCGACCCGTTCGTGACCGTCTACACCCCGGACCGGACGGCGCTTCTCGTCTCCGCGCTGGAGTTCGGCCGCGCGAAGCGGGAGGGCCGCGCCGACGACGTGTCGCGGCTGGCGGACTACGACTACCGCGAGCTTGCGGCCGAGCACGGATCGAAGGAGGCGACCGCGCGCGTCGTGGCCGCGTGGCTCGACGACCTCGGCGTCGAGCGCGTCGCGACGCCCGATCGCTTCCCGCTCGGGGCCGCCGACCGGCTCCGCGAGCGCGACGTCGGGGTCGTTCCCGAGACTGACGACGTGGTAACGGAGATCCGCGCGCAGAAGACGCCCGCAGAGATCGAGCACATCCGCGAGGCTCAGCGCGCCAACGAGACCGCGATGGACGCCGCCGAGGAGCTCATCCGCGAGGCCGAAATCGTCGCAGGCGGCCCCGATGGCGGTGACGTGCTCCGCGCCGGGGGTGAGATCCTGACGAGCGAGCGCGTTCGCGAGGAGATCGAAGTGACGCTCCTGCGGGACGGCTGCGCGCTCGACGAGACGATCGTCGCCTGCGGGACCGACGCCGCGGATCCACACGACCGCGGGAGCGGGCCGCTCCGACCCCACGAGTCGATCATCGTCGACATCTTCCCGCGCTCGAAGGCGACGAAGTATCACGCGGATATGACCCGGACCTTCGTGCGGGGCGAGCCGAGTTCGACGATCGATGAGTGGTTCGAGCTGACGCGCGAAGCGCTCGACGCCGCGATCGACGCGATCGAACCGGGTGTGACCGGCGGGGCGGTCCACGATGTCGTCTGCGACGTCTACGAGGACGCGGGGCTGCCGACGCTTCGATCCGACCCGCGGGCGGAGACCGGGTTCATCCACTCGACGGGTCACGGCGTCGGTCTCGACGTCCACGAACTGCCGCGACTCTCCCCCGACGGCGGCGAGTTGAAGCCGGGCCACGTCGTCACGGTCGAACCCGGGCTGTACGACCCCGATGTCGGCGGTGTCCGCATCGAGGACCTCGTCGTCGTCACCGAGGACGGACACGAGAACCTGACCGAACAGCCCATCGAGCTACAGCTCTGAGGCGGGAGACGCAGAAAGAATCGGAGCGAGTTCGGAGTCAGACCGACGATTCGCCCGCGCTCTCGGAGCCGTTCGACCTGCGGTTCTTCTCGTCGCGGTAGGCTTCGAGCAGTGATTCGAGCGCCTCGCCCGTTTTCGGTGTGAGGACGCCCGCCGCCTGTCGAACCACCTGTCCGTCCTCGACGAGGAAGGCGTAGATCGTCTGCTCGCCCAAGATTCCGAGTCGACGCCGGAACGCCTGTTTGTCGACCGAGAGGAAGATCGTGTTGTCGTGAACGCGCTGTCGGGCGTTCGTCGGCGACATCCCGCCGGTGACGTTCGGCGGGAGCATCCCGCCGGAGCTTCCGACGACGAGTTCGTAGTACGCGAAGTGCTCGAAGCGGTCGCACAGCTCCTTTGCGAACTGCCGCCACGAGTTGACGAGCGTCCGTTGTCGCAGGTGAAAACTCACGACGAGGAGCGTCTGCTCTCCGTCGAGATCGTCGGGCAACGTCAGCCGACGACCGTGCGTGTCTCTCCCAGGGACCGTGGGAAATTTCATCAGTGACTGCAGTCCTTACGTCCGTATTGTTATGGGGCGATTACGCGCGCATTCCCCGCCATACCGGACAGATTCGAGTATCTGTGTGTCAGCGGAGGGCCCCCTCGATGCGATCGACCGTTCGGTGCCGTTACGGTGCAGATTCCGTTCCCCCAACAGGGGTACTTTCGGCTCACCGGTTAAACATACGTATCGGAGTATCAAAACAGATAATTCGGTGTCGGCGTCGTAACACGAAACGAGTCGCAGGCGTCGGAATCGACAGTCCGGCCGTGCGATCGAACACGGTCGACCGTCGCACCGAACCCCTTTTGAGTGCGGCAGCGCGTAGTCGGCGGCGATGGAGGTACTCGTCGTCGGGGCCGGCGCGATGGGTCGCTGGGCCGGCGAAACGCTCACGACGGAGTTCGAGATCGCGTTCGCCGACAGAGACGCGACCGCGGCAGCGAGCGCCGCGGACGACGTCGGCGGCCGCACCGTCGCACTCGACACCGACGAGACGTTCGACGCGGTCTGTCTCGCGGTGCCGATCACCGCCGCAGAGGCGGCAATCGAAGCCCACGCCAATCGCGCCGATCGCGCGATGATCGACGTGACCGGCGTGATGGAGGGCCCCGTGGCCGCGATGCGCGCGTACCTCCCCGATCGCGAGCGCGTGAGTCTGCACCCGCTCTTCGCGCCGGAGAACGCGCCGGGCAACGTCGCCGCCGTCGTCGACGCCACGGGGCCGGTAACGGACGCCGTACTGGATGAGATCGGCGACGCCGGGAACCACGTCTTCGAGACCGACCCCGACGAGCACGATTCGGCGATGGAGACGGTGCAGGCGGGCGCACACACCGCGGTCTTGGCCTACGCGCTCGCGGCAGAGGACGTCCGCGAAGAGTTCGCGACTCCGGTCTCGGAAGTGCTCGCGGATCTCGTCGGAACCGTGACCGACGGCACGCCGCGCGTCTATCGGGAGATTCAGGAGTCGTTCGAGGGTGCCGACGACGTCGCAGACGCCGCACGACGCATCGCCGACGCGGACGGCGACGCGTTCGAGGAGTTGTACGACGAGGCCGGGCGTCGCCACCGCGGCGAGGAGACGGATTCGTGATCGACCGCGACGCCGTCCGCGCGAACGCGCAGTACCTCCGTAACGTCCGCCCGATCGACCCCGAGGAGATCCACGAGTACGTCGACGGCACGCCACACCCCGCAGTCGTCCGACGGACCCTCAGAGCCGAGGCGTTCGACCTCCGCATCCGCGAGCGCGACGACGGGACGTTCGTCCCCGCGAGCGAGGAACCCGCGCCGCAGCCCGGCTGGAACCCCGAAACGTTCCCCGAGAAGTACGCCTTCGCCCTCGAAGACCTGCTCGTCGAGCGCTACGGCGCGAACTGGCACCGCGGCGAGAGCGGGAGGCGACTCCGAGAGACGATCAGCCGTCTGAAGGAGGATTACTACCGGCAGAACGCCGTCGAGTACGACGAGGTGGCCGCGCTGGGGTATGCGATCTACCATCTGCCCGATTATTACGCCGCGATCGGGTACGTCCTCGACGACCTCGCCGAGCGGGCGTTGCTCCCGCGGACGCTCCGGGTCCTCGACGTCGGCGCTGGCGCGGGCGGTCCCGCCCTCGGTATTTCCGAGTACCTCCCCGAGGACGCCGTCGTCGACTACCACGCCGTGGAGCCGTCGGCGTCG
Source organism: Halobellus sp. LT62 (assembly GCF_037031285.1). Taxonomy (NCBI): domain Archaea; kingdom Methanobacteriati; phylum Methanobacteriota; class Halobacteria; order Halobacteriales; family Haloferacaceae; genus Halobellus; species Halobellus salinisoli. The sequence continues at coordinate 713,062 of NZ_JAYEZO010000001.1, forward strand.
GCCGACGTCCTCGAACGGATGCTCGAAGAGACGAGCGAAAACTTCCGGACGACGATCCACCGCGAGACCGCCGAGGCGTTCGACCCCGACGAGATCGCGGGAGAGGCCGGGATCGACCTCGTCCTCTTCGCGAACGTGTTGAGCGAACTCGACGAGCCCGAGGCGGTCGCCGCGCGCTATCTCGACAGCGTCGCCGACGACGGCTCGTTCGTCGCCCTCGCGCCCGCGGATCGGAACACGAGCATCGGACTGCGCGAGGTCGAGCGCGCGCTCGTTCCCGCCGACTCCCCGCACTCGGTTTACGCGCCGACGCTCCGACTGTGGCCGGGTGAAGCGCCGAGCGACCGCGGCTGGTCGTTCGACCGGCGCGACGACATCGCGGCCCCGGCGTTCCAGCGTCGGCTCGACGAGGCGGGGGAGGCGGACGCTGTCGAGAAGGCCGGCGAAAGCGACGACGGCACCGACGGCGATCGCGCCAGCGGCCGTGAACCGGGCGACGGCACGTTCACGAACGAAACGGTACAGTTCTCCTACGCGATCGTCCGACCGGACGGGACGCGCCGCGCGGACGTCCGCGCCGACCCCGACCGACACGCGAAAATGGCCGAGATGGAGCGACACGTCACCAACCGGATCGACCTCTTGACGGTCAAACTGAGCCGCGACTTGACCGACTCGGAGGGTCGAAATCCGCTCTTCAAGATCGGCGATGGGAGCGAATCCGTCGAGCACTACGCCGTCTCGACGACCCGAGACTCGCTGAACGAGGCGCTGCTGCTCGCAGACTACGGTGACGTCCTCGCGTTCGAGAACGTGCTCTGCCTGTGGAACGGCGACGAGGGCGCGTACAACCTCGTGGTCGACGATCAGACGTTCGTCGACCGCGTCGCCTGAGCACGAAAACGCCGACGGCGATCCGTCCGAGCGGTACACATTTCTTTCCTCCCGCAAAGCAGCGATTATGAGCGATTACCTCTCGGTCCTCCTCACGAACGACGACGGCATCGACGCCGTCGGCTTCCGGGCGCTGTACGAGGCCATCTCCGAGTTTGCCGAGGTGACGGCCGTCGCGCCCGCCGACGACCAGAGCGCCGTCGGACGCCAGCTCTCGAACGAGTTCAGCGTGCGCGACCACGAACTCGGCTACTCCGTCGACGGCACGCCGGCCGACTGCGTCGTCGCCGGGCTCGAATCGCTCTGTTCCGACGTCGACGCCGTGGTCGCCGGCTGCAACAAGGGCGCGAACCTCGGCGCGTACGTCCTCGGCCGCTCTGGAACCGTGAGCGCGGCGGTCGAAGCCGCCTTTTTCGACGTTCCGGCCATCGCCGCGTCGCTGTACGTCCCGGGCGGCGGCGACACGCCGTGGCACGAGCAGGCCACGGAGATCGACGACTTCCGGAACGCGTCGCGCGCGACGACGTACCTCCTCCGACACGCGCTCGACGCGGGCGTGTTCGAGCAGGCGGAGTACCTGAACGTCAACGCGCCGCTGGCCGAAGGCGACGACCCCGCTCCGATCGAGATCACCGCGCCCTCGACGCTGTACGAGATGACCGCCGAACACGACGGCAACGGCACGGTGACGCTGCACGACGGCATCTGGGACCGAATGCGTTCGGGCGAGCTCCCCGACCCCCCGGGAACCGACCGGCGGGCCGTCGTCGAGGGTCGGGTGTCTGTTTCACCGCTCACCGCGCCGCACACGACGGAGCACCACGAGGCGCTCGACGCGCTCGCGGAGACGTATCTGGAGACTGCGGAGTGAAATCTGGAGACGCAGGGGTGAGCCCAGCCGCTCCGGCTCTGGTCTACGCGTCGAACACGGCGACGAACCGAAGCCGTCGGTAGTCGGCGGTCCACGCTCCCGCGTCGGCGTCGTAGAGATCCCCGCGCAGTCGGTCCTCGACGTCGGCGACGACGGCCGAGCGCTCGTCTTCGGGCACGTCCGCGAGCAGTCGGTCGCCGAACATCCCGATCCACGCGGCCATTCCGTCGTCGTCGTCTTCGAGTTCGGTCGGCCGGTCGAAGAGCCGCGCGTAGCGGACCTCGAAACCGTGCGCCTCCAGCGTCGTCGCGTGCTCGCCGACGGTCGGGAAGTACCACGGCTCCGACGCGGGCTCGTACCCTCGCTCTCTCAGTTCCGCGGCGACGGCGGCGACGATTCTAGCGACGTTTCCGCTCCCGCCCAGTTCGGCGACGTAGCGACCGCCGGGGGCGAGCGCGTCAGCGACGGCCTCGCTGACGGCGTCCTGCTCGTCGATCCAGTGTAGCGCCGCATTCGAGAAGACCGCGTCGAAGGGCTCCTCAACCACGAAGTCGCGGGCATCCGCCCGCCGGAACGCGAGGTCGGGGTACGTCTCCCGGGCGGTTTCGATCATTTCTTCGGACTGATCGATCCCCACCACCTCCGCGCCCGCGTCGGCGATGCGGTCGGTCAGGTGACCGGTTCCGCAACCTAGATCGAGGATTCGCTCGCCCGGCCTCGGATCGAGCAAGTCGACGACGTCGGCTCCGTACTCGTAGACGAACGAGTGTGAGCCGTCGTAGGCGTTCGAGTCCCAGTCGTCGGCCTCGTCGTTCTCCTCGACACTGCCCTCAGTCGGCGACGTCATTGCCGGGAGATGCGGCCGGACCGACTTAGAACGTGCCGATCGCCGTGAAGCGCGACGACCGGACCGAGAAACGAGAAGGGAAACGCTCTTTTCGGGTACGGACGGATATCAGCCATATGAGCGACGGGGACGACGAGACGGCCGCTGATTCCGACGCGGCGGCGTCCGACGAGACCGCAGACGTGACGCCCGACACCCTGAACGAGCGCCTCGACGGCGTCGAATCCGCCCTCGAAGACGCCGAGACCGAGGCCGACCTCGACGACGTCGAAGCAGATCTCGACGGGATCGAGTCGGATCTCGAAGCCGCCGACCTGCCCGAACCGGACGAGGACGACGAGGACGCAGAAGACCCGCGAGAGGAGCTCGAATCGCGCGTCTCGGAGCTCCGCGACGACCTCGAATCGAAGCGCGGTCCCTACGCCACAGACGTCGTCGAGGATGTCGAGGCCGCCCGCTCGAAGATCACCGACACGCGCTGGACCGAGCAGGGCGCGGGCGAGATCGTCGACGTCGTGGCGGCGTTCGCCGACAGCGTCGGCAGCACACTCGACGTCGATATCGCCGTCGACCAAGACGCAAGCGGCGAGGAACAGGAGGAAGCGCTCGTCGACGCGCTTGAGGAAACCATCGCGGCCGTCGAGGACGCGGACCTCGACGCAGACGAGGACGCCGACACGATCGCGTCCTTGATCGACGCGACCGACGAGCTCGAATCCGGGCTCGAAGACGCCCAAGAGTGGGACGATCTGGAAGTCAACGAACAGCTGATGGCAGAGGGATTCTACGACGTCCTCGGGCACTACAAGGACTACCCGCCGGAGCTGTCGGCGCTCAAGGAGTGGGAGAAGCGCGACCGCGTCGATATGATCCTGCTCGCGAAGGAGAAGCTCCAGTCGGAGTTCATGCAGGAGCACTGTATGGACGCGCTGATCCGGATGGCGAACCCCGAGGCCTTCGAGGAGATGCACGAACTCGCCCAGCGCCGCGACAAGCCCGCGATCACGGCGCTCGGTCGGATGGGCGAGGGTGCCGAGGAGGCCGTCGAGACGCTCGTCGAGTACGTCGACGCCGATTCGGACCCGGCGCTCCAGAAGGTGACGCTCCGCGCGCTCGGCGAGGTCGGCTCGACTGAGGCGACCCAAGCGATCGCGGACAAACTCGAGATGGACAACGACAACGTCCGGCCGTACGTCGCCCGCGCGCTCGGCCTGATCGGCGACACCCGCGCGGTCGATCCACTCACGGACACGCTGGCCGAAGACGACAGCGAAACCGTCCGCGCGGCCGCCGCGTGGGCACTGCGACAGATCGGTACGGAGGACGCGCTCGAAGCCGTCGCCGAGTACACCGACGAACGTTCCTACCTCGTCCAGCACGAGGCCGAACTCGCGGTCGCCACGCTCGGCGAGAGCGACACCAAAGCGCCGACGGCGTAACGAGGACGGTTCCTCCCTTGGCGGTCTCTCTCTTTTCGACCGGCGAGGGTTTATATCCGAACAGGGGACCAGAGGCCCCGTGTCACGCCGAGTGCGACAGCGTCGTCCCGAGCCCGAAGCGACGCGACCGCCGAGCGACCGCGCCGTGCGCGCGCTCTTTCTCGCAGTCGTCGTCGCGCTCGCGGTGATCTCCTCTGCGGGTGTCGTTTCAGCCGACGCTGAACCGCGGGTCGTCGGCACCGACGCAGCAGTGCAGACTGCCGTCACCGACGACGCCCCGCGGATCGTCGCCGTCTTTCCGGATCCGGTCGCGGCCGACGATGTCGGCGAGTACGTCGTCGTCGATGCCGCGGGCGCGTCGAATCTGACCCTGTCGGACGGGGAGTCGACGGTCCCGATCCCGCCCGACGGCGTCGTCGCCCTCTCCGTGGCTCCGAACGCGACGCGCGAACTCGTCGACGTCCCCGTCGTCGACGCCGGGCTCGCCCTCTCGAACGCGGGCGAAACGCTCGTCCTCCGTCGCGACGGGGTCGCCGTCGATCGACTCGAATACGGGCGATCGCGGGAGGGAGAGCGGCTGAACGCTTCCACCAACGGGTGGACGCCGCGGGGGTTGACGCCGCGCCCGGTCGTCGCGACCGGCCCGGCGAACGCGACGGCGTTCGTGCTCCCGGACGCGCCCGACGTGCCGATCGAGACGCTCGAAGGGGCCGACGAGCGGATCCTGCTCGCGGGGTACACGTTCACGTCACCGAGAGCAACGGAGGCTCTGCTCGCGGCCACCGACCGCGGTGTTCGTGTCCGCGTGTTGCTGGAGGGCGGGCCGGTCGGCGGGATGACGACCGCCCAGCGCGAGCGACTCGACCGACTCGTCGCCGGCGGGGTCGACGTCCGCGTGATCGCCGGCCCGTACGCTCGGTTCGTCTTTCACCATCCGAAATACGCCGTCGCCGACGGCGCGGCGCTGGTGATGACGGAGAACTGGAAACCGTCGGGGACCGGGGGGAGAAACAGTCGCGGCTGGGGCGTGCGCGTCGATTCCGAAGCGACGGCCGACGAACTGGCCGCGGTCTTCACCCACGACGCCGACGGGATCGACGCCCTCCCGTGGCGACGGTATCGGACGAACGCGACGTTCGTCGAGGAATCGCCAGCGAGCGGCTCGTTCGACGCCGAGTTCGAGCCCGAAACAGTCGCCGTCGACGAGGTTCGCGTCCTGACCGCGCCCGGGAACGCGGGCGCGGCGGTTCGGAAGTCGATCGCGGCGTCCGAGGAGCGCGTCGACGTTCTCACGCCCCGACTCGATCCCGACGGGGCGTACTTCGCCGCGCTCGTCGACGCCGCCGAGCGCGGCGTCCGCGTCCGAATTCTGCTCTCGAACGCGTGGTACGACCGAGAGTCGAACCGGGCGGTCCTCGAGCAGGCGGACGCGCTCGGAGAACGCGGCCTCCCGATCGAGGCGCGAATCGCCGAACCGAGCGGCCGATTCGGGAAGATTCACGCGAAAGGCGCGGTGATCGACGGCGAGACGGTGCTCGTCGGCAGTCTCAACTGGAACGCGCACGCGACGACCGAGAACAGGGAAGTCGTCCTCGCGCTCGATGGCACGGAACCGGGGGCGTACTACGGCGAGACGTTCGTCGCTGATTGGAAGGCGTCCGCCGCCGACGCTGACGGCGGGACCGGCGCGCCGGAGTCGGACTGGAAAACGCGGACGACGCTGGCGCTCGGGGCGCTTTCGGGTGTCGCGATCGCGGGGTCGCTGCTCCGGCGGACGGTGAGATTCGAATGACGGGTGTCCCGCGGATGCGGCCTCAGACCTCGGTGTCGACGATCGCTTGCGAGGAGAGCTCCTCGTCGAGTTCGGCCTCGGCCATCTTCTCGACGAGGCTGTCGATGACGTCCTCGCGCATCCCCTTGACGAACTTGATCGACCCGACGACGAGGTGGCCGCCGCCGGAGACGCCGCCGCCGACGACCTCCTCGTTCAGTTCGGCGACCATCCGCGGGATGTCGAGGCGGACGCCGTCCGAGCGGAGGACCGCGAAGTCCGGCCCGTAGCCGATCGTGATGACCGGTTCGCCGTGCTCGCGGACCTTCAGGTCGTGGAGCTTGCCGGTGGTCTTGCCCGGTGCGGGGTACGTGAAGCGGTGCGCCCACTCGTCGAGATCGACGGTGTAGAGGTGCGCGTCCGACGCCAGCCGCTCGTGTTCGAGGTGCGACGCGGCGGCGTCCATCTGCCGTTCGACGTCGCGCTCGGCGCGGGTCGCGAGGAACTCGACGAGCTCTCGATGCCGCGACTCGTCGTCGCAGCCGACGTTCAGCACGTCGTTGACGAGCGACTGGCCGTCGTTGTAGCGCAGCCAGTGGGCGGCGTAATCGAGCGCCTCGCCGACGTCGAGCAGGCGGTCGCGGTCGTAGCCCTCCGCCTCGGCCAGCGCGATGTACTTCTCCATCGCGTCGGCCTTCGAGCGGTCGGCGAGTCCCGCGACGGCGGGGACGTGCCGCAGGTCGTCGGTGAGGTCGGGATCGATCATCCGCGCGAGTTCGACGCACATCATCCCGGTGGTGATCCGGTAGTCCTCGTCGTAGAGGTAGGGGTTGACGTGCGCGTCGAGGAGGTCTTCGACGGCGTCGGGGTCGGGGTGGTGGTGGTCGACGACCGCGATGGGCATATCGTAGTGCGCGAGGTTCTCGTAGGCGGGGACGTCCTCCTCGGTCGAGCCGTTGTCGAGCATCAGGAGGAACGGGAGGCGCTGGCCGTGGCGGGCGCGTCCTTCGAGCGCGAAGTTCAGATCGCGCGTGACGTCTTCCATCTCGTAGAAGGGGGCTTTCGAGGGGAGCCGCTTGACGAGGTGTCGCGAGGCACCCGCGTCGTCGTGGACGGATTCGATGAAGTTCGAAAGCGCTAGTTGAACGGGGACCGACGCGCACATCCCGTCCCCGTCGGCGTGGTGACGGACGCGGATCGGCCGCCCTTCGAGGACGGTCCGGCGAAGCAGTTGCGCGAGGTCTTCGAGGTCCTCTCGGAGCTTCTCGAAGGCGGGCCACTCGACGAGCGGTTCGACGCTCACGGGAGAAGCGCGCTCGTCGAGTGCGGCGTCGAGGCGCTGGCGGGCCTCCATAGCCGCCTCGTCGTCGAGGCGGGTCAGCGAGTCGACCTCGATCTGGACGGAGCCGTCGTGTGATTCGACCGTCCCGCCGACGCGAACGACGTCTTCGACGTCGACCGCGGGGTAGGCACGAACGCCAGCTTCGTGGAACGCCGCCGCGGAGACGATTCCGGTCTCGTCGACGACGCGGAAGAGCGTCGGGCCGCCCGTCTGCTTGATCTGTGCGACCTGCCCTTCGACGTGGACGGTGTCGCCCGCGTTCAGGTCCTCGATCGGCGTGATGTCGGGCTCGTGATCGACGACGACCGTCTGGTACGTCGACCCCTCGAAGACGTCGAACGCGAGATCGCCGTTCTCCTTGACCTCTTCGAGCGTCACGGTCAGGCGGTCGCCGACCTCGTAGGAGCGGTTCAGGTTCGACTCGTGAACGAGCCCGGACACCTCGTCGGAGACGTCGACGAAGATGCCGTACTCGACGACGCCGTTGACGACGGCTTGGTAGTGCGCGCCCGCCTCGACGTCTTCGAGCGTGCAGTTCGGTGCGAGATCGTAGACGACAGGTCGCGCGTCGCCCTCCGAATTCGGAGCGGACTCGCCGCCGGAATCCCCGGCGTTCTCGGCAGTCATACTGGCAGAAAGTGGTGCGTCGCGGTTAAGACTTTACAATTGCCGGCGAACGATCCTCTCCAATCGCCACCGAGCGCCCCGCTTCGGCGAACTGACGTCGCCCTCGAAACCTTTAGAAGGAGACGACACCGAGGTCCGGCTATGCGACTCTTCCGGTCGAGCGGCGTGCTCGGCATCGCTGCCGACGCACTCGACTTCGCACGGGAGGCCTCCCAAGAGACCCACCCCGACGAGTATATGGGATTTCTCCGTGGCGAGGACGCCAGCAACTTCGATCTGGACCGCTCCGGAACGGTCATTACCGAGGTGTTGATCGTCCCGGGGACGCGATCGAACCCGGTCAGCGCCACCGTCGACAACAACATGATTCCGAACGACCACCACTCGGTGGGATCGATTCACTCGCATCCGAACGGCGTTCTCAGACCGAGCGACGCCGACCTCGACACGTTCGGACAGGGCGAGGTCCACATCATCCTCGGCCACCCGTACGGCCCGCACGACTGGAAGGCGTTCGACCAGAACGGCGACGTCCGCGACCTCGAAGTGCTCGACATCGACCTCCCGGACCCCGAGGAGTTCTTCGATTTCACCGAAGCCGACCTCGACATCGACTACACCGAGACCGACACCCGGAGGGACCGTTGGTGACGCGCCGCATCGTCGCGCAGGGGACATTTGATCTCGTTCACCCCGGGCACATTCACTACCTCTCGGAGGCGGCCGCGATGGGGGAGGAACTGCACGTCATCGTCGCCCGGCGACAGAACGTCACCCACAAGGAACCGCCCGTCCTCCCCGACCGACAGCGGCGCGACGTCATCGACGCCCTCGAGGTCGTGACCGAGGCCCACCTCGGCCACACCGAGGACATCTTCGTGCCGATCGAGCGCATCGACCCCGACGTGATCGTTCTCGGCCACGATCAACACCACGACGACGACGCCATCCGCGACGCGCTCGCCGCGCGCGGACTCGACTGCGAGGTCGCGCGGGCGTCGGCCAGACCGAAGCGCTACGACGAGGAGTTGCTGTCGACCGGCCGGATCGTCGATCGGATCCTCGAATCGCGGGGTTGCGACGACGAGTCGAATCCCGAGGGATCGGTGTCCGACGCCGATTCGAGCGCGTAGCCGCCGACTGTCCGTCCGCACCGTCGCCACCGGTCGTTACGGTCGTGTGGGAACCGATCGGCTCACGAGCGCGTACACCGGACCAAGGATGACACCGTAGACGATGTGTGCAAAGCCGAATGCGAGTGCGGACCCGAAACCGCCGAGTCCGGGAATCGGGACGAACGGCAGAGGCAGTCCCGCGTCGATGCCGGCATTCACCCAAAGCGGAAAGATCACTCCGCCCGTCACGAGGCCCAGAAAGGCACTGTAGCCCACGCCCAACCCGACGTACGTCGAAAGCGACATCGACTCTCGACGGACGATCGGCCGGGAGAGGACGGCCGCGAAGACGAGCGCGAACACGACGCTGTTCGCGAGGTGGGCGACCCACCCGCCGACGAACGATCCCATCCCGTAGAGGGCCCCGATGAGCGGTAACAGCCGCGTCCCGACCGACAGTATCAGGCCCATCCCCGTCCCCGCCACGAGCCCAGCGACGACGGCGGCGACCCACGGGTGGTAGCTGTCCCCGCCCTCCTCGCGCTGCTGGAACTCGGTCGTCATTCTCCCCTAAACCTAGGACGATTTACAATATTAACGTGCCGGCGGTATCGGGCGTGACGACGGATATCGACGGGTGCAGAGCAGGTAGACGAATCGGTCAGAAGGGCAGAAGAGACATGTGCGATCGGACCGAGCGGCCGGAATCGTTACTCTTCGCTGCTGTTCTGCTGTTCGTCGAGCCAGTCTTGGTACTCATCCTGAGAGACGACATCGAGCGTGAAGTACATCTGCGAGTGCGCCACGCCGCAGTACTCCGTGCAGTAGCCTTGGTAGGTACCCTCCTCGTACGGAACGGTCCGGACGGTGTTCACCTGACCGGGCATCGCGTCCACTTTGAGCGCCAGTTCCGGCACGTGGAACCCGTGGATCACGTCCCGCGAGGTCACCTCGATGACGACCGGGCGGTCCTCCGGCACGACGATCTCGGTGCCGGTCGAGAAGTTACCGCTCTCTGGGTACGACATCTCCCAGCCCCACTGGTACGCCTCCGCGTGGACGACGACCGGTTCGCCGGAGGCGTCCTCGACCTGCGGCGGGCCGGCGACGTTCTCGTTGGCGAGCACGCCGTAGGAGGCGACGCCGACGAAGAGCAGGATGACCGCCGTCGCGATCGTCCACGTGATCTCCAAGCGCCGGTTTTCCTTCGTCGGCGACGGGTCGTCGTTGTTCCGGAACTTTACGATCGTGTAGATCAGAATGCCCTCGACGAGCAGCGTCACGGGAACGGCGATGTACAGCAGCTTCCCGTTCAGCCCGTTGATGAGCTCCGCGCTGGCGGACGCCTGCGCGGCGACCGGGTCCGCAGCGAGGCCTGCCACCAGAACCGTGAGCAGTGAAACGAGTGCCAAACGCGTCTTTCGCATCGATCTGGAGTTGGGAACTGCAACGTAAATAGTTGCTGACTTTCGCCATCGACGCCCCCGTCCGGCCCCGCGGGTTGCCCCCGAAAGCGGGGTTTCTAAGTACGGTGATCTCCAACGTCGCGTAGGTGTACTTCGTGGCGTCGACCGCAACTCACAACCCGTCGACCGCAACCCACAATCGGTTTCACGGCCTGCTCGCGGCGACGGCTATCGGCGTCTATCTCCTCTTGCTCGTCGGCGCGACGACCGCGCTGACGGACGCCGCCGCGTCGTGTGCGGCGTGGCCCGCGTGCGGGAACGGATGGACGACGCCGGACTCGGCGGTCGGATGGCTCGCGCTCGGGCACCGGATCGGCGCGGTCGCCGTCGGGCTGCTCGGCGTCGCGACGATCGTCGCGGGCATCCGAGCGAACGTGAGCCGTCGGGTTCTCGGCTCGATGCTACTGGCGGGCGTGCTCTATCCCGTGCAGGCCGGCCTCGGAGCGCTCGTCGCCCTCGGCGGCGCGAACGCGACGCTTTCTGCGGTCCATCTGACCGTCGGAACGGGGATCTTCGTCTCGCTCGTGGCCGCGCTCGCGTGGACGCTGGAGGCGGAGACCGGCGACCCGAACGAGGAGCCGGTCGACAGTGTCGACCTCTCTCCGCCCGTCGAGACGACGTACGAGCCGACGGTCCCGACCGACCGCCGGGAGCGACTCGTCGCGACGGCGAAAGCGTACCTCCGGCTGACCAAGCCCCGACTGATGTGGCTGCTCTGTCTCGTCGCGGCCGCCGGGATGGCGCTGGCGGCGACGACCACCGGCGGGCTGACCGTGCCCGTCGTGCTCGCGACGCTCGGCGGCGGCGTGCTCTCGATCGGGGCGTCGGGGACGTTCAACCACGTCTTCGAGCGCGACATCGACAGACGGATGCAGCGGACCAGCGACCGCCCGCTCGCGACCGACCTCGTCCCCGTGCGCAACGCGCTGGCGTTCGGACTCCTCTTGGCCGCCGGGTCGGTCGCGCTGTTCGCGTGGGTCAACGTCCTCGCGGCCGTTCTCGGGGTCGCCGCGATCCTCTTTTACAGCGTCGTCTACACGCTGCTCTTGAAGCCGAACACGGTCCAGAACACCGTCATCGGCGGTGCGGCCGGGGCGCTTCCGGCGCTCATCGGCTGGGCGGCCGTCGCAGGCGACATCGGATTCGGCGGGCTCGCGCTCGCGGCGGTCATCTTCCTGTGGACGCCCGCGCACTTTTACAACCTCGCCTTAGCGTACAAAGACGACTACGAGCGCGGCGGTTTCCCGATGATTTCGGTCGTCCGAGGCGAGACGGAAACGAGAAAACACGTCCTGTGGTACCTCGCCGCCACGCTCGTCGCCGCCGGCGCGTTGGCCTCGATGAACGCCCTCGGCCTGCTGTACGCGCTCACGAGCGTCGTCTTCGGCGGCCTGTTCCTCTACTTCGCCGTCCGCCTGCACTACGAACAGGACGAGTCGGCCGCGTTCCGCTCGTTCCACGCGTCGAACGCGTACCTCGGCGCGCTCCTGCTCGCTGTCGTCGTCGACGCGCTGGTGGTGTGAGATGTCGACGACTGCGCACGTACGGGATATCGACGCGAATGACCTCCTCTACGGTGCGCTCGTCGGCAACACGCTAGCCGCGCTGGCGATCGGGTACGTGTTGCTCGCGAGGATCACCGTCACCCAACCGCGCTATGCGGTGTACGGGCTGTTGTGGATCTTCGTCGGATTCCTCGTCTTCTGGAAGACCGACCCCGAGCCGACCGATGATCGGACCCGCCGGCGCGCGCTCGTGGTCGCCGGGCTGTACTTCGTCGCCCTCGCGGTCGCCGGCGGGGTCGTCGTCACCGCGATGCGCCCCGGGGCGGGCGAGTTCGGGATCCGGCTGGCGACGCTCGCACCGGGCTGGGGACCCGCACCCATCCTCTGGACTCCGTGGGCGGCGTTCGTGTTGATGCCCGCCCGCGTCGTCGGCTACCTCGCGCTGGCGTATCTGGTGTACGCGACCGTGATCGACGCCGCGGGTGCCGCCGTCTCCGGTATCGTCGGCCTCTTCTCGTGTGTCTCCTGTTCGTGGCCGATCCTCGCGTCACTGCTCTCCGGCGTCGCCGGCGGCGGATCGGCGGTCGTCGCCGCCACGTTCGACTTCTCCTACGACATCTCGACTGCGGTCTTCCTCGTCACGGTCGCGCTCCTCTACTGGCGGCCGCTCGTCGTCGGGCGTCTGGGGAAGTAAAAACGTAGCCGGGGCCGAACCGGGTCGGTCTCAGGCGAAGCCGACCGGTTCGGGACGTCGCGTCCGGTCCGGAGTCGGGTTCTCGGGTTGGTGCTCTTCGGTCGGGTCGTGGTCGTCGTCCGATTCGCGCGCGTCGGTGCGGTCCTCGGTCGCTTCTCTCGGGCCAGTCTCGTGTTCCAACCTCGCCAGCGCCTCTCGCCGCCGGGTATGGTAACACATACCAAATTAAACGTTAGCGATAGACGAATAAAAAGCTACCTGCGAGCGCCGCGATCACGTTCAGACGGGCATTTGTCGGTTTGATCGCCGCCGGCGTCAAATCATCCCTTCGGCTTTGAGCCCCTCGATGACGTCGTCGACGAGCGATTCGACGTCGTTGTAGGGGAAGTCTTGGTGACTGCCGAGTTTCGCGGCCATCTCCATCGCGGTGAGCGTCACGTCGCCGGCCTCGAACTTCGTGCCCGGACCGTTCGGGAGCGCGGGGACGAGATCCATCTGGCTGCTCACGGGAAAGTCTGCGCCACTGAACGCGTCGGTGAACTGCTGGCGGAGTTCCGCCTCTACGTCTGCCATAGCCGTCACGTCCGAGACAATCCGCAAAAGCGTTGCGAAACCACCTTTTTACTGCGGAGGGGTCCAGTGGACCCCTCCGCGCAAAAACCTGGAGGGAAAAACTTCCCGCGAGGCTCGCGTGCGCTCGCCTCGCGGTACAATCGCTGGCTGACCGTAACAGCACGCAACCGCGACTACAACACGGCTCTGCTGGAATATTATTTTTCAGACAGAGATTTGTGTGAAACACCCATTTGGTAGAGGTGCGTGTTGATCACGTCCGTCTACTGTGGAGTGAGTAGATGACAATGCTGATACCAACCGCTTCGGAGAGCCGTGAGACGGTCAGTGTCAGTGAGATTGCTCCCGTTCCAGGAGTAGTATACCGCGCGACGAACCAGGGGATAACAATGAGTTCAGCCAGTGTAGGGATCACTGTGATAAGTAGCATCCCGACCGCGAGTAGTAGCATTGGACGACTTTCGTTGCGTCGGTATCCCTGATAGGCTCGCCAGCTAATAACGAATCCAAGGATAACTACTACTATGCCAATGGCGAACGCGATGGCATCTGGAGTTGGAATCAGTCCACTCTGAATCATTAGAGGTTCTCCCAGATGTCCGTGAACCGGTCTGCTGGATGGTCACGCCGAGTGACTGTCACCTCAAAGTCGTCCTCGGTCAGTTCCACGACGATCCGGTCCAATTGTGCTTCGTAGACGCTTCGATGATGCCCGTTAGGACTCAAGTCGGTCGATTCGATTAAGAGATCTACGGCTTGCAACTGCTCAATTCGTTGGTACACGGTCGAACGAGAGGCGTCGAGTTCCTCTGCAAGTTGGCGGGCTGGCATAGGTTTTCCATTTGTGGCCCTGAGGATACCCCGTGCATACTCGTCGTCAAGGAGGGCAAACACATCAGCGGGAACGGTATCCTTGGCCACAAGACCACTATTTAGCGGGAGGTAGTTAATGTGGAAGGCAGTGTTTCCTGCTCACGGACAGTCACTGTCCCTTTTTATGCATATTCACGTGGCTTTCCGTTGCGCGGCTTTGCAGCGACCTCGGATTTGCGATAATCCTCGCCAATTTAGTTGATAGAATAGTTCTCTGTACTGAGGAATCGATCCCTTGCTGAGGATTTCAGAAAGCCCAACATACAATATCCGCATCCGCCAGTGCATCGCACCCACGACTACAGCGACGACGTGTCGCAGGCGCTGCGATCTACAGAACGTCCCGCTCGCCACATCCCGATCGACGAGACAAACCAAAGTATTCACTACAGCCGACTCCCAACGGCCGTGTATGACTGACGGCAACGCGGATATGTCCCGTCGCGCCTTCCTCACGACCGCGGCCGGAACCGCTGCGGTCGCCGGCGCTACCGGAGCCGCTGCGGGGCAAGAAGGCGGTGGATCCGAACAGGTTCTCGTCGGCCCCGACGGATCGCTCGTGTTCACGCCCGGGACGGACGAAACGCTCGAGATCCTTCCGGGGACCACTGTCGAGTTCGTCTGGGAATCGGACAACCACAACATCGTCGTCGACAGCCAGCCGGAGGATGCCAACTGGGAAGGCCACGAGACCCTCGAAAACACCGGGTTCACATACGAGCACACGTTCGAGACGCTCGGCACCTACGAGTACTACTGTGATCCTCACGAGGTCTCGGGAATGGTCGGCACCATCGACGTCGTCGAAGAGATCTCGACGCCCGAACCCTCGAACGTGCCGCAGGTGCCGGACTCCGCGAAGACGCTCGGCGTGGCGACGACGTTCGCGATGGTCGCGACGCTCGGCCTCGCGTTCTTCTTTATGAAGTACGGCGGCAACTACGAACTCGAAGACGACGAATAGCCGCCCGATTCGAACGGTTCACATCCGTTCGAGCACTCACCGCTTCGGTGCTTCGAGGATTGACAACCTCCGAGGCTCCGAGAGCCACACTTCTCCGATACTTCGAGAACCGCACGTCTCCCTCCGCGTCCGTTTCAACCGCCCTCGACCGGCGGGATCACCCACTCGCTCGCTCTGAGGAGCGCGACGTTGACGACGGCGAACAGCGCTCCCACGATCGCACCGATAATCGCACTGACGACCGCGCCGATACCTCCCAACAGCGCGATCGACGTCACGATGGAGGGATCGTCGACGGCGACGACCGCGCCGCCGACGAGAATGATACCGACGACGAATCCGCTGCCGACGCCGGCTCCGCCGAGTGCACCCCGAGAAAGCAGCTGCAGTACTCCGGGTCGCCGGGCGAGGCCGCCGTCGGCGAGCACCCATCGGACCCCGGCGACGACGAGCCCCCACAGGTACCCGAAGAGCAGCAGGCCGGTGACCGTCCCGAGTCCCGCGAGCGCGTCACCCAACGCGCCAGAGAGGTGCACCGAAAGCAGGAGCAGCAACGCGAGCGCGACGAGATCGAACGTCGCGACCGACAACGCCTCGAAGGGGGCGGCGCGCTCTCGGGCGGTGTCGCCGTCCGCGTCGACGTTATCGGCGTTGTCGGCATTACTGGCGTTGCCTGCGTCGGCGACGGTGTCGGCCTCGTCTGTCCCGTTATCCATGGGCCAGTACCTCCGCGAGAACGACGACCACGACGAGGACCCACACCGTGTTGGCGTACAGCAAGCGGAGCCTGTCAGACGCGAGGTCGGTGACCGATTGCCCCCGCGTCCGCACCCGAAGCACGGCGAGCGAACGGACGATCGAGAGGACGACGAATCCGAGCACGACGAACAGCTTGGCCGTCAGCACGCTCCCCCATCGGGTCGACGGTCCCGGCGGTCCGAGCGCACCGAGGTTCCCGACGCCGGTCGCGACTATCAGGCCGATCGCGACCCAGAAGACCGACTCGAAGCGCCGCAGCGTCGCGACCGGGGTTCGGTCGTTCGCGCGAAGCGTCTGCCAGACGGCGGCGGCACCGCCGAGAACGACCGCCATTCCCAGCACGTGTACGACTCGAACGAGCGTGTGGAGGGCACTCGACATCGTCTCCCCGTACGACAGACCGGGACGTAACTCTGGGGGACTACACCGGTCTCGTCGCTCTCGTCCGAAAAGCCGCTCAGAAGAACCCGTAGTCGTCGATCGCCGACTCGAAGAGCCGCTGGTACGACCGGAGGATCCGTCCGTGGTCGTAGCCGACGAACGCCTCGTTGACCGACGCCGGTTCGTGCGCGGCCGCGGCGGCGACCTCGTCGGCGAGCTCCTGCGGGCTCGTCACGCGCGCGCCGCGATCGAAGTTCTCGACGAGTTCGTGCGCGCTCGATCGCGCCTGATACTCGACGATTCCGACGCAGCCGCAGGCGAGCGCCCAGAGCAGCTCGCGGGCGAACGGCTCGACCGTCGCGGTCTGGGCGAACACGTGCGCGCCCTTCAGAATCGGGACGAACTCGTCGGGGTCGAGATCGCCGAGGAAGGAGACGCGGTCGTCGATTCGGAGGTCGGCGGCGGTTCGCTCGACGGAATCGCGCTCGGGACCGTCACCGACGACGACCGCCCGCCACTCGCGGTCGCGGAGTTCAGCGAGGGCGAGCAGGAACGTCTCCGCGTTGGCGTGCTCGTCGAGCCGGCGCGCGTAGACGAGGTCCGCGCGGCTGTCGACATCGCTCTCGCGGACGAGGTCGAAGTCGATCGACTCCGGGACGAGCGTGATCGAGTCCGCGTCCGCGCCGCGTTCCCGAGCCGCTGTCTTGACCAGCCGCGACGGGGCGATCACGCGATCTGCGCCGCCTGCGGCCCGGCGGGCCATTCGGTCGGTATCGCCCTCGCGCTCGGCCCACCAGTCGACGACGACCGGGACGCGGAGGATTCGTGCGGCCGTCTTGGCGGCGACGACCTGTGACGGCGGACTGTTCGCACAGTGGATCACGTCCGGTGAGACGCGTCGGAGGGCGAACGGCAGCTTCGATGTGAACGATCGAACTGCGGGTGACTCCGTGACAGCGACGTACTCGACGCCGTGCTGCTCGAACGCGTCGACGGGGCCCTCCCACCACTTCGCACAGCAGAAAAACACCTCGTGGCCGCGCGAAGCGAGTCCTTCCGCGACCCGGCGAAGGCGTTGCGTCGCGCCGTCGGAACGCCGTTGATCGGTGTACAGCGAGACGAACGCGACGCGCATACCCGACGGTTTCGTCGCGGTGATAAAAATCTTCGACATTCGACGGGCGGTCCCGCGTCCGTCCCCGGGGAACGGACCGGACGGAGGGATCAGTCCGTTCTCTCAGAGGATCAAAACCGCCGCCGCGGCGGTGGATTCGACGTACTCCCAACTGAAGGCGTGGTTCAAGAGCAGGTAGGTGAGCACGCCGAGCGCGAGCGAGAGCAGCCACGCCGAGGCCGCGATTCTGCCGACGCGCCGGTGTGGCGTCTCGCTCCTGAGTTCCGCGGGCGTGTGCGTGACCCCGAGAACCAGCGCGTACAGCACGACCGGTACCGACACGATCGAGAGCACGATGTGAATCGCCAGCATCGCGAGATACGGGTAGTAGACGAAGGCCGGTCCGACGAACTCCTTCGTCCCGCCGCCGCCGATCTTGGTGAGATAGAGGACTAAGAACACGAGGATGAGAGAGAAGGACGTCACCATCGCCGCGGCGTGCTTTCTCACCTCGTCGCGGCGGATCCAGCGCCAGCCCGCGGCGATCACGAGCACGTTTACGGCGTTCACGACGGCGATGGCGTCCGAGAGGCGGTTCACGGCCCACAGCGACAGGTCGGGGAACACGCGCCCGGGAACGACGCCGAGGAAGGTGCCGACGACGGCCGCGTACCCGACGACCGAGAGCAGGGCGGTCACCGCGAGCGGGTGGCGCTTGAGCGCGTTGTCGGCGCTGGAGGTTGCCATACCCCGCGTTGGCAGCCGTTCCTAATCGGTCCTTCGGATCCGATCCGCTCGGTCGCGTGAGCCGACGGGTGCCAGCCTCAGAGGACGCCGGTGAACGTCGCCGCTTCGAGCGCGGCCGCCTCGCTGACCCCGTCGCCGAGGATCGTGTAGCGGTCCCGGATCGTGTGGGCCGTCGTCAGCGCTTCGAGGAACGTGTCGTCGTCGATTCCGAGCTCCGAGGCGGTCGTCGGCGCGCCCATCTCGCCGAGCGCGTCGCGGATGTCGGCCCACTCGCCGCGCTCGCCGGAGTGGAGGTACTCAGTCACGATGGCGGCGACGCCGACTTGGTGGCCGTGCAGCGCGCGGCCGGGCACGAGTCGATCGAGTTGGTGTGAGATGAGGTGCTCCGCGCCCGAGGCGGGTCGCGAGGAGCCCGCGATCGACATCGCGACGCCCGAGGAGACGAGCGCCTTCGCGACCAGCCACGCCGACTCCTCGAAGCCGGGCTTGACGGCGTCGGAGGCCTCGACGAGCATCTCTGCGGTCATCTGCGAGAGCGCCCCGGCGTACTCGCTGTACTCGACGTTCTTGAGTCGGTGCGCGAGTTGCCAGTCCTTTACGGCGGTGTAGTTCGAGATGATGTCCGCACAGCCCGCGCTCGTGAGCTCCCACGGGGCCTGCGCGAGAATCTCCGTGTCGGCGACGACGGCCAGCGGCGGGTCGGCGGCGACCGAGTGGCGGGTGTCGCCCTCGGGGATCGACGAGCGGCCCGAGACAATGCCGTCGTGGCTGGCGGCGGTGGGCACGGAGACGAGCCCGCAGTTCAGCCGATCGGAGGCCATCTTCGCGGTGTCGATCGGCTTACCGCCGCCGAGCGCGATGAGATAGCCCGCGTCGGCGTCTTCGGCGGCGGCGGCGACGCGCTCGACCGCGTCGAAGCTCGCCGTCTCGACAATGATCGTGCCGGCCGTCTCGATCTGGGCGCGAACGCGGTCGCCGACGAGATCGTTCGGCGTCGGACTCGTGACTACGAGCGGCCGCCCCGAGAGGTAGAGTTCCTCGACCGCCGCCGAGAGGTCGTCGAGGACGCCGTGACCGACGAGGACGTTCCGCGGGAGCTTGATCCACGTCGTCTTCTCGAACATACCGCCCGTTTCGTCGGGTCGCTCAAAGTGTTTCCCGTTCGGGGAGTGAGGACGCACTGCCGACAAACACTGCAGTCGATAAGTGACGTTACAGCAGGATTTGCGCGCTCTGCGCCACGAAGAGGATACCGAACGCGGCGAGGACGACGGCGCTGATGCCTGCGACGATCGGCGCGAAGCTGTCGACGCGGCGTTCGGCACCGACGAGGGCGGCCGGGAACCCGGTGATCCACACCACGATCCCGCCGAAGAAGCCCGCGATGAGAGCAGGAGAGCCGGTTTCGACGACGAGGAGGTCCGCCAGCGACTCGCCGGCGTAGGGCGTCTGCGCGAGGACGTCCACCTGACCCGGCTGAAGCATCCCGACGCCGATCGTGAGCCAAAAGAGGATCTGATACGGGTTGGTGAGCGCGAGCACGAACGCCTTGCGAAAGCCCGTCGCGGCGCGTGGTTCGGGAGCGTCGGTGTCTCCACTTCCCCGGAACGACGACCGGATGTCTGCGATCGCTCCATAGGCGAAATACAGCATCAACCCGCCGCCGAGGCCGATCATCGCCGCGCGGGCGAGGGGGAACCGCTCGACGAACGCGACGACGCCGAGCAGCGCGAGGACGAAGAAGATCGCGTCGGCGGTCATCGCCCCGAGACCGGCCTTGAACCCGGCGAGCCAGCCGCCGAGAACGCTCTCTTCGGCGATGATCGCGTTCATCGGCCCGGGCGGTGCTGCGAGCGCGACGCCGAAGACGAGGCCGGCGGCGAGCGTCACGACGAGATTCGTCATTACACTAACAAAGGTGAACGGACGAGAAAAAAGGTCCGAAACGGCGAGGCGGGTGATCCGACCGGAGTCGGTTCCAGTCGCTAGAGGAGGCCGAGCGCGGCGGCGCTGACGGCGTCGATGAACGAGTCCCACAGCGAGATTCCCGTCAGGATCGACAGCACCGTATCCAGCCCGAAGAAGGCGAACAGCGCGGCCGCGCCGAAGTGCGCCTTCCGCATATCCACCCGGTGGGCGAACGTGTGGAAGAAGTACGCGTTCGCGAGGCTGATCGGGATGATCGCCAGCATCTCGCCGACCCAGATCGCCGAGGTCGCCCCGTACTGAACGGCCAGCCCGATCGTGATCAGCTGCGTTTTGTCGCCGAACTCACCCGTCACCATCAGCGCGAAAATCGGGAGGAATCCCCCGAAGGAGCCCGAGTAGCGATCGAGCGGCTTCGGGAGCGTCAGCGCGTCGAGATCGGCGACCCCGCCGTCGGTCGTCGCCAGCGTGGCCTCCCCGTCGCTCGCCGAGGGGGCCGAGCGATACAGCAGCACGGCGAACGTCAGAAAGAGCGCCGCCGTGACCGCGTCGAGGACGGTCGGCGAGAGCGCCGACTGCAGCGCGCGGCCGAAGAGGATTTCCAGCGCGGTCCAGCCCGCGAACGCCGAACCCGCGGCCGCGACGACGACTTTCGGATCGTACCGGGTCGACAGCCCGGCGATGATGAACTGGACCTTCTCACCGGGGAGCACGGCCAACTGCGCGACGAACGCGATGACGGCGATTTCGAGGTATGTGCTCACGCATCACTCACTCCGCTGTGTCCGTCCGACTCCTCTCCTCTCCGATCCGGTTCGACGGCGGCCGCGTCAGCGATGACGTATATCGCCTCGGCGATC
This sequence comes from Halobellus sp. LT62, assembly GCF_037031285.1. Lineage (NCBI taxonomy): Archaea > Methanobacteriati > Methanobacteriota > Halobacteria > Halobacteriales > Haloferacaceae > Halobellus > Halobellus salinisoli. The sequence continues at coordinate 733,830 of NZ_JAYEZO010000001.1, forward strand.
GATTCGGGGAGGCTCTGCTCGCCCCCGTCGTCGGTCTCGACGGTGATCATCCCGAAGGGGGCGACGTCGACGACGTCCAGAGCGGTCCCGGGCGTAATTCCCGCCTCGGCCAGATACTCCAGTTCCTCGCGGTCCCGATCGCTGACGCGGGAGACGACGACGTGATCGCCGACCTCTTTCGTCGACAGCGGCACCGCCTCGTCGTCTTCCAGCGGCGCGAGATCGGCCGACGGGATCGGATCGCCGTGCGGATCGACCACGGGGTCGTCCAGCGCGGCCGCGACGCGCCGCTCGAACTCCTCGCTGATGTGGTGCTCTAAGGCGTCGGCCTCCTCGTGGACCTCGCTCCACGAGTAATCGAGCTGTTCTGCGAGGTAAGCTTCCAGCAATCGGTGGTGTCTGAGCACCTCCAGCGCCACCGTTTCGCCCTCCGGTGTGAGCTCTGCGCCTTTGTACTTCTCGTGGGTGATCAGCCCGCGCTCTTCGAGGTTGCCGAGCATACTCGTCACCGTCGCGGGCGTCTTATCGAGCGCCGTCGCGATCGCGGACGTGGAGACGGGCGGCCCCGAGCGGGCCTGAATCTGGTAGATCGCCTTGAGGTAGTCCTCCATCACGTCGCTCAACATAGCCGGATTTAGATCGGTCTAAAACAATAATCTGACGGTAGTGACTTTCGAGACCTCGGCTCTCGAACCGGGCCAGTGAAGCTCGCTCCGGGCTAGACTCCCTTCCCCATCAGGTGACTCCGGAGCACGTCGGCGGTTTTCACGCCGGACGCCGTGTTGAGGACGACGACATCATCGTCGCTTCCGAACGTCCCCTCGTCGGCCAGCGCCGCCGCGCCCGCGAGCGCGACGCCGCCCGCAGGACTGGCTTCCACGCCCACTCGCTGTGCCGCGAGGACGGCGCTCTCCAGACTGTCCTCGTCGTCGACGGCGACGACGCCCCCACCCGTCGATTGGACCGCGTCGAGCGCGACGTCACCGCCCGCGGGCTGGGGAATCTCCAGTTCGCCGACGATCGTATCGGGCGACTCCCACGGCTCGATCGAATCAGCCCCGCGCTCGTGGGCGGCGACGATTGGCGCACAGCCCGACGGCTGTGCGAGGTAGATCGGCGGCACGTCGTCGATCACCTCGATCTCGCGGAGCTCGCGGAATCCCTTTTCGACTCCGGCGACGACTTCTCCGGTTCCCGCCGGGACGACGACGCCGTCCGGAACGGACCACGAGCGCGACTCGGCGATCTCGAAGGCGACGGTCTTGATCCCGTCGTGACGGTGCGGGTTGTCGAACGCTTCGAGAGTGTACCACTCCGACTGCAGTTGCTCGTGCAGGGCGGCCTCGGCGTCGGGATAGCGCCCCCCGACGACGCGCATCTCGCCGCCGTGGACGTTGATCATCGCCTTGTTCGAGAACGGGGCCCGCGACGGGACGAACGCGTACGAGCGCAGGTCGGCCATCCCGGCGTACGAGGCGGCCGACTGCCCCGCGTTCCCCGGTGAGGCGAGCGCGACGAGGTCCGCGTCGGCCTCGCGCGCGGCCGTCACGGCCGGGGCGAGCCCTCGATCCAGCACCGTCCCGGTCGGATTGCGCCCCTCGTCTTTGATCCAGAGAGATCCGAGATCAGCCTCTTCGGCGAGCGCCGGCGCGGAGACGAGCGGGGTTCCCCCCTCGGCCGCGGTGAGCGGGTCCGCGAAGGCCAAGAGGTCGGCGTAGCGCCACATCGAATCCAGCTCGTCCGCGAGCGCATCGCCCGCGTCGCCCGCCCAATCGACGGCGTCGTAGTCGTACGCCGCTTCGAGCCGCGCGCCGGCCCCGCTGCGGCCCGTCGCGGTCGCGTCGTCGCGTTCGCCGGTCCCGGTACAGACGAGTCCGAGAAACGCCTCGTTGGTCGACATACTCCCCGTTACGATCCGACGAACAAATCCCTATTCACTTCGCGGCAGGGACACAGTCTCTTTGTGGCCACCGGCCGAAGTCGGCGTATGGCCGGAGATTCTGTCGTGGTCGTCGGGGCGGGGCTGGCCGGTCTCGTCGCCGCGCGTCGACTCGCGACCGCGGGCGCAGACGTGACCGTCGTGGAGCGACGCCGGACGGTCGGCGGGCGGGTCCGTACCGAGCGGCGGGACGGCTTCACCCTCGACCGCGGGTTCCAAGTGCTCTTCACCGCCTACCCGGCGGTCCGTCGCGAACTCGATTTGGAGGCGCTCGACCTGCGGTTCTTCCGCCCCGGCGCGGTCATCGCGCGTCCGGGGTCGCGATCGGTGCTCTCGGACCCGCTGCGCGACGTTCGCGCCGCCGGGGCGTCGCTCCGGAACGGCGAGGTGACGCTGAGCGACAAACTTCGGACGCTGCTTCTCAGACAGCACGTCGGGACTCGGACGGAGTCGGAGGTCTTTCGATCGTCGGATCAACCGATCCGGTCGTACCTCCGAGAGTGGGGCTTTTCCGATGACTACATCGACAACTTCATCGCGCCGTTCTACGGGGGCATCACGCTCGATCGGTCGCTCTCGACCTCCAAGCGCGTGTTCGAGTACACGTTCAAGGCGCTCTCTGCGGGTCGGATTGCGGTCCCGGCGGCAGGGATGGGCGCGATCCCCGAACAGTTGGCCGAGCGGGCCCGCGACGCGGGCGCGTCGATCCGACTCGACGAGCGGGTCACGGCACTCGACGACGAGGGCGACGGGAACGAGAACCGCGACAACAGCGGGCGCGAAGACCGCGACAACGACGGCGACGAGGGCCGTGACAGCGGCGACGTCACCGTCGAAACGGAGTCGGAGACGCTCGCGGCCGACGCGGTCGTCGTCGCGACCGATCCGAAGGAGGCTCGCCGGCTCACCGGCGTCGACTCGATCCCGCGGGAGGCCCGAAGCTGTGTGACGCAGTACTACCGACTGCCGGCTGCATCGGCTCCGCGGACGGGGCGCAAGCTCCTGCTCAACGCGGCGGATCCGTCGCCGAACACCGTCGTTCCGATCTCCGGGATCGCGCCCGAGTACGCGCCGGAGGGGTCGGCGCTTCTCAACGCGACGTTCCTCGGCGATGCCGCGCTGGACCGGGACACCGACGCGTTGGCCGAGGAGACGCGGCTGACGCTCGAAGCGTGGTACCCCGCGCGCGACTTCTCGGAACTGGAGCCGGTTCGGACACATCGCATCGAGTTCGCGCAGTTCGCACAGCCGCCGGGCGTCCACGAGACGCTGCCGGACGCGCGCGCACCGGGCGATGCGACGTATCTCGCCGGTGACTACACCGCGTGGTCCTCGATCCAAGGCGCGCTGCGAAGCGGTCGCGAGGCCGCGCAGGCCGTCGAGCGCGACCGCTGAAGCGGCCTTTTGACAGCGCGTAGCCCCGCAAGCGACCGTCGATCGCTCACAACAGCAGACGGAACGATCCCAACGGCGGGAACGCCAGCGCCTCCTCGCGGCCCTCGTCGTAAACGACCGGTCGAACGTCGTCCAGATCGTCAAGCAGCGGCGACAGCAGGTCGTCGGCTCGGGCGTCGTTGATCTCGACGCCGGGTGCGAGCCGGGAGAACGCGGGCAGCATCAGGACGTCGGCTCCGCGGTACGCTTCGGGCGCGACGAGCGCGCAGGGGCGGCGGCGGCCCTCGATCCCGATCGCCGGGTGGTCGTGGCCGATCACGTAGCGATCGGCGTCGACGGTTGGCTCCTCGTGCCCGTGACAGACGACAGTCCGCGGCTCGTCGCAAACGACGTAGTACTCGCGGATGTCGTCGACGGCAGTATCGAGCGCGTTGTCGTGGTTCCCGCGGACGAAGACGGGGTCACTCTCCGCGTCCGCACAGCATCGTCTGAGCGCCTCGACGGTCTCTCGGCTCCGCTCGGTGACGGCTCCGAACCGGTGAAGGAGGTCGCCGGCGAAGACGGTCGTCGCCGGGTCGGTCCTCGCGAGCAGCGCTTCGAGTCGCTCTCGGAGGTCGCGTCGCTCGCCGACCGGGAGGGTCACGTTCGACGCGTCGCCCCGACCGACGTGGAGATCCGCGAGAACGAGCGCGTCGGCTCCTCGGAGGTAGACCGCCCGCGGGAGGACCTCGATGTCGTCGGCGACGGCAGTCGGGGCGATGTCGTCGTCCACGACCGTCGTTGGGGCGATACCGTGAAATCGCTGACGGCCCGCGATCGTGCATCGTCTGCCCTTCCGGGCGTGCACGGGCAGCGCACACTGCCCCATCTCGCGCCGTGATTCCGTTGGGGTTTTTCTCGACGGCGACCGAGGGGCCGGTATGAGCGGCGCGCTCGAAGACAAACGAACGGCGACGCGGTTCCGGATTCTCGTCGAGATCGCCGACCGGCAGCCCGCAGTGAGCCAGGGCGAGATCGCCGAGGCGGTCGGCGTGACCAGCCAAGCCGTCAGCGAGTACATCCGTGCGCTCGTCGACGACGGCTACGTCGACAAGGAGGCGCGCTCTCGCTACCGGGTGACGAAAGAGGGCGTCGACTGGCTCTTTCAGGAGGCGAAGGGGCTCCGACGGTTCGCCGAGCACGTGACCGACGACGTCTTAGAGAGCGTTCAGGAGGACGCCGCCATCGCCACCGAGCGGATCGAGAGCGGCGACACGGTGACGCTATCGCTCCGTGACGGACTGCTCCACGCCACGCCGAGCGACGCCGGACCGGCGACCGGCGTGGCCACTACCGCCGCCGACTCCGGCGAGGACGTGAGCGTCACCGGCTTCGAGGGCGTCATCGAGATCGATCCCGGGCGCGTGACGGTAATCCAGATCCCCTCGGCGCGGTCCGGCGGGAGCCGAGCCGTTTCGGCCGACGAACTGGCGGCGCGCTGCGCGGACGCGGACGTGGTCGTCGCCGCGGGCGTCGAGGCAGTGGTCGCGCTGCGCGCGGCCGACGTCGAGGTGGAGACCTCCTTCGCCGCTGGCGACGTCGCGGCCGCGGCCGCCGCTCGCGGCGTCGACAGCGTCGTCGTCGCGACGGCGGATTTCGTGGGACGGGTGACCGACGCGCTGCGCGACGCGGAGGTGCTGTACGAGGTGACCGAAACGACGGACGGGGCCGATGGTGTCACGGCCGAGCGCTAGCGAGAGCCGGTCGCGTAGTTCGGGTCGAGCGCTGGGGCGAACAGGCGGCACTGGGTTCGATCACGACGCGGTGTGCCACACAACCGCTTTCGCGCGCCGTGGCGGGGGTCAAATCACAGCGGGGCTGGCCCCGTGATCCGATAAAAACGCTCGTGTCCGCTCCGTCACTCCGCGGCGTGTTCGCGCGCCGTCGCGTACGCTTCTTGGAGCCGCTGGAACTCTGATTGCGACCCGCCGTGGTCGGGGTGAACGGATTTCACGCGCTCGCGGTAGGCGTTTCTGACCTCTTCGGGAGCCGCCGTCGGAGCGAGATCGAGGTAGTCGAACGCCTCGGGGACCGGACCGGACCGCTCGGTCCGCCTGCGGCCGAACTCGACGCTCGGGACGTCGAAGGGGAGCCGCCGTCCGAGCGCGTGCGCGGGCATCTCGTGTTCGCAGAGGACCGTGTAGGTGCCGGCGCGTTCGAGCCGGAAGTACGCCTGCGCGTCGAAGGTGAGCGCGACGCCCCGTTGCGGGAGGTAGAATTCGACGGTCTCGTCGCCGATCGAGTGGTCCTCGACGAACGGTTCGGCGATCGCTCGGAGGTAGCCGCGGATCTCCAGTCGACGCCGCGACGGCCCGCCAATACGGTGGGCACTCGACGTCGGCGCGTTCGGGAACAGCCGGTCGCCGACGAAGAACACGCCGGCGACGACGACCGAGGCGAGGCCGCCGCCGAGAAGCCCGAACACGAGCCACGGCGGCAGCGAGGAGACCCATTCCGGGAACACGGCCGAACGAAGGGCTCCGGCGGTAAAGAATGTCTCGCTGGCATCCGATTTCACCGCTCGTTTCCGGCGTGTCACAAACGGTGTACTCAGTTCTGAGTACGTTTTATTCATCGTTGCACCCTCCGGAAAGTACTTTAAGGATATCCGCGGAACTTCACACGCTAATGGCTGTAGCTTGGCTGGACGACGTACGGTCCGCCGACATCGATCGGGTCGGTGGCAAGGCGGCTTCACTGGGCGAACTCACAGGTGCAGGGCTACCCGTGCCGTCGGGATTCGTCGTGACTGCCGGAACCTACCGCGAGTTCATCGAAAACGCGGGTATTGACGAGGAGCTGTTCTCGGCTGTCGACGTCGACCACGAGGACACCACGGCGCTCCGCGAGGCGCACGAGCGCGCTCACGAACTCATTATGGAGACGCCGGTGCCCGACGAAGTCAGAGACGAGATCCTCTCGGCGTACGGGAGCCTCGGCGACGGCGAGCGCTTCGTCGCGGTCCGGTCCTCCGCAACCGCCGAAGACCTCCCGGACGCCTCCTTCGCGGGCCAACAGGAGACGTTCTTAAATATCCAAGAGGGCGCGCTCGTCGAGCGCGTCAAGGAGTGCTGGGCGTCGCTGTTCTCCCAGCGCGCGATCTACTACCGGAACCGTCAGGGGTTCCCCCACGACGAGGTCGACATCGCGGTCGTCGTACAGGAGATGGTCGACGCCGAGAAGTCGGGCGTCCTCTTCACCTCTCACCCGTCGACGGGCGAGCCGCAGATCATCATCGAGGCCGCGTGGGGCCTCGGCGAGGCGGTCGTCTCCGGTTCGGTCTCCCCCGATAACTACGTCGTCGACAGAGAGAGCGCCGAGGTGCAAACGGCCACCGTCGCCGACAAGAAGATGATGATGATCAAAGACGAGGCGACGGGCGAGACCGTCGAGCGCGAGGTTCCTGACGAGAAACGGAGCGCTCGGGTGCTTTCCGACGAGGAGATCGGAGAGCTGGTTGAGATCGGTCGGCGCGTCGAGGAACACTACGGGACGCCGCAGGACGTCGAATGGGCGATTTACGACGGCGATGTGTATATGCTCCAGTCGCGTCCCATCACGACCATCGACGACGAGGAGGCCGAAGAAACCGCCGAGGCCGCGACCAACGGCGGTGACTCCGACAGCGGCGACGTGCTCCTCCGGGGGCTCGGCTCCAGCCCCGGGATCGCCTCCGGCAAGGCGCGCATCGTCACGAAGCTCGACCACCTCGATCAAGTCGGCGACGGCGACATCATCGTGACCGAGATGACGATGCCGGATATGGTCCCGGCGATGAAGCGCGCCGCGGGGATCGTCACCGACGAGGGCGGGATGACCTCCCACGCCGCGATCGTCTCCCGCGAACTGGGCGTCCCGGCGGTCGTCGGCGTCGGGTCGGCGACCCGCGAACTCGAAGACGGCCAACCGATCACCATCGACGGCGACAAGGGAACGATTCGCGAGGGTGTCGAACCCGAAGACGAACAGCACGAACCGATCGAGGAGGCGCGCCCGAAGACGCCGGTCAAACCGATGACCGCGACCGAAGTGAAAGTCAACGTTTCGATTCCCGAAGCGGCCGAGCGAGCCGCCGCGACCGGCGCGGACGGCGTCGGGCTCCTCAGGACCGAGCACATGGTCCTCTCGCTCGGCAAGACGCCGACGAAGTACATCGCCGACAACGGCGAGCGCGCGTACGTAGACGAGCTCGTCGACGGCATCCGAACCGCGGCCGAGGAGTTCTATCCTCGTCCGGTCCGCGTGCGGACGCTCGACGCGCCGACCGACGAGTTCCGGCAGCTCGAAGGCGGCGAGGACGAACCGCGCGAGCACAACCCGATGCTCGGCTACCGCGGGATCCGCCGCTCGCTCGACAACCCGGGGCTGTTCAAACACGAACTGGAGGCGTTCCGCCGTCTCTTCGATATGGGCTACGACAACGTCGAGATTATGTTTCCCCTCGTCAACGACGCCGAGGACGTCTCGCGCGCCCGAGAGCTGATGAAACAGGCGGGAGTCGACCCCGAGAAGCGTCAGTGGGGCGTGATGATCGAGACGCCCGCGGCCGCGCTCGAAGTCGAGTCGATGGCCGCAGAAGAGATCGACTTCGTCTCCTTCGGGACGAACGACCTCACGCAGTACACGCTCGCCGTCGACCGGAACAACGGGCGCGTCGCCGACAAGTTCGACGAACTGCACCCGGCCGTCCTGAAGCTGCTCGGAGATACGATCGAGACGTGTCGTGAACTCGACGTGAAAACGAGCATCTGCGGCCAAGCGGCGTCGAAGCCGCGGATGGTCCAGTTCCTCGTCGAGCGGGGCATCTCGTCGGTGTCGGCGAACATCGACGCCGTTCGCGACGTCCAACACGAGGCCAAGCGGGTCGAACAGCGGCTCCTCCTCGACTCGGTCCGCTGAACAGGCGGCTGACCGCAGTGGATGACCCGTCCCCAGCCGCGGACGACTCGTCCGTTTTGGGCGGGCTACCTTCGCACCCGCCCGTGCCGTAATCGACGATGCGCGATCGAGAACAGGCGACGCGACCACGAAGAGACTGCACGACCGAGAACAGAATGACTAAACGCGACCGGACCCTAACCGACGCTATGCAGCGGGCGGCCCCGCAGACGTTCGAGCGCGTTCTCTCCTCGATGTGCACGGAGCCACATCCGGACGCCCGCGAAGCCGCAGCGCGGTTTCTCGCGACGAATCCCGGCGATCCGGCGACGTACGCCGAGATCAGCGAACTCGAAGCTCGCGCCGTCGCCGGGCTCGGCCGGCTCGCCGGGTTCGACGTGCCAGAACCGGGCAGTGTGACGGTCGATACGGGGTCCGGTATCCGGACGACGGCCACGCCGGACGCCCCGAACGGCTACATCACAAGCGGCGGGACGGAGGCGAACATCCAAGCGGTCCGCTCGGCGCGAAACCGCAGCGACGCCGCCGACCCGAACGTCGTCGCCCCCGAGAGCGTTCACTTTTCAATCACCAAGGCCGCCGACGTTCTCGGCGTGGAGCTGCGGACCGTCCCGACCGACGAGGACCACCGCGTGGACGTCGACGCCGTGTCGGCCGCGATCGACTCCGAGACCGTCCTCGTCGTCGGCGTCGCCGGCACGACCGAGTACGGTCGGGTCGATCCCATCCCGGCACTCGTCGATCTCGCGCACGACGCCGGCGCGTACTGTCACGTCGACGCCGCGTGGGGAGGCTTTCTCCTCCCGTTCACCGACCACGAGTGGAACTTCGCCCACGCGCCGATCGACTCGCTGACGATCGACCCCCACAAATGCGGGCGGGCGGTGATCCCCGCCGGCGGGCTGCTCTTCCGCGACGCCGCGGGGATGGACGCGCTCGCGGTCGATACGCCGTATCTCGAATCCACCTCACAAGCGTCGCTGACGGGGACCAGAAGCGGCGCGGGCGTCGCGAGCGCCGTCGCCGCGATGGACGCGCTGTGGCCCGACGGCTACCGCCGCGAGTACGAGCGCGCAGATCGGCTCGCTCGGTGGTTCGCCGCGAAACTCCGTGAGCGGAGCGTGGACGTCGCCGACGTCGAACTCCCGATCGTCGTCGGCGACCTCGACGGACAGACCTTCCACGCGCTCCGGGATCGCGGCTGGCGGCTCTCGCGCACGGGCGACGGGCTCGTTCGGGTCGTCGTGATGCCGCACGTGACGCGGGAGATGCTTCGGGCGTTCCTCGGCGATCTCGACGCGGTTCGGTAGCAGTTCCGACCGGAATGCCCGATCCGCTCGGGACACTGGGTCAACGCGGGGCGCTCTCGATCGGTGCGCTCGCCGCCCCGTCGACGGCGACTCCGAATCAGCGGGATTTTGGTGCCGCCGCTACGAGTGTGCCCTATGAGTCACGAGGAGTTCCCCACCGGGGACCCGGCGGTGGTGACCTGTGGGCTGCCGTACGCCAACGGCGACCTGCACATCGGCCACCTCCGGACGTACGTCGGCGGCGACATCTACAGCCGCGCGCTGAAACGACTCGGCCAGGAGACCGCGTTCGTCTCCGGGTCGGACATGCACGGCACGCCGGTCGCCGTCAACGCGGCCGAGGAGGGCGTCACGCCCGAGGAGTTCGCGCTCCGACACCACGAACAGTACGAGCAGACGTTCCCGAAGTTCGACGTCGAGTTCGACAACTACGGGCACACCCACGACGCGACGAACCTCGAGACGACCCAAGAGATGGTCCGCGCGCTGGAGGAGGCGGGATACGTCTACGAGAAGGAAATTCCCGTCGCCTACGACCCCGACGCCGACCAGTGGCTCCCGGATCGATTCGTCGAGGGGGCCTGCCCGTACTGCGGCGAGCACGCCCGCGGCGACGAGTGCGACGAGGGCTGCGGCCGGCACCTCGAACCCGGCGAGATCGAAGACCCCGTCTCGACGATCACCGGTAACCCCGCGGAGTACCGAAACAGAGAGCACAAGTTCTTCGCCGTCTCCGACCTGCAGGAGTACCTCGGCGAGTTCATCGATCGCCTCGAAGGGACGTCGAACGCGCAGAACCAGCCCCGCGAGTGGATCGAGGGCGAACTGCAGGACTGGTGTATCACCCGCGATATGGACTGGGGCGTCGACTACCCCGGGGAGGAGGACCTCGTCCTCTACGTCTGGGTCGACGCGCCGATCGAGTACATCTCCTCGACGAAGCAGTACACCGAACGCGTCGGGAGGGACGTCTTCGACTGGGCGGAGGCGTGGGGTGCGGGAGGCGAAGAGGGCGGCGAGATCGTCCACATCATCGGCCGCGACATCATCCAGCACCACACCGTCTTCTGGCCCGCGATGCTCCGTGCTGCGGGCTACGCCGAACCGCGGGCCGTGATGGCCTCCGGCTTCATCACGCTCGAAGGCAAGGGCTTTTCGACCTCGCGGGACCGCGCGGTCTGGGCCGACGAGTACCTCGACGAGGGCTTCCGGCCCGACCTGCTGCGCTACTACCTCGCGACCAACGGCGGCTTCCAGCAGGACGTCGACTTCTCGTGGGGGCGCTTCCGCGAGCGCGTGAACAACGAACTTGTCGGCACCGTCGGGAACTTCGTCTACCGCTCGCTGCTGTTCGCCGCCCGCGAGTTCGGCGGCGCACCGGACGTGGACGTCTCCGACGACGTCGAAGCGCGCATCGAGCGCGCCATCGAGGAGTTCGAAGCCGGCGTCAACGAGTACTCGGTGCGCGAAATCGGCGAGAGCGCGGTCAGGCTCGCGCAGTTCGGCAACGAGTACATCCAGCGTAACGAGCCGTGGAAGCTCGACGACGACGACCCCGAGAAGGCGCAGGTCATCCGCGACTGCGTCCAGATCGCGAAGGCCGTCGCCGTGCTCTTCGAACCGATCACGCCCGAGGCCGCGGAGAACATCTGGGGCGATCTCAACGAGGACGGCGACGTCCACGCGGTCGGTGTCGACGCCGCGCTCGACGTCACGACGCGGGAGTTCGAGGAGCCGACCGAACTGTTCGAGAAGATCCCCGAAGCGCGCGTCGAGGAGCTCAACGAGAAGCTCGAAGCGCGCGTCGCCGAGGCCAGCGACGATGAGGACGCCGACGCGTCGGCTGCGGCAGACGACACGGCCGCCGATGCGGGTGAAGCGGCCGCCGACACCGGCGGCAGCGTCGACGCCGCGGCGGCGGACCTCGAACCCATCGCCGACGAGCGCATCGGCTTCGAGGACTTCCAAGAACTCGACATCCGCGTCGGCGAGATCCTCGCCGCCGAAGGGATCGAGGGCGCGGACAAACTCGCGAAGCTGACCGTCGATATCGGCGTCGAAGAGCGCCAGATCGTCGCCGGGATCAAACAACTGCACGACCTCGACTCGCTTCCGGGAACCAAGATCGTCGTGGTCGCGAACCTCGAAAAGGCCGAACTGTTCGGCGTCGAGTCGAACGGGATGTTACTCGCGGCGGGCGAGCAGGCGGACCTGCTGACGACGCACGGCGACGCTGAGCCGGGCACGAAGGTCCAATAGGGGCTACCGGCACGACCGGTACGACCACAACGCTTTTTGTATCAGACAAGAGAGTTGTTCCGAATGTACTTCGGCCTCACGAGTGCCGACGTGGCACTCACACGTGGTCCGCCGATTCGGCTCTCACCACGTCTCGCAGTGGCAAATTTCCGGTTTATCTCGAACGTTCCCAAGGGCATCCGTGACGGCGTCCGCCGCGTCGCCGTCCACGATCAGGGAGACGGGTCGTTCGAGCTTCGGTTCACCGGTCGGACGGACGGCGCGTACGTCGTAGACCGCGGCGTTCTCGCGGACGTCGTCCGCTCACTGGAGGACGAAGACGAGTACGGAGAGTGGCGGGCCGACTGGGAGGGCACGCGTCCGGACTGGATCCCCGCGACGATGCCCCAGCAGTGAGACGACGTCGGAATCGGACGAGCCCCCGCCGATATTTTTACCACGATCGTAGTCCCCTGTCGGATCCTTTTTACCCGCTCGCCTGTAGACCGGGTTATGCGCAAGGCCAAGATCGTCTGTACGCTCGGCCCGGCCTCCGACACCGAGGCCACGATCCGCGGCCTCGCGGACGCGGGAATGAGCGTCGCGCGGCTCAACGCGAGCCACGGGACGCCGGATCACCGCCGCGAGGTGATCGACCGTATCCGCGCGGTCGATAACGCGATCGACCGGCCGCTGGCCGCGATGGTCGACTTACAGGGACCCGAAGTCAGAACAGCTCCCCTCGAGGAACCGATCACGCTGGAGACCGACAGCGAGGTCCGGTTCGTCGAGGGAGCGGAGGCGACGCCCGAGACGGTCGGGCTCTCGTACTCTATTTCCGCCGCCGAACCGGGAGACACGATCCTGCTCGACGACGGCCGGATCGAGGCCACGGTGCGACGCGTCGAGGACGACACCGTCGTCGCGCGGATCGACTCCGGCGGGAGCCTCGGCGGACGCAAGGGCGTCAATCTCCCCGGTGTCGACTTGGACATCGACCTCATCACCGAGAGCGACCGGGCGGAACTCGCCGTCGCCGCCGAGACCCGAGCGGACTTCGTTGCGGCCTCCTTCGTCCGCGACGCCGAGGACGTCTACACCATCAGCGACGCGCTCGACGAACTCGGAGCCGACATCCCCGTCGTCGCGAAGATCGAGCGCGCGGGCGCGGTCGAGAACCTCGACGAGATCATCGACGCCGCCTACGGCGTGATGGTCGCCCGCGGCGATCTGGGAGTAGAAATGCCGCTCGAAGACGTCCCGATCATCCAAAAGCGGATCATCCGCAAGTGCCACGCGACGGGCACGCCCGTCATCACGGCGACGGAGATGCTCGATTCGATGATCCACGCCCGGCGGCCGACCCGGGCGGAGGCCTCGGACGTCGCCAACGCGGTCCTCGACGGGACCGACGCGGTGATGCTCTCGGGGGAGACCGCGATCGGCGACGACCCCGTCCGCGTCGTCGAGACGATGGATCGGATCGTCCGCCAAGTCGAGGCCAGCGAGGAGTACTCCGAGGGGCGCGAACAGCACATCCCGACCGCGGACGCCGACTCCCGAACCGAGGCGCTCGCCCGCTCGGCGCGTTACCTCGCCCGCGACGTCGGCGCGAGCGCGATCGTCGCCGCGAGCGAGTCCGGCTACACCGCGCGCAAGACCGCGAAGTTCCGCCCCGCCGTCCCGGTCGTCGCCACGACGCCGACCGACCGCGTGCGGCGACAGCTCGCGCTCTCGTGGGGGGTCGTCCCGAAGTACTCCGCCTATCGGAAGGGCATCGACGCGATGATGGAAGACGCGGTCGACGCCGCCCTCGACGCGGGGGTCGCCGAATCCGGCGACACCGTCGTCGTGCTCTCGGGGATGATGACCGAACTGGAGGGGACGAACACGACGAACATGCTGAAGCTCCACGTCGCCGCCGAGACCGTCGCCAACGGGCGAAAGGTCGTCGGCGGCCGCGTCGCCGGACCGCTGGCGGTCGTCGACGACGGCGACCTCTCGGCGGTCCCCGACGGCGCGATCCTCTCGCTTCCGGCGCACTTCGAGGGCGAGTTCGAGGGCGACACCTCGAAGATCGCGGGGATCGTCGACGCGCGGCCGGGAATGACCGGTTACCCGGCGCTCGTCGCCCGAGAGCTGGGAATTCCGATGATCTCCGGCGCGCCGCTGCCCAGGCGGCTCTCGGACGGCGCGACGCTGACGTTGCACGCCGAGCGCGGCGTCGTCTACGAGGGCGACCTCATCAGACACCGCGGGCAGTCCGCGGTTGAGGAGTGACTTCGAGCCGCATCCGATTGCAGCGGCAGGTCTTTTTCGACGCGGATCGTACCGCCGCTAATGACTGCGCGAGACGATTCCGGCGGGGTCGACCGAGAGGGCTCGGACGAGGTCAATCGGGAGGATTCCGGCGGGACTGTCGTCGAGAGCGACGATGGCAGCGACGGCGACTCGGCCCAAGAGGACGGCGAATCGGCTCAGAAGAGTAGCGAGTCGACCTCAGAGCGTGGAGAGGTGATCCCCCGGCCGCGAATTGCCGGCGAATCGCGGACGCCGGCGACGGATTCCGATGTCGCCGACGAGCGCGAGTCGGCGTTCGTTCGCCCCCCGATCGAACCCGAAGAGCCCGCAGCGGAGAACGCGCTGTTCGTCGTCCTCGGCGTGATCGGAACGGTTCTGCTGTTCGTGAGCGCGGTCGTTCCCGGCGTCATCTGAGAGCGACCTCCTGCGCGTCGTCGACGGAGAACCCCCGACGCGAACGAATCTGTTATCAGATTTGATGGTTTGACCGCAGTGCTTTATGTAGCGTGGTTGGTACCGTGGACAACGCACCCGCCGATGCCTCACGCGCCCACTTCGCTGGTCCTCGTCCTCGCCCTCTCGCTCCTTCTCGGGACCGCGACGCCCGTCTCGGGTGTCGCAGTCGCTCCCGACAGGGAACGGCCAGCAGCGGTTCTCGACGACGCTTCGCCCCCCGCGTCGATTTCGGGGCCGGGAACCGCTGGCATCGGCGTCTCTCACCAGGTCGACGACGCCTCCGGGTCGTTCCCCGAGGGCAACGTCAGCGTGACGCGCGGCGACGAAGTGACGATCACCGTCTCACATTCGGACGCCGCGACCGTCACGATCGGCGGCCCCGAGTACGGGTTCCACGTCACCGTCGACCTCGGCGGCAGCGGGACCGACGAGATCGTCATCGACACCCGAAGCACGACCGATTCGGACCCGAACGCCTTCATCGAGGGCGGGTCGGCGACGCTGCACTCTCGGCCGCTCGACGAGCCGTTAGAGCCCGAAGACTACCTACTCCGCCTCGACGTCGACGGCGTCGAGCGCGACGTCGGCACGCTCACGGTCGAACCCCGTGGCGAACTGCGCGCGGAATCCTTCCGTGCACCGGGCGCGTTCGAGCCCGACGAGTACCTCGGCGGCGGCGAGGACGGCGACGCCGACGTCGGCCCGTTACAGTCGACGATGACAGCCGGGACGACCGTCGCCCGCGGCGACTACGCCGTGATGCGTATCGAAGAGAGCGGCCTCGAGACGGCGCTGAACACGAGCGATCTCACGGGGAGCGCCGCGGCCAACGGCCTCGAGGTGAACTTCACGCAGACGGAGCCCGGACCGAACCACGCCGCTCGCGCTCTCGTCGCGACCGACTCGGCGAACGTCACGGTGTACCCGAACTTCGCGAACGACGAGTTCTACGTCATCTGGGATACCTCCGGCGTCGACATCGAATCCCAGTCGGAGCGAAACCGCTACCGCGCGACGCTGACGCTCACAGAAGAGAGCGGCCTCTCCGAGGGGTCGACGACGGTCGCGACGACGACGTTTACCCTCCAACGCCAGTCGGTTTCGCTGTCCCCGACGAACGACTCTGTTCACTACCCGTGGGACGACGCGACGTTCGCCGTCGAGGGGTCGACGACGCGCGCGCCGAACACGGAGTTCGAGGTGCGGTTGCGCTCGACGGACCCGAACGCCTTCCTCGAACTCGCCGATACGACCGTCGACGAGGACGGAAACTTCGAGGCGTCCTTCGATCTCTCCGACGTCTCTCGCGGGACGAACGCGACGCTGTGGGTCCGCGATCACTTCTTGGAAACGGCTCAGGAGGTGCATCTCGTCGCGCCGGATCCGACGGTCCGCATCGAGAACCAGACGGTGACCGGTACCACTGTCGAAATCGAGAGGGCCGAGGTCCCGAACGGCGGGTTCGTTCGAATCGAAGACGAGAGCGGAGAGTCGGTGGGACGGAGCGACTACCTCGAACCCGGCCGGCACGTGAACGTGTCGGCGGAACTCGGTACGCCGTTGTTCGAGACGCAGCGGCTCCGCGCAGAACTGGTCCGCGCGGGCGACGAGGACGCCTACGACCCGAGCGCGGCGGCCTACGCGATCGACGGGAACGTCGTGAACGACACCGCCGTCGTCGACTTCCCGGAGGCAACGACCGAGACCGTAACGCCGACGCGGACGGCGACAGAGACAGAAACGAGCACGCCGACCGCGACGCCGTACCCCGTCGTGACGCGGACGCCGCTCGCACCCGACGGGGCGTCCCAGTCGAGTCTGCCGCTGTCACCCGGCGTCGCCATCGCGGCGGTGCTCGGCGCGGCTCTCCTTCTCGCCCGTCGGGGTGACGCATCGTGATCCCCGAGTTGGAGCCGCCGGCGTTCGTCGCGTTCCTCGCGGACCTGTGGGACGCGCGCGGCTGGGAGACGTCCGTCCGAGAACGCGCCGACGAGACGCGCTTCGTGATCGGCAAGCGCGGCGACGGCAAGCGCGGCGTCATCTACGTCTTCCCGACGACGACCGCGACGGTCACCGAGCGACATCTCAAGCAGTTCATCGGCTTCTGCCGAAAGCGCGGTATCGACGTCGCCGTCGTGGCGACGCAGGGTGCCTTCGCGGAGGGTGCAAAGAAGATCGCCGCGCAGCGGAGCGTCCACCTCCTCGACCGATCGAAGCTCGCAGGCACGGTCGAGGAGGGCGGGCTCGACGACGTGTTGGCGCGGTACACGAAGACGGGGCCGGTCGAGTCCGCCGTCGCGCGACTCCGGGGGCTCGGCCTGCCGCTCCCCGAATCGCTGCTCGAGCGCGCGTCCGACGCCGACGAGTCGCTGGCGTCGCTTCGAGCGAAACTGGGACGCGGCGACGACGCGAGCGGGGATTCGGACGGGGGTGCCGGCAGCGACGATCCGACCGACGGGGGGGATACGACGAGCGGCGACGACGGGTCACGGTTGCCGAGTTCCGTTCTCCCCGTCTCGGCGCTCCGCGGGCTCTCGAACCGCTCGATCCCCGCGGTCGTGCTGCCGGTGATTCTCGCCGTCGCGTTCGTGTTCGGGGCGACGATGGGGCCGGCGGTGGGTCTCGGCGCGCCCTTCGGCGTCGGAAGCGATAGCGGACTCGACGTCTCGGCGATGTCGACCGCGGGCGAGAACGCGACCGTCGACGTCCGCTGGAACGCGCGGACGACGGGGTCGATACAGGTCAACGGTACGACCTACGACGCGCCCGAAGGAGAGACGTTCCTCCTCGTGCGGATGAACGTCACCAACGGGGCGGAAAGCCCGACGCAGTTCGATCAGCCGTCGCTGAGCGTCGAGGTCGCGGGCGAGCGCTACGGCCACCAGCCGCTCGACGGCGTGACCGGCTTCCCGAGCGCCGGGTTGTTCGAGCCGGGCGAGACGCGCGAGGTGTGGACGGTCTTCAGCGTCCCCGCCGACGGCGAGAGCGCGACGCTGTTGACGACTAGCGAGGCGAGCGTTCGCTTCGCCCGAGACAGCGCGCTCACGCCGGAAGCGACCGTCGCGAGCGACGAGAGCTGATCGATAGCCGCCGTCTTCACCGGATGAACGGGATTCGGGTCCGTAATTTTATACCGGCCACGTCCTTCCTGAGTGACGTCCGTGTTCTCCTCGTTCCCGTGGTTGGCGGCTGTCTCCTTGCTCTCGGGGGTGATCTCGCTGGGATTTATGTGGTATCTCTGGCCGTACCGGAACCGCTTGGGCGGTCGGTTCTTCATCGCGACGATCGCCTGTGAGGCGCTGTGGGCGCTGTCGTACGGCGTCGCACTCTTTGTGTTCGATCCCGCTCTCCGAGAGCTGTTCGAGATCCCGATCTGGTTCAGTATCAATTTCATCGGGGTGCTCTTTCTCGCGTTTGCGCTGGAGTACACCGGCCGCCAGAACGTCCTCCGTTCGAAGGCGATGGCCGGCGTCGTCGGCCTACAGGTGTTGCACACGCTCGTCGTCATCACGAACTCGCTGCACCACATCGCGTGGAGCGGATACCGGATCGAGCCGACGCTCGGCGCGGCCACAGTCGTCTACGCGCACCAGCCGTGGCTGTTCGTGAACGCCGCGGGATTCATATTGATGATCGCCGTCGGCTCGTTTCTCCTCGCGGATACGGTCTTCAGCTACGGCCCGCTGTACCGATCGCAAGCGGCCGCCATCGCGGTTTCGCCGATCTTCCCGGGGGTCCCGTTTCTCCTCTGGTTGGCGGAAGTCGGCGCGACGCCCCCGCTGAATCTCACCCCGCTCGTGTTCCCGATTCACTTGGCGTTCGATATGTACGCCTTCTTCTCGCGGGAGATGTTCGAGATGGTTCCAGCGGCGCGTCGAACGGCCGACCGCGCCGCCATCGAGAACCTCGGCTCACCCGTCATCATCGTCGACAGCGGCGGCCGGATCATCGAATGCAACGACGAGGCCGCTCGACTCGTGGACGTGAAAATCGGCGACCTGCTCGGACGGCGCTTCGAGGAGGTCCTCCCGGAGATCGATCCGGCCGGTGGCAAACAGACGTTGTCACGCCAGCTAGACGGACGAAACCGGACGTACGCGGTTACGACGGCCCCACTAACCGATGCCACCGGAACGTCCGTCGGCGACACCGTCGTCTGTCAGGACATCACCGAGGAGCGACAGCGCGAGCAACGGCTCGCGGTGCTCAATCGCGTGCTCAGACACAACCTCCGGAACGATCTCAACGTCGTCCAAGGGTACTTGGACATCGCGGCGGATCGGACGGAAGACGCCGAGACGACGGAGATGATTCGGACCGCCGCGGAGAACACCGCGGGCGTCGTCGAACTCGGCGAGAAGGCGCGGCAGATCGAACAGGCGCTACGGGCTGACGCCGCGACGGAAGCCGTCGCGTTGCGGCCGCTGTTGGAGACGATCCGTGAGGAGCTTGCGGCGACGTATCCGAACGCGAGCGTCGACATCGACGTCCCCGAATCCGCCGCGGTGCGCGGGACTCGACCGCTCGTCGACGTCGTGTTTCGGAACGTCCTCGAAAACGCGCTCGAACACGCCGACTCGGCGTCGCCGACAGCGACTGTTCGGGCTGTCGATTCGGCCTCCGACGGACCGTCTCTGACCGTCGAAGTCGGCGACGACGGCCCGGGAATCCCGAAACACGAACTCGCCGTTCTCGACGACACCGAGGAGACGGCGCTCGAACACGGCAGCGGCCTCGGGCTGTGGATCGTCACGTGGGGTGTCGACGCGCTCGGCGGAGGCGTCGAATTCGACGTCTCCGAGCGCGGGACGCGCGTCTTTCTCGAACTTCCGAGGGCCGCTCTCCGGTCTGGTGGGGCCGTCTCGGACGGGGATGCGTGACAACGCTTAATCCGCCGCCAGCCTAACCTCGCGTATGATCGACGGACTCCTCCCGGTCGCCCTGCAGCTCTCGATTCCGCCGGAGACGCTGCCGCTGCTGCTCGTCGCCGCCGGGCTGGGACTGAGCGTCCTCGAAGCGCTCGCGCCGGGGGCGCACTTCGTCGTCCTCGGGGTCGCGCTGCTCGCCGCGGGACTGGTCGGCCTGATTCTCGGTCCGCTGGCGTCGCCGGTCGTCCTCGGTGTCCTCGTCCTCGTCTTCGGCGCGATCGCGCTCTACGGCTACCGCGAGTTCGACTTCTACGGCGGAAAGGGAGCCGGACAGACCAGCGACTCGACGAGCCTTCGCGGTCGCACCGGGCGGGTTACAGAGCGCGTCACGCCGACGGCGGGCGAGGTCAAACTCGACGACGGCGGGTTCAATCCCCTCTACGCCGCCCGCTCGGTCGACGGCGAGATCGACGTCGGAACCGAGATCGTCGTCATCGACCCCGGCGGCGGCAACGTCGTGACCGTCGAGTCTCTGTCGACGAACTACGACGAGATCGACCGCGAGCTCGCGCGGGGACGTACCGAGGAGGAGGTCGACGACAGCGAGGCCGCGGGCGATGGACCGGAGTCGACGACGGAAGACAGCGAGACCGACGCTACCGACGACGAGACCGACGCTACCGGCGACGGGACCGATATCGACCCCAACGACAGTGGCCGAGACGAGGACGTCGAAACCGAGACCGAGCGAGCGTAGTCGGGAGCCAAACCCGGGCAACCGCACTCAACGTAGGCCGTAGGTTGTCACTCGATTACTGACTGGATTCTGCTCCGGGTGGGACTGGAAGGGGTCGCGCGCTCGTCAGCCGAGACGAAGTAAGCACGTGAGCGGAGCGAACGCGCGCAGCGAGTCGCAGACAGCGAGGAATCCGGATTCCTCTGGCAGTCGGCGCTTAGCGCCGCCGACGACGAGCGCGCGGGGGCTTCCGAGGGCATCTCTCCCACAGTACCCGGTGTCTCCTCAATATCTGAACAACACTCTTCGTATAGGGGCCAACCCTTATGAGAGCGACACACTAAGGCCGAATATGGCACTTGGTCCCATATCGCTACAGGCAGGTATCGGTATCCCGACGATCGGGATACTGGTTCTCCTCCTCGCGATCGTCACCGTCTATCAGATGGTCGAGATCGTCGACGCCTACGAGAAGAAGGCGCTGACGGTGTTCGGCGAGTACCGCAAACTGCTGGAACCGGGTATCAGCTTCATCCCGCCGTTCGTCTCGCGGACGTACGCCTTCGATATGCGGACGCAGACGCTCGACGTCCCGCGACAGGAGGCGATCACGCGCGACAACTCCCCGGTCACCGCCGACGCGGTCGTCTACATCAAGGTGATGGACGCCAAGAAGGCGTTCCTCGAGGTCGACGACTACAAGCGGGCCGTCTCGAACCTCGCACAGACGACGCTGCGCGCGGTCATCGGCGACATGGAGCTCGACGACACGCTCAACAAGCGCCAAGAGATCAACGGGCGGATCCGCCGCGAACTCGACGAGCCGACCGACGAGTGGGGCGTCCGCGTCGAGAGCGTCGAGGTCCGCGAGGTCAACCCCTCCCAAGACGTCCAGCAGGCGATGGAGCAGCAGACGTCCGCCGAGCGTCGCCGCCGCGCGATGATCCTCGAAGCCCAGGGTGAACGCCGCTCCGCGGTCGAGCAGGCCGAGGGTGAAAAGCAGTCGAACATCATCCGCGCGCAGGGCGAAAAGCAGAGTCAGATCCTCGAAGCCCAGGGTGACGCCATCTCGACGGTGTTGCGCGCGAAGTCCGCCGAATCGATGGGCGAGCGCGCGATCATCGAGAAGGGGATGGAGAGCCTCGAAGCCATCGGGCAGGGCGAGTCGACGACGTTCGTCCTCCCGCAGGAGCTCACGAGCCTCCTCGGCCGCTACGGGCGGCAGTTGACGGACTCGGACGTGCAGGAGTCCGCCGGTCTGGACAGTCTCGAATTCGACTCCGAGACCCGGGAGCTGCTCGGCCTCGACGACATCGAGGAGATCCTCGGGCAGATCGACGCGGCCACCGAGATGGACGTCGAGGAGCTCGAACAGGAAGCGGAAGCGATCAAGCAGGGCGGCGGCACCGACATCAGGAGCCCAGAGGAGGTCGTCGCCGAGGCCGACGCGGCCGACGAATCGACGATCAAAGACCCCGACGACGTCGTCGGCGACGCGACGGACGATGTCCCGCCGAACGACTCCGCCGAGAGCAACGACGCCGCGAGCGAGGAAGTCGAGAGCGAAGACGCCGGAGAGGCCGACCCCGCGGTCGAAACCGAGAAAGAGTAGCACGACAGCCGCCGCGGCACAAACCGGTTTCTCTCGCGTTCGACGCACAGCGTCGACCACCCCCGAAACTGACCCGAACGAAGCGCTTTTGACTGAATCGGCCGTTTACCGAAACGTAACAGATGGGGGATCGCAGGATCGACGAGGAGAAGCGGGCAACGCTCAGGCGCTTCGCGGCGCTGGGGGCGGCGTCGCCGCTCGCGGGACTCGGTGCGAGCGGGAGCGCCGCGGCCGATACCGACACGACGAGCGACGCTCGTGACGCGATCGTCGGCTACGTCACCTCCACGCCCGGTGCGCACTTCTCGAAGATCCGCGACGACCTCGGCCTCGGAACGGGCGAGACGCAGCATCATCTCGGGCGACTCGTCGACGGCGGGGTGCTCGTGTTCTCTCGCGACGGCGACTACAAGCGCTTTTTCGCCGCCGATCGGTTCTCGGCGTTCGAGAAAACCGCGCTCGGGTACCTCCGCCGTCGAACCCCGCGCGGGATGTTGATCGAACTCCTCCGCGACCCGGGAACGTCGGGGTCGACGCTCGCGGACCGACTCGACGTGTCGCGGGCGACGGTGAGCGGCTACGCCCGCGAACTCGACGAGGCCGGACTCCTCTCCAGAGACGACGCGTACGCGGTCGAACGGCCGGAGACGGTGCTCACGCTCGTCGTCAGGTACGCCGACTCGTTCGGCCCCGAGGCCGTTTCGCTGGCCGCAGACGCCGATTCGCTCGTTCGATACGATCCCTGATCGCCGAACGAGGAACGCCATCGGGATTCTCGTACGTCCGCTAGCGTCCCCGCCGGACGGTGTGGCGAGAATCGATAGACAGGTACGATACTCCCGCTCAGTTGGCCGTTTCCTGCGTCGACTGCATCTGCGCGTCGAGATCGGCCTTCGAGACCAACGCGCTCACCGACTCCGCGTCGAGGATGCGCAGAACCGCTCGCGCGTTCCCGCTGACCGTCACCGCCCCCAGCGAGCGGTACTCGTCGTCGACAGACACGCCCTCGGTCTCTTCGACCGTCCCGGTGAGGTTCGTTATCGCCTCGCCGACGTACTCCTCCTGCAGCGTCGAGAGCTCCTCGCGGGCCTCCTCCTGCGTGAGATTCCCGTTCCGGAACTCCTCCTGTAACTCCGCCTGTTCTTCCTGCAATGCGGCCTGATCGACCGCGACGATGGCCGCGACACTCGCGGTGCTCCCGTCAGATCCCGCAGTCACTTGCTCGTTAGCGTCGCCGCCCTCGCTACCGACATCGAGTTGGTCTGTACAGCCGGCGAGAAGGGTCGCGCCGCCAACGCTCACGCCCTCGAGGAATCGTCGACGGTTTGTCGGGGTCGGATCGTCCATTAACGCAAAACAGTCACACTCCGCGACGGATAACGCCTGCTGTTCGTCGCCTCCGTCGTCGGGGTCCGCGAACTACCCCGCCGTTCACGGCGGGGAGGATGTCATCGCGTCACTTTCCACGTCGTCCCCGAGGAGTAGCCCCACTTCTCGACGCTGAGGCCGATGTCGCCGTCGAGAAGCGCGCGCATATTCGCGCCGACCTCCTTCGCCGAGAGGCCGAGGTCCTCGGCGATCAGCCGCGATTTGAAGTAGGTCCGATCGTCGACGTTCGACCGGAGGTACTGCAGGATTCGGCGCTGCTTCTCGCTGAGGTTCGGTGCGGTCGTCGCGGTGGCGGTCGCGCTCATACATCCCGTCACGGGAGATCGACCTAAGAGCGGTTTGGTACGGGAAGTTAACACCGCGCAGTGATGCGTTCTCCGGGGGTTCCCCCGAGAGATCGTCAACCCTGAACGCGGCTGGGGGTACGGTCGCCTAACGCGAGGTGGTCGGATCGAAAACGGTAGCCGTCCGAGAAAGCGCCAATAAACGAGACAGAAAGTTCATACCGTCCGATGCGTCAGATACGCCTAATGACTGGTCCCCGACGCGAAGCGGCGCACGAGACGACTTCGGAGCCCGGGGACCCGGAGAACGGCCGATCACCGACGCCGGATGGCCAGCCCTCGTGTGCGTCTACGGCCGTGAGCGTCGTCCTCCCCGCGTACAACGAGGAGGCGACCATCGAGGCGACCGTGGAGACGACGCTCCGGACGCTCGCGGCGTTTCTCGACCCCGGGACGTTCGAGGTGATCGTCGCCGAAGACGGCTGCGACGACCGGACGCCCGAGATCGCCGACCGCTTGGCCGATATGGACGACCGCGTCCGACACGTCCACAGCGACGAGCGTCTCGGGCGCGGCGGCGCGCTCGAACGGGCGTTCGAGGCCGCCCACGGCGACGTGCTCGTCTACTTCGACACGGATCTAGCGACCGATATGCGGCACCTCGAAGAGCTCGTCGAACGGATCCGATCCGGCGAGGCCGACGTCGCAACCGGTTCGCGGTGGATGTCCGAGAACGTCGCAGACAGACCGGCGAAGCGAGGGATTCCGAGCCGCGCGTACAACGGACTCGTGCGCACGTTCCTCGGCTCGGACCTGAGAGACCACCAGTGCGGATTCAAGGCGTTCAGCCGCGAGGCGTTCGAGACGCTGCGGGAGGACGTCGAGGACGAACACTGGTTCTGGGACACCGAGATGCTCGTCCGGGCGCAGCGACGCGGTTTCGAGGTGGCGGAGTTCCCCGTCGATTGGACGCCGAAGGGCGACACGAAAGTCGACCTCGTCCGCGACGTGCTCGGGATGGGGAGTCAGATCCTCCGGACGTGGTGGCAGCTGTCGGTGCGCCCGCGTCTGTCGCGTCGCGTCGGGATGGTCGCCGGAGCCGGATTAGCCGTTCTGGCGCTCGTCCTGATGACGCAGTACATCGATTTCGGCGCGGTGCTCTCGGAGATGGGCGATGCCGACCCGGTGCTCGTCGCCGCGGGCGTCTTCGTGTACATCCTCTCGTGGCCGCTCCGCGGACTCCGCTACCGCGACATCCTCTCGGAACTCGGATTCCGCGAGCGGGTCGGCTTCCTGACCGGCGCGGTGTTTATCAGCCAGACCGGGAATCTCGTCTTCCCGGCGCGGGCCGGCGACCTGATCCGCGCCTACGTGGTCAAAGCGCGGCGCGACATCCCGTATCCCTCCGGGTTCGCGTCGCTCGCCGCCGAACGGGTGTTCGACCTGCTCACCATCGCCGCGATGGCCGGCGTCGTCCTCATCGGCTATACGGTGACCGGGCAGACGGCCCAGCTCGCGGAGACGATCGTCGGTGCCGACGGTGCCGGTCGCGTGGCCGTCGTCGTCGCAGTCGCCGTCAGTCTCGCCGCTCTCGGCGCGGTCGGCGTCATCGCGCTCTCCGCTCGGAGCGACCGGGATCTCGTCACGGCGTTTATGCACCGAATCAGCACGGATTCGTACGCGGACTTCGTCGCCGGGATCATCGGTCGCTTCGTCGGCGACCTCCAGACGGTGGCCGGCACGCGCGAGGGGTTCGCCCGCGTCGGCGCGACGAGCGTCCTCATCTGGACGCTCGACGTCGTGACCGCGCTGTTCGTCCTCGCAGCGTTTTCACCGGGACTGCCGGTCGTCGAACTGGTCGCAGTGAGCTTCTTCGCCGTCAGCGTCGGCAACCTCGCGAAGGTGCTTCCGCTGTCACCCGGCGGCGTCGGTCTCTACGAGGGCGCGTTCACGCTCCTCGTCGTCGCGCTGACGCCGTTGGGACCGGAACTCGCGCTCGGTGCGGCCGTCCTCGATCACGCGGTGAAGAACATCGTCACCGTCGTCGGCGGGTACGGGTCGATGCTCGGACTCAACGTCTCGCTGACGACCGCGGTCGAGGAGACACGAGACGTGCGCGAGGAAGCGAAAGAGCCCGCCAAGCTCGACTAGCTCCAGTCACACCCGACTGAGCCGCTGACCGCGTTCAGTACAACTCGCTGAGAAACGGCGATGCGGCCGCGGTCACCGCGGCGTCGAGCGCGTCGGTGCGACTCATCAACCCGCTGGTGAACGCCCCGGCCGCGCCCTGCTTTTTCGCGACGTTCGACTCGCCGAGGACGTCGTCCATCACCGGTCCCAACTCCTCGCCCGTTCGGACTCGCGCCGCGATCGAATCCGGGAGGAGAAGGCTCGGACCCGCGCCGACGCCCCAGCGCTTTCCGTCGGTGACGGCGGCCCACATCACGAGGAACAGGTCGTCGGCGTCGGCGACCCCCGACCCGCCGAACGTCGCCACGCCGCCCTCGATACCGACGCCGAGGTCGTAGGCGTCGGCACCTAGCGCCGCATCCGCTCGGTTCCGTGCGCCCGTTTTCGTCTCCTCGTGGCCCATCGGTTGCTCGGCGACGCCCGACGGAACCGACTCGGCGATCACCGTCGACTCGGCGAAGACGCGCGCGGTCGCCTCGCGCTTGACCGGGTTGCCGCTTCCCACTGCGATCTGCATACCTGTGCGTGTACAGCGCGATGCAAACGTGTGTCGCTTCCGGATGCCGGTGCGCTCGTCATTAGTACTCGTCTGAGCGACGCTATCCGTCGCCGTACAACAGCGCCGCGAGCGTCTCGATCCCGTCGCCGAGCGCGGGACTCGGCTGATTCAGGAGGTCGTCGTCGAGGACGTGGATCGAGGCGTCCAGCTCCCAGCCGCGCTCGGTCAGGAGGTCGGAATCGACACGGTCGCCGCGCCCGCAGTGGTGGACGACGACGTGGTCTGGATCCGCTCGCTCGACGCGCTCGCGGGTGACTTCTCGTGAGCGCGCCCCGGGCTCGCAGAACGGGTACCGCCCGCCCGCGGCGGCGACCGCGTCGGGGACCCAGTTTCCGGCGGCCATCGGTGGGTCGCCCCACTCCTCACAGTAGACGACGGGACGCTCGCGGCCGTCGGTTTCTACCGCTGCCTCGACGCGGCGGCGGACCGCGTCAATCCGCTCGCGGGCGTCGACCGCGAGGGCCGACCCGGCCTCCCGGAGGCCGACCGCGTCGCCGAGCGTCTCGAAGGAATCGATGACAGCGTCGAGGGTGTCGGGCTCGACGTGGCAGACGTCGTAGCCGCGATCGCGGAGGTCGTCGCGTATCTCCGCCTGAAGGCCATCCGCCGTGCAGACGAGGTCGGGGCCGAGGTCCGCCAGCCGGTCGTAGTCGGGGTTCAACCACCCGCCGACGACCGGGCGGTCGAGCGCGCAGTGGGCGGTTACGCCCTCGATGCGCTCCCCCGCGCCCAGCGCAGCCAACGTCGCCGTCGCGCTGGGAGCCAGCGAGACGACCGTCGTCTCGGCCGCCGAGCGTTCCCCGACCGATGCTGCCGTTCGCCCGCCCTCCACAGTCATACACGAACCCGCGCTCGCGACGACAAAATGCGTTGTGGAGGAGTTCGTCCCACGCGTGAACGAGTTCGCGTGTGAACGAGTTCGTCGCGTACGACCGTCGTCGCGCATCACTGGGCTTCGTCGCGTGTGTACGATTTCGTCCCCCGTGTAAGCGAATCCGTTCGAGTCGGCGGGAGCGTTCGCCCCGATATATAAATCCTAACGGTTGTTTTCGAAAGATGCCTCATATCGGGGCTGTGCGTCCTCTTCGCGCGAGCGATTCCGAACCGCTTTTATATTCTCCGTCGGTGGGGATGATACGGACCGCTCCGGGCCTCTCTTACCCGTATCTGTGGCACGGAGCATTCGTCGCTATACCGATGAGCGAGAAGAGTACGTATACTCGCGTGAACGCGAGAACGAGAGACGAATCGCAAACGAACGACCGAAGCGGAACCTCGGCCGGTCAGCGGTGGGTTCGACCCGACCAAGAGGAAGAAGAAACCGAGACCGAATCCGAGACCGCCGACGAGGAACTGGTGTGCCCCGAATGCAGCGGTAACGTCGTCGTCGACGACGAGCACGGCGAGACAATCTGTGACGACTGCGGCCTCGTGATCACCGAGGACTCCGTCGACCGCGGGCCGGAGTGGCGCGCGTTCGACGCCAAAGAGAAGGACCAGAAGTCCCGCGTCGGCGCGCCGACGACGAACACGATGCACGACAAGGGGCTGTCGACGAACATCGACTGGCGCGACCGCGACGCCTACGGCAACTCGCTGTCGTCGAACCAGCGCCAGAAGATGCAGCGCCTCCGCAAGTGGAACGAGCGCTTTCGAACGAGAGACTCGAAGGAGCGCAACCTCAAGCAGGCGCTCGGCGAGATCGACCGGATGGCCTCCGCGCTCGGCCTCCCCGAGAACGTCCGCGAGACCGCCTCGGTCATCTACCGCCGCGCGCTCGACGAGGACCTCCTCCCCGGCCGCTCCATCGAGGGCGTCGCCACCTCCTGCGTTTACGCCGCGGCGCGAATGGCCGGCGTCCCGCGCTCGCTCGACGAGATCTCGGAGGTCTCGCGCGTCCCCAAGAGCGAGGTCGCGCGCACCTACCGCTACATCGCCCGCGAACTGTCGCTGGAAGTCAAGCCCGCCGACCCCGAGCAGTACGTCCCGCGCTTCGCCTCCGAACTCGGCCTCTCCGACGAGGCGAAGCTCCGCGCGCGCCAGCTCCTGAAGAACGCCAAGGAGAAGGGCGTCCACTCCGGGAAGTCGCCGGTCGGCCTCGCCGCCGCTGCGGTGTACGCCGCGGCGCTTCTCACCAACGAGAAGACGACGCAGGCGGCCGTCAGCGACGTCGCGGACATCTCCGAGGTCACGATCCGAAACCGGTATCACGAACTGCTCGAAGCCGAAGAGAGCATCGGCCTCGCGTAACGCCTGTTCTCACCCGGCGGGCGTTTCGGATTTCTCCCCGCCATCCGGCCGTTCTGACCCGCCGTCACCGATTCTGGGACGAGATATCCGATTCCAGAGATTTATACACCCCCACGCCGTCGTCACCGGATATGACCGGAACGCGCCGTCGTGCGATGATCACGGCGCTCGTCGCCGTCCTCGGAGCGAGCCTCGGCGTCGCCGGTGCCGGACACCTCTACCTGCGTCGCTGGCGTCGCGCCGCGGCGTGGTTCTCGTTCGTCATCGGCGCGGCGATTGTGCTCCTCTGGGCGTTCGTCGACGCCTCGACGATGGCGACCGCGGACCTCGCGGCGCTGGCGTCGCTCGATCCGGGTTCGTTGCCGCCGACCGTCACCGCGCCGATCTTCGGACTGCTGATGGTCAGCACGTTCGACGCTTACCGACTCGCCGTGCGGGGACCGCAGGTGTCCGACGGGCCGCAGTGCCCGAGCTGCGGGGGCGAGCTCGATCCCGAAATCGACTTCTGTCCGTGGTGTACGATCGAGTTGGAGTGGGAGTATCCGGAAACGGAGCAATAGAGCGACTCGTACGGGCGGTGTCGTCGGCGTCGCCGACACCGCGCTGACTCCCCCCGACTACTTCTCGATGATACTCTCTTCGACGGCCTCGCCGAAGTGCCGCGCGGTCTGCTCGTAGTATACTCGCACCTCATCGCCCGCTTCGAGGTCGGTGACCGACTTCCGTCCGTCGCGAGTCGGGACTTTGATCGTCTCGGCGTTCTGCAGCAGGGTCTCGATGCGGTCGTCGCCGATCTCGGCCTCCACGCGGAACATCGGTCGCTTCTCGATCTTCACGCGGCCGACGACGGCCTCGCGGGTCTTCCCGTCGGCGTCGACGATCTGGACCTCGTCGCCGCTTTTGAGCTCTGACAGGTACTTCGTGCCGCCGTCTGGCGTTCGGACGTAGGCGTGGACCGCCCCGGCGTTGACGCGGAACGGCCGGGAAGCGACGTACGGCGACTCCGCGGTCTCGGCGTGGACGAAGAACAGCCCGCGGCCCATACTGCCGACGAGCATTCCCTCGTCGTGTTCCAGCAGGTTCCCCGTGTCGACGCAGACGCGGTCGGCCATCCCGGTGCGTTCGACCGCCGTGACCGTCGCCCACTCGAGGTCGAGGGTCTCTCGCTCGGCCTCGTCGCGGATCTCAACTGTCCGCCGGATCTCGTCGGGATCGTCGGAGTCCAGTAGAACGCCGTCGGACCCGATTTCGAGCGTCTCGAAGGCGGTCTTTGCCTCTTCGGCGCTGGTGACGCCCGCGATGAGGTCGGTCTCCTCGCCGATGCGCGCGATGAGGTTCTCGAGGGGGATGATCGTCCAGTCCTCGCCGACGACGATGGTGTAGTCGGCCTCTGTGGCGGCCTCCTCCGCGAAGGACTCGTACTCTTTCGAGAGGATCCGGACGTACGCGCCCTGCGCGCGCTCGTCATCGCGGCGGAGCGTCGTCAGGTCCGCCGAGCCAGAGAAGTCACCCGGCAGGTCGACGGTGCCGTCGCCCTCGCCGTCCTTGCCGACGATGTAGGCGTCGGCCGCCGTTCGCTCCTCGTCGCTCTCGTCGGCCTCGACGTCGTCGATGAGGCTGCTGTCGGCGTTCCTGCGGAACGCGGCCACCGAGACGTCGCCGAGCGATCGCACGCGGTCGACGTCGGCCTCGTCGACGAGCACCCAGTCGACGCCCGCTTCGAGGCCGGTCGTGATCCGTCGCTTCCGTGTCTCCCAGTCGCCGACCGCATCGTCGGCTTTGAGCCAGACGCTTCGTGTCATCGTTGTCGGCTCCACTCGGCCGGAGCGCTTGAACGTGGCGACTCTCCGGAGGTTTGCCGGGGTGACGGGCTACCCCTCGGCCGGGCCGTCGGCCTCAAACGCGCTGTCGACTGCAGAGACCGGCCGCGGGTCGTCGGGTTCGCCCTCGGGGTCGCGCAGCCGTCTGTGGTACCAGACGACGTCGTGCCACTCGCCGAGTTTGAACCCGGCGGCGGGGAACGTCCCGATCCGCTCGAAGTCGTAGCGCTCGTGGAACGCCTCGCTCTCGGGGTTCGGCATTCCGAGGGCGGCGTACGCGCCGCAGTAGCCCTGCTCGCGGAGCGTGTCCAACAGACGGTCGTAGAGGAGCGTTCCGATCCCGCCGCGGTGCGCGTCGGGGTCGACGTAGATCGACGTCTCGACGGCCCAGCGGTAGGCGCAACGACCGCGGAGCTGACTAGCATAGGCGTAGCCGAGGATTCGATCCTCCCCACTTCGCTCGTCGACGGCGACGTACCACGGATACCCGTCGTCCGCGCGCTTCTCGCGGATCTCGTCTTCGATGTGTTCGACGGGGGGGACTTCGGTGCGGAACGTCGCAGGAGTGTCGCGGACGAAGGGCGCGTAGATGTCGCGCACGGCGGCCGCGTCGGCCGGACGGGCAGGGCGAAGCCGGATATCGTCGGTGTTGTCGGTCATATCTGTCGGGTCGGTATCGCTGGTAACCGGTCTTACGATTCGGGGGGATACTCAAAAAATATAGACGAACCCTTGTGGGTTTCTCTTAGCGGCGTGGGCCACGAGCCGTAGGCGACCGCTGTGAGTGATATCAGATCGGTCCAACCCGGGTCAGTGCCGTCCGATTCGAAGGGCTTGGGAGCGACTCGGAATCGACTCGGAGTCAGTACTCCTCATAGGCGAGGTTCATCAACCACTGAGAGAACGCGTCGCTGTTGTGGTTGACCTCCTCTTCACCGATGAATGGCGAGAGCATATCGCCCGCCATCAAAAGCGAGAAGTCGAGGTCGCGCGCAGCGGGTTCGAGGTGGTAGGTGTTGTGCCCGTCGTACACCGTCTCCTCGCGTTCGATGAGGCCGAGTTCTGCGAGTTTCTCGGCGATTCGACTTCCCTTTCGGGAGGAGATGTCGAGCTCCTTCCAGAAGTCGCTCTGGTGGATCCCTCCGGTCTCTCGGATGAGTTCCAGTGCTTCGTGTTCGTCCTCCGAGAGGTCCGCTTCGGCGGCACCTGCGCTCATACTCGCTCCGATGCCCGCGAGTCGTTTAAAGGTGACCTTCGACCGGTCGGAACGGCGTCTCACACGGCGGGCCGTCGGCGAACTGAAAGTCTGACGTCCCGTCGGCGAACAGCGTCACGAGCGACGACGACCGAGTCCCGAACCGCCGCTCGGGGTCGTGCACGCAGACGCCGTAGTCGTGATCCGCGAGGACGTCGGCCGCGCGGTCGCGCCACGACTCGGGCCCCTCCGTCGTCCCCGGCGCTAACGCCTCGCGAACCCGTTCTGCGTTCTCCGCCTGTTCGGCCCCCCGTTCGGGACCACTCTCGGGCTCGAAGTTCTCGCCGTCGACGCCGACGTTGACGACGACGTGAACGCCCGGTTCCAACTCGCGGACCCGAAGCTCGCCGTCCCACTCGAAGAGGTAGGCTCGGGGCGTCCGACCGCTCTCCCCCGTCCCCGTGCCGTCTCGAACCGCCGCTCCGCGCTCGGCGACGACGAGGTTGAACCCATCGTAGGTGTCGGCCTCGACAGCGGATTCGACGACCCGTCTGGCTTCGTCGGCACGCTCCGCTTCGAGCACGTCGCGCACGAGCAGCCCGCGGGATCGCTCACCGCCGCCGGGGACGTCGACCCAGCGGTTCGTGACGCCGCAGAATATGCCCGATTCGTTGTAGCCGATCCACGTCCCGCCCGCCTCGAGGTCGCGCGGGGCGACGAACTTCGGATCTCCGTCGCGAACGGCGGGGGCTTCCGACTCGCGGTCCAGCAGTTCGTCGCGGTTCGCGGCGACGACGACGGGGGCGTCGGCGAAGACGCGCCAAGCCAGCGTCAGTGTGCACACGCTCGGGTCTTAGTGTGACGGAGAAATAGTAGTAGCGTTTGCAAGTCTTTTCTCGCCCCGCGTCGAGCGGGTCGCCGTCGCCATCGAGGCCGCTCCCGAGAGCCGGGAAACCGTTCAAGAGGGTTCCGGACGAAGGCCTCTCCGTGATGTACGACGACGTACTCGTTCCCACCGACGGCAGCGACGGCACGATGCAGGCGCTCGAACACGCGCTCGACATCGCCTCGACGCGGGACGCGACGATTCACGCCCTTTCCGTGATGGACAGACGGCTCTATCTCGCCGCGGGCGACGAGCAGAAAGCGGAGCTGAAAGAGACGATGAAAGCGGACGCGCAGTCGGCGGTCGAGCGCATCGCCGAGGCGGCCGACGAGGCGGGCGTCGACTTCACGACCGCCGTTCGCGACGGGATCCCGTACCGCGAAATCCTCGAGTACGCCGACGACAACGGCGTCGACTTGGTCGTGATGGGGACGCACGGTCGGTCCGGTCGGGACAAACTCGCGAACCTCGGCAGCGTCACCGAGCGCGTCGTCGAGAACACCGACAAACCGATTTTAGTCGTCCGGATGACCGACGAATAGCGTCGTTATCGTCGTCGACGTCGGCGGCGACGACAGCGACGAGCGTTTATATATGAGGGCGGGGACACACCCCGCGTGCGCTGAAAACTGTCCCGCGTCGGGCCGCGGTTGTTCGGCACGTCGACGCGGGGATAACGGCGATCTCGGGGTGGTTGACTCCGACGACGTCGCCGACGCGGGTGCCGACTGTTCGCTCTCTGCCTCCAAGCGATAGCCGCGGCACCGGTCGGGGCTGCCGTGAGTTTCCGTCACTCCGGTCAGTCGTGCCGGAAGTCGCGTGAGACTCACTTCGTTCGTCTCACTGACTTTCGGCACTCCTTCGCTGCGCTCAGTCGTGCGGAAAGCACCACGTCATCGCTGCGCTCAGTCGTGCGGAAAGCACCACGTCATCGCTACGCTCAGTCGTGCGGAAAGCACCACGTCATCGCTACGCTCTGCCGCGAGTTTCAGACAGATTTCGCTTCGCTCAATCGTGTCTGAAACACCGCCGCCCGGTGAACACCATCGGAATCCCGCGCTCGTCGCAGGCGGCGATCACGTCCTCGTCGTTGACGGACCCGCCGGGCTGGATGACCGCCTCGATGCCCGCTTCTGCGGCCTCCACGACGCCGTCGGGGAACGGGAAGAAGGCGTCCGAGGCCATCACGGCCCCCTCGGCGCTCTTGCCTTCGGCATCGGATTCGGCCTTCATCGCGGCCAGTTTGACGGCGTCGACGCGCGACACTTGGCCCATTCCGACGCCGACGGTCTCGGTGCCGTCGGCGAAGACGATGCCGTTCGATTTGACGTGCTTGAGCACCTTCCAGGCGAACAGCATCGTCTCCAGCTGTTCGTCGGTCGGCTCGGTCTCTGTGGCGACTTCGACGTCCTCGCGGGTCGGTGCCCAGAGGTCGCGCTCTTGAACGAGTCTGCCACCGACGAGCGGCTTCTCCGTCAGTCGGTCAGTCCGATCGGCGAGGTCGCCGACGGCGAGGATGCGGAGGTCCTCCTTCGCGCAGAGGACGTCGAGCGCGGCGTCCGTGTAGCTCGGCGCGACGACGACTTCCTTGAACGAGTCGACGATCTCCTCGGCCGTGGCCGCGTCGCAAGGGCGGTTTAGTGCGACAATACCTCCAAAGGCGCTCATGGGATCCGTCGCGAGCGCGTCGGCGTAGGCGTCCGCGAGCGTGTCGGCCGTCGCACAGCCCGCCGGGTTGGTGTGTTTGATGACCGCGGCGGCGGGTTCGTCGAACTCCTTGATCAGGTTCAACGCGGCGTCGGCGTCGTTGTAGTTGTTGTACGAGAGGCCCTTCGCGCCCTCGTTTCGCTGCGGCGCGTCGACGACGCTCGCCTCCTCGGTCGCGGCGTCGGCGTACACCGCGGCTGCCTGATGGGGGTTCTCGCCGTAGCGCAGCTCCGCGCGGCGGTCGTCGGAGACGACGCGGCGCTCGGGGAAGTCTCCGCCGTCGTCGCCCTCGACGGTCACGGTCAACTCCGTTCCGTCGTCGGTCTCGCGCTCCTCGACGGCCAGTCGGTCCTCGGCGAACCACCGGA
The DNA here is from genome assembly GCF_037031285.1 of Halobellus sp. LT62. Lineage (NCBI taxonomy): Archaea > Methanobacteriati > Methanobacteriota > Halobacteria > Halobacteriales > Haloferacaceae > Halobellus > Halobellus salinisoli. Next base: position 768,271 of record NZ_JAYEZO010000001.1, read on the forward strand.
CTGCCCGCGGGTAGGCGGTGAACTCCGCGTCGGAGAGCACGCGCGATTTCAGCGAGTCGAGGTCGTCGTCGGCGTACACCGGCACCGATTCCTGCGTGACGACCGGTCCGTCGTCGACCGCCTCGGTGACGACGTGAACGGTACAGCCAGTGACGCTGACGCCAGCGTCGAGCACCTGCTCGTGGGCGTCGTCCCCGGGAAAGGAGGGGAGCAGCGACGGGTGGACGTTCAGCGTCGTCGGCGTCGCGTCCAGAAACGTCTCCGTGAGGACGCGCATATACCCGTCTAGACAGACGAGATCGAAGTCGTAACTCGACAGGGCGTCGAGGATGCGCGCTTCGTGCGATTCCCGAGACTCCTCGGACTCGCGCTCGACGACTTCCGTCGGAATACCGCGTTCGGCGGCGGCGTCGAGAATCGGCGCGCCCTCGCGATTCGAGAGGACGACCGCCAGTTCGGTCCCGCCCGGTCCGCTGTCGTGGATGTGTCGGAGGTTCCGTCCTCGATTGCTCGCCAACCCGGCAATCTTGGTCATACCCGTGACCCCTCGCGCAGACAGTAAGTCAGTTGCGGTCTCCTCGGCGTTGATATACACGATCGAGGATAGGTTGGGTGACAAAAGCCACGATACGGACCTTATCTATGCACGGGAATGAGTCTCGCCATCGACACGCTTTTTTAGCGCCTCGGGGAGGGTTCGCGTATGGACGATCTCTCTCGCTCCGACCCACTCGCCGCGGTGTCGCCACTCGACGGGCGATACGCCGGCCGAACCGAACCGCTCGTCCCCTACGCCAGCGAGGCGGCGCTGATGCGGGGGCGACTGCGCGTCGAGGTCGAGTACCTGCTCGCGCTGGACGACCTCGACGCGACGCCGCTGTCGCTCTCCGAGGCCGAGCGCGACGAACTCCGCGCCGTCGTCGACGGCTTCGACGGCGACGACGCGCGGCTCATAAAGCGCCTCGAAACTGAGGGCGCGGCGGGCTACAGCGCGACCAACCACGACGTGAAGGCCGTCGAGTACTTCCTGCGCACGGAGACCGACGAGCGGATTCACCCGTGGATCCACTTCGGGTTGACCTCCGAGGACGTGAACAACCTCGCGCACCGACTGCTCGTGAAGCCGGCCGTCGAGGAGGTGCTGTTGCCCGCGCTCGCGGCCGTCAGAGACGAACTCGTCGACCTCGCCCACGAGCACCGCGACACGCCGATGATGGCGCGGACGCACGGCCAGCCCGCGACGCCGACGACGTTCGGCAAGGAGATGGCCGTCTACGCCGCCCGTCTCGGGACGACGATGGGACGCGTCGACGACGCCACGGGCGATATCTCCGGCAAACTCGCGGGCGCGTCCGGAACCTACGCCGCGCACGTCGCCGCCTATCCCGACGTCGACTGGCGGGCGTTCTCCCACTCGTTCGTCGCCGACTTGGGGCTGGAACACGCCGCGCTCACGACGCAGGTGAACCCCTGCGACGACCTCGCGGCGCTGTTCGACGCGCTCCGCGGCGTCAACAACGTGCTCGTCGACCTCGATCGCGACGTCTGGCTCTACGTCTCGAACCGTTACTTGGGACAGGAGGCCGACGCGGGCGAGACCGGTTCCTCGACGATGCCGCACAAGGTGAACCCGATCGACTTCGAGAACTCGGAAGGGAACCTCTCGAAGGCCAACTCCGATCTGACGTTCCTCGCGGACTACATCACTACCTCGCGACTCCAGCGGGACCTCTCGGACTCCACCGTCAAGCGGAACATCGGCGCGGCGTTCGCACACTGTCTCATCGGCTACGGGAAGACCGAGGCCGGACTCGGGAAGGTCGTCCCGAACGAGAACGTGATGCGCGAGGAACTCGACGCCCACCCCGAACTGATCGGCGAGGCCGTCCAGACGATTCTCCGGCGCGAGGGCGACACCGATGCGTACGAGCGCGTCAAAACACTCACGCGCGGACAGAACGTCACACTCGAAGACTTCCGCGATCTCTTCGCGGACCTCGACGTCGACGATGCGGTGAAAACGGAACTCCGCGCGCTTTCCCCGGCGACCTACGTCGGTCTGGGCGACGACCTCGTCGATGAACTCGACGCCGACCTCGGTGAGTGATCCGCACGCGAAGAATTAACTCAAAATAGAATAAATCTTTTATCGCGCGGTGACATACGTCCGCGTATGCAGGCCATCGCAGTCGAGCGCGGGACGAACCGGCCGGTTCTCGTGGATATCGCGCGACCGGACCGCGCACCCGGTGAGGCGCTCGTCCGCACGCTTCGGGTCGGCGTCGACGGGACCGACCACGAGGTAATCGCCGGCGGCCACGGTGGCTTTCCCGACGGCGAAGACCGGCTCGTTCTCGGCCACGAGGCCGTCGGCGTCGTCGAGGACTCCGGAGACACCCGGTTCTCTCGGGGCGACGTCGTCGTTCCGACGGTCCGTCGCCCGCCCGGGGAGACGAACGAGTACTTCGAGCGCGGCGAGGCCGATATGGCTCCGTCTGGTGCGTACTACGAACGTGGCATCGAGGGCGCACACGGGTTTATGGCCGAGTACTTCACGAGTCCCGAGGAGTGTCTCGTTTCCGTCCCCCGTTCGATCGCCGACATCGGCTTCCTCATCGAGCCGCTCTCGGTCGCCGAGAAGGCGCTCGAACTCGCCGCCGCGTCGCGGTCGTCGTTCGGGTGGACCCCCGAATCCGCGCTCGTACTCGGCAACGGCAGTCTCGGGCTGCTCGCGCTCGCACTGCTCGATGAGCGCGCCGACTACGACCGACTCTACTGTCTCGGCCGCCGCGACCGACCCGATCCGACGATCGACGTAATCGAGGGGTTGGGCGCGACGTACGTCGACTCTCGGCGGACGCCGCTTCCGGACGTCGCCGACGCGCACGAGCCGATGGACTTGGTTTTCGAGGCGACCGGCTACGCGAAACACGCCTTCGAGACGATCGAGGCGCTCGCGCCCAACGGCGTCGGCGCGCTGCTCGGTGTCCCCGGCCCGTGGGAGTTCGAGATCGACGGCGGCGATCTCCACCGGGAGTTCGTGTTGCACAACAAGGCGCTCGTCGGCAGCGTCAACTCGAACGTCCGGCACTTCGAGGCGGCCGCGGCGACGCTCGATCGCCTTCCGGCGTGGTTCACCGACGCGATGGTCTCCGGCGTGTACGGTTTCGACGACTTCGAGGCGGCGTTCGACGACGACGACACCACTATAAAAACTGCCGTCCAATTCAGCGCGTATGAAGAACGTCGATGACCTCATTTCGAGTGCGGCGGAACTCGCCGAGCGGGGCCTATCGAAGGGCGAGATCGCCGACGAGTTGAACGTCTCCCGCGAGACGGCGAGCTGGCTCGTCGAACGAAGCGGCACTGACAGCCACGAACCCGACCCCCAGCCGGTCACGCCGAACAGCAACGACAGCAGCGGTCCGCACGACATCCACGTCGACTGGAGCGCCGTCGGACGCGACTCGCGACGGCTCGCGCACATCGGGCGCGCGATGGCCGACCTGCTCGTGAAGGAGGGCGAGGAAGTCGACCTCACGATCGGAATCGAGAAAGCGGGCGCGCCGCTCGCGACCGTCGTCTCGACCGAGCTCGATACCGACCTCGGGTCGTACGCGCCCGCGAAGCACCAGTGGGAGGAGGGCGATATCGAGGAGCTCGGGGGGTCGTTCTCGCGGAACTTCGCACAGATCCGCGACAGAGAGTGCTACGTCGTCGACGACACGATCACCTCGGGAACGACGATGAAAGAGACGATCGAGTCGATCCGCGAGGAGGGCGGCGAGCCGGTCGCCTGCGTCGTCATCGTCGACAAGCAGGGCGTCGACGAGCTCGACGGCGTGCCGGTGCACTCGCTGATCGACGTCGTCCGCGTCGGCAGCGAGTAACCCACCCCCTCGAACGTCTTCGTCAGGCCACGAGCGCTCGCGCCGCTCGCGCTCCGACGCAACCCATTTCACCGGTGATCGCCTACGGCCACCTATGACGTTCCAACCCGGCACGGATCTGAGCGAAGAGGAGGTACAGGAACGAGTCGACGACGCGATCGAGTCGAACGACGTCGTCCTCTTTATGAAGGGGAACCGACTGATGCCGCAGTGCGGCTACTCACAGCGCGCGGTGAATCTCATCTCCCAGTACGTCGAGGAGTTCGAGACGATCGACGTGTTGCCCGCGCTCGATCAGTACCGCGGCGCGCTCGAGGCCCACAGCGGCTGGGAGACCATCCCGCAGACGTACGTCGACGGCGAGTTCGTCGGCGGTAGCGACATCCTCGCGGAGCTCGACGAGCGCGGTGAGTTGGAAGCGACGCTGCAGGGCTAATCGACGACATCGCCGCTGCCGCGGCGGACGCGCGACCCGACCGACAGCGACGCGTCCGCCTCCGCCTTGCTCTCGGTGGCACGAATCAAAGAGCAGACCCTATAAGGCCCCGGTGCGTACCAACACGCAGGTACCGGCGTCCCGTTGCGTCCGGCTCGTACGGGTACCACTCAAAGTAACTATGTCAGGCCGCGTATACCGACTTCACTCGACACTGGAACTGCCCCTCGAAGAGGTCGAAGAGTACCTGAACGGTGACCCGGACCTGCCGCCCGAGGTCACGGACGTCGAGGTGACCCGTCGGAACAACACGCTCATTCTGAAGGCCGTCGCGGCCGAGGACAACCTGAGCAAGTACACTCCGACGGCGCAGTTGAAAGCCAGTATCACGGAGAACCGCGTGTACGAAGAGGAACCGCCGCGCGCGGGCGCACCGCGCTGGGACGAAGAAGAGGAGGAAATCCCCTCCGAACTCGTCGAGTTCGCCTGTTTCAAGGGCGACCGCGAGACGGTGTTACAGAACACCGCGCTGCAGTACCCGATGTTTCTCGTCCTGCGCGAGATCGCTCTCCTCGCCGAGAAGGGCACGCTCACCGCGATCACCGAGATCGACGGCGAACTCACCGCCCACCGCATCGTCGAGGGCGAAGAGCGTCCCGCGAGCATCGAAGTCGTCGAGAACCCCTCGAAGAACGATAACGGCTCGAACGGCGTGAACTGGCGCGATAATAAATTCATCTCGGACTGACGATTCTCGAATCGGCGACGCTCTTCGATCGAACTATCGTCGCGTTTGCAACTGATTACTCATCCGATCGCACGCAGTCGTGCGAACGAGCGAGCGAAGACTTGCAAGCGCTACTACATTGTTCTCGAAAACAGCTTTTCGCGGCGCTCTACCGACGGTCCTGCTTGTACGGCGCTTTCGCGACTGTCGCGGTGATTTCGGTCTTCTCGTGGCGTTCGACGCTCTTGTTTCGGGTCCCGTCGGCCTCGCCCCACGTGAGCGTGACCTCCGTCCCGGGCTCGGCGTACTCGGTGTCGACGAGCGCGAGCGAGAGCATCTCCCGGTGGTTGTAGATGTAGCTCATCCACTTCGAGACGCCGACGACGTCGCCGTCGGCTTTCACCTCGTCGTAGTGACACGCCGAGGAGCGCGGTGCGGGCATATTCATGAATTTCTTCGTCTCGCCCTCGCGGAATAGCGAGGCGAACACGTCGACGACGTCCTCGTCGTCCCAGACGAGCGTGACCTTCTTGCGGTCGGGGTCGTCGATCTCGGCCTCTAACGCTTCCTTGCCGACGAAGTCGTGATCGAAGTCGACGATGTGGTCGTAGCCGACCTCGATCGGCGTGACGTAGTAGTCCTCGATGTCGTCGGAGTCGTAGCTGCCGCCGATCGAGATGAGCCCGCGGCGAAGCGAGAGCCACTCGCGGAAGTCCGCCATCTCCTCGCCGGAGTAGATCGCCGGGACCGGCAGGGGAAGCCATCCGAGGACGGTGTTGGCGCTCTGGTAGCTCTTCGATCCGAGGCGTCGGATCCCGTACTCCTCACCCGCGTCGAGGATCGACTCGCGGACGTCGTCGGCGTCGTTCCAGTCGCCCCAGAACTCGAAGCCGGCCTCGCCGGCCATCCCGTGTCGCAGGAGGAACATCTCGGTGCCGTCGACGGTCACTTCCTCGAAGCGGAAGAAGCCGAGATCCGGAATATCGCCGTCGATCGCCTCCTCCATCACGGCGACCGCGTCGGGACCCTGTACCTGATAGCGGAAGTTGTTGGGATCCTCGCCGGTGCCGACGGGGCGGGGTTGGTACTCCGTCTCGACGTCGTACTCGCCCCGCTCGGCCTGATACAGCAGCCAGTTGTGCGCCGCGGCCGCCCCGACGCTCAGGAAGGAGTCTTCGGCCTCCCGAAAGAGGATCGCGTCGCCGATGAGGTAGCCGTCGGGGTTGGCGACGACGAGCTGTTTCGCCTGTCCGACGTCGAACTGTCGGAAGTTGTTGACCGCGTAGTCCGAGTAGAGGTCGATCGCGTCGGTTCCGTCGATCCGCAGATCCGTCATGTGGTACGACTGATCCGCGAACGCCACGCTCTCGGCCCACGCGCGCTGCTCTTCGATCCAGTGAGTGAACTCGTCCGGCAGGTCGGTGAACCGCGCGAGTCCGAGATCGCGAAGGAGGTCGACCGTGCTGTCGGCGTCGTCGAGTGCGTCCTGTAACGTCGTGGCTGACATACGTGTACGTCAGTCAGTGTGTGCAGATCGAGATAATTCTTTACAAAAAATTGTTTACTCTATTGTGGATTGTTATTTTCAGATGTCTTCGCGATCGGCGGCACTCACGTTCGTTTGCTCGCGGGCGAACCCGACAGTATACTTATTTCGATCCCGTAGGTTGATGTCACTATGCACACGTCGACCGGGGGTCGATCTACCGATGAGTGACGTACAGACGGACGTTCGTGCGTACACGCTCCGGTTAGAACTCGTCGATGAGCCGGGGGAGCTCCTCCGTTCGCTCCGTCCGATCGCCGAAAACGGCGGGAACCTATTGTCTATCTTTCACGAACGGGGGAACGTCACCCCGCGCGGGCACATCCCCGTCGAGGTCGATGTCGAAGCGACGCCCGCTCGGTTCGAGAAGATCATCGACGGGCTCAGAGACGCCGGAATCAACGTTATTCAGGCGGGGACCGAACGGTACAGCGAAGGCCTGACGGTGATCCTCTCGGGACACGTGATCGACACCGATCTCTCCGATACGCTCTCTCGGATTCAAGAGTCGGCGAACGCGTCGGTGACGGACCTGTCGCTCGCCGCACCGGAGGGGACGGCGAACGTGTCGAGCGCGCGGATTTCGATCGCGGCGGAAAAAGGTGCGACTGACGTGGTACTGGACAAAATCCGAGCCGTCGCGGACGAGAAAGAGCTTCGACTCGTGGAACCGCTCGCGAATTGACTCTCGCGTCCGACGCCGACCGTCGCGGAGAACAGACTCAGTTCGGAAGCGTCAGTTCCGAGGGCACGGCGACGTCGTCTTCGATCGCACCGATCCGCTCCAGTTTCGTTCCATCGATCCGCGTCGCCTCGATGAGCGCCCGGAGTTTTCCAAGCGAAATCTGTCCCGGCGCGTAGTCGCTGTCGTCGTCCAACAGCGGGGCGTAGCCGAGTTTCGAGCCGTAAATGTGGCCGACGACGCGGGTGTGGCTCCCGGTCTCACCCATCGCGATTCCGGCGGCGTCAATGCCGGATTGGGTGGATTCGTGAAGCGCCGAGAGGAGAACGAGCGTGTCTGAGAGATCTTGCGGGTACGTCGCTACCTTCGCGATGTCGCCGTAGTGTGCGCACTGATCGATGATCGCCGTGAGAATCTCTTCGTCGGGCGTCGAATCGAAGTCGTGATGAGAAATGATGAGGCCGACGTCGTTGTCGCGGAACTCATCGAGGATCCACTCTTTCGCTCGGGCGGTCTCCAGTTCGATGTCAACGTACGCGACACTGTCGAAACGCGATGCTGCGAAAAGCGTATCCAAGCGTCCGGTGTCTTTCGCTTTCCCGCCGAACCACTGGTTTCGGTTCGTCGCGATTATGGGAAGTTCGCCGTCGTAAGATTCGAGTTGTTCGATCGGGTTCTCTGCCTTGTCGATCCGAAATTCGACGATGTCCGCCGCCTCTCGGGCGTCTTGCTCTCGTGTTAGGTCATTTGTTGTGGCCGCGAGAGCGAAGTCGTCGATCCTCATTGTCACGCGGTAGCATCCAAGCGCATATAAATTTGGTTATCGGTTCGAGCGGAATATCGAACTACATACAGACCAGAATTGAACGGACAGAATATCTAGAGGTTTTCACAAATATCTTAAATATTATCTAAATAAACGAGAAAGAGGATACGCTGCTAGCAACTATTAATATCATAAAATAATCATTAAACAGGAATACTTAAACCTATAATTGAAATAGTTTAAATAGTTTATGTATGATCTGAATTAGCACGGACAGACTACAACCTCGAAGCAACCAAATATTACATAAGAAATCATACTATGTGCTATTTCAAAGTATTCTTGGAAAAGAGCGGTGGGTGCTTCAAAAAATAACACTATTGTATTGTTGGAATTACTCACTCTTTTTCTCTTGGCCGGCCCATCGGACCAGTGTCTATCCGACCGACCACAGACAACTTCGATCGAACAGGCGAGCGTGACGGTCTTCCGCCGGAACTGACCAGTGTTTACTCGAAAATGGGGAGTGTTACATCATTATTGAAATCACAGAGTCCCGCGGTGACTTGACATCGCATTCGGCGAGTGATAGTCTGAAAGTTGCTACTTGATGTGGGGACAGTTCTCACATCAGGTCTGCGAAAACGCTTGTCACCTGCCGCTGATACCGTTAGTTGATACTGACGCATCGAGAGTGTTTTTAACAGTAGTGAAACGAAATTGGACCTTTTGGATAGATATAACGTATGTACCTCTGTTATCCGTCCCACATCTAGAGGGATACTGAGACGGCGTTTCAATAATATTGAAACAATTATTCGAAGTGGTACCATTCACCATATTTGCAGCCGTACGAACGTTTCTGACGGCAGGTGGTTTCGCCCGTTGAATCGTCGACCTTTCTGACTGCGAACACAGTTTTTATATATCACTACTCCCGATTTTCACCCAAGGTATGAGCGTCAGCAACGTCGTCGAAGGTATCGACCAGATACAGTTCGAGCACGTTCGCGTGTTCGTGTTAGAGGATATGCCGGTCGAGGGGCAGATCACGCTCATCGACACTGCGTTCGACGAGAACGCCGAGGAACTCGTCGAGACGCTCCGCGAGGAGTACGGAACCGTCGATCGAGTCATCCTCACGCACGGCGATCACGGCCACCACGGCGGCCTCGCGCACGTCGTCGAAGCGTTCGATCCCGAGATCGCGATGCCAGCCGACGAATCCAAACTCTACGCGCATTTCGAGGAGGCCGGTCTCGATATCGAGCCCGACGTGGCCTACGAGGACGGCGACGTCCTCGACGGCAACATCCGGGTCATTCAGGTACCGGGCCACACAGAGGCGACCTCGGCACTCCTCCTGCAGGACCGCGATATTCTGATTTCGGGAGACGTCCTCGACGGCTCGGACCGCGGTGGACTCCCCGCCGGATACCTGCTCCCGCCACCCGCGCTGTTCAACGATAACCACGCGGACGCGGAGCTGAATCTCTACAACCTGCTCGACTTCGACTTCCACACGCTGCTCGTCTTCCACGGCTCGCACGTCTTCGAGGATCCAAAAGGGAAACTCGACAACTACCTCGTCGAGCGAGAGTGGAACGAGTGGGATCCCCGGAACAACTGAGTCGGGCCTCAGTGCAATTGAACGGCGGAAACCGTCCTTTTGTCGGCCGTAACTGCGGACGCTGATCGCTGCCTCCTGAACCTACGCGACACCGGTTATTGACAGCGACACCAGTCGCCGATAGTACCACCAGTCGCGGACGGCGGTCGTTACTCCCGCAGAACCGAGATATCGAAGACGGGTTTGCAGGTCTCGCCGGCGAGGAACGCCTCGAACGCCGCTTCCGGGTCGAGGAGGCTGAACCGGTCGTCGAGGAACGTTTCGTGATCCAGATCGCCGCTCGCCATCAGTCGGAAGGCGTTGTGGAAATCCCGATACAGCGCGCTGTAGGAGCACTGGAGGTCGACTTCGGCGCGGACGAGCGGGGTGTAGTCGAGCGACGCTTCTCCGGGCTGACCGACCAACACGATCTGACCGCCCTTTCGGACCTCCTCGGCCGCCATCGAGAGACCCGAGGGATGGCCGGTCGTATCGAAGACGACGTCGAAGCCGATGCCGTCGGTGTGTTCCTCGCGATAGGCTTCGAGATCGGTCTCCTCGATGTTGAGCGCGGTAAATCCGAGTTTCTCAGCGAGCGGCAGTCGATATGCGGTGTCCGGTCCGATCCCCGCGACGGTGACTGTAGCACCCTGCGCGTCGGCCACCTGTGCGGTGAGGAGGCCGATCGGACCCGGACCGGCGACGAGCACGTTGTCGCCGGCTCCGACCCGTGAGTTCTCGATCACGGCGCGTGTACAGACGGCGGTCGGTTCTGCGAGCGCCGCGTGACGGGGATCGACGTCATCGGGGACGGACTGCAACGAGTCGGCGGGAGCGGCGATGTACCCCGCGTACGCGCCGTCGTGATCGATGCCGGTCAACTCGATGTTTTCGCAGATGTTCTCCATCCCGCTCTGGCACTGATAACACTCGCCGCAGTTCCGGATCGGTCGCTCGACGACGCGATCGCCGGGCGAAAACCGCGTGACGTCGTCGCCGGTTTCGACGACGCGGCCCGTGTACTCGTGGCCGATGATGGTCGGCGGATCCATCCGCTCGAACGCCGGTTTAAACTGGTAGATCCCGGCGTCGCTGCCGCAGAGGCCCGCATAATCTACTTCGATCAGCGCTTCGTCCGATGCAGGAGCCGGTCGGTCGACGTCGACGAGCTCCATACTCCCGGACTCGCGCTTCGTCTTTGCTAGTCCGCGCATACGGATGGGTGGCAACTCTCGTATTATAATCTTTTGGAAAACGTGATCCCGTTACGGTCGCTCGGCCGTCGCGAGTCCCGCGGCGTGCATTTGCTCGTGGCTGTGCGAGTAGATCTCGATCAGATTCCCGAACGGATCGCGACAGTACGTGAGTCGGTATTTCTCGGAGTCCTCGTAGAGTCGCCAGACCTCGGCGTAGTGATCGCCCCCGGCGCGGTCGATCCGCTCAGCCAAGCCGGCAACGTCGGGGTCGACAACGCCGACGTGAAAGAGTCCCGGTCGTTTGGGATCGACCTGTTCGGACGGTTCTGCGGGCTCGAACTCGAAGAGTTCGACAGCAACGCCGTTGCTGGTGATTAGGTGTGCAACCGTCATCGAATCGAATTCACCGAGGAGATCCGTGGCGCGCTTCGCGGCGTAGCCGTCGCCTCTGGTCGCTGTGCGCGGACCTTTGAGCCGCCGCCAACCCAGAACGTCTTCGTACCACTCGAGAGCCGCCTCGATATCTGGGACCGTGAGGCCGACGTGTGCAAACTGCCGTGGATAGTGGGACTCGTCCATACCACGGTCTCGACTGAGTCGGTCTTGAGTGTTCGGGTGCACTGGAGACGCTGGTGCCGTGCGAATTCGGTGGTGTGTGCTGGTCGAAAAGGCTCCTAAAGGCGTTTGCAAAGGGTTTATGATAGTTGGTGATTTTTACCCGAATATGGGATCGGACTGGTTTGACAGAGTCACCGTCGGGATTGGTGTTATTATGCTGAATATTATGTTGGTGGTGGGCCTCCTCCAAGTAGTCAGTCGGTACGTCGACCTCCCCGCATCGCTTCCGTGGACGTACGAAGTCGCCAGAACCACGCTCGCGCTGATGACGATCATCGGACTGCCGTATCTGTTCAAGAACGATTCGGACATCTCGTTTCTCCCCGTTCTCCAACGAATTACGACGCGCACTGACCAGCTGCTCCTCGCCAGAAACGTGCTGATGGCGTTCCTCTCTGTACTCCTCGTCTGGTCCGCGTACGTCGCGGCCCAAACAGCGGGAGATACCGGCCTGCCACTGATCAGTTGGTTCAAAGTCGGCTGGGGCTACCTGCTCTTCGGCGCGTCCTCGGCGGTCCTCTTCGTCGTCGTGGTGAACGATACGAGAGAGCGAGTGGGTGACATTCTCGGAGGGAACAATGTCTGAAGTACTTCTCGTCGCGTTCATCGGACTCCTGATGGCACTGTATGGGATCGGCGTCCCCGCCGCGTACTCGCTCGGGCTGACAGTCATCTTCATTATGTTGCTGCCGATCGGCCCCGAGTTGAACTTCATCGTCATCACCCAGCGGTTCTGGGCGGGGATGAACTCGTGGGTGCTGCTCGCCGTCCCGTTCTTCCTGATGGCGGGACGGATCATGAACATCACTGGAATCACCGACGATATGTTCAATTTCGCGACGGAACTCGTCGGGCCGATCCGCGGCGGGTTGGCGCAGGTGAATGTCGTCGTGAGTCTGATATTCTCCGGAATGAGCGGCTCCGCGGTGGCGGACGCCGCGGGCATCGGGAGTGTCGAGTACGAGGCGATGACGAACAACGGATACGAGGGCGACGATGCCGTGGGTATCACCGGAGCCTCCTCGATAATCGGGCCGATCATCCCTCCCAGCATTCCGATCGTCGTGTACGCGGTCTTAGCGCAGGAGTCGATCGGGACGCTGTTCATCGCCGGTGTCGTCCCCGGTCTGCTGATGGCGCTCGCGATGGCCGGAACCGTGTATTACCTGGCCCGCAAAGGCGACTGGCCGACCGAGGGGTCGTATGACTTCCCGCAACTGTTCGAGTCGTTCATCAAGGCTGTTCCGGGGCTGATGGCTCCGCTCATCATCATCGGTGGCATCCTCGCGGGCGTGTTCACCGCCACCGAGGCCGCACTCGTCGCCGTGGTGTACGCGATCTTCTTGGGCTTCTTCTACTACCGTTCGATCACGCTGTCGGACCTCTACCACGTAAGCAAAGAGACGTTCGAGGACACAGTCAGCATCGTCGTTATCTTCGGATTCGCGAACCTCTACGCCTACTGGCTAACGCTCGCCGGAATTCCGGATATGATCGGTAGCATCGTCACCGGACTCGGGGCCAGCACCGTCGTCACGATGTTGATCTTGGCGTTCGTCCTCTTGGTCCTCGGGACGTTTATGGAGGGGATGGCGGTGCTCCTCATTATGGTCCCGATGTTGGTCCCGCTGTATCCCGAGCTCGGCATCGACCCGATCCACTTCGGCATCGTGATGGTGGTGACGTTGATGTACGGGCTGATCACGCCCCCGTTCGGACTCATCCTCTTCGTTCTCGAACGGGTAACGGACGAATCGCTCGATAAAATAATGCGTGCCGTGCTGCCGTATTACTTCCCGCTGGCAGTCGTCATACTGCTACTCATCGTCTTCCCCGAACTGTCTCTCGCACTCCCCCGCACGTTCGGTCTGCTCTGAGGGCGCAGTCGTTTTCGCTCGGGATTAGATAACGAGTCCGGACTTCAGTAGCGTGACCGCGACCGTCACCACCGGAATCGAGACGAGCGTCGTCACGAACACGTTCGCCGAGACGAACTCCGGATGCGTCACGCCTCGGACCGTCTGTTCGCTGGCGAACTCGACGACGAAGATAATCGGGGCCACTGCCACCGGCATCGCCGTCAATAGGACGAACACCTGCGCGACGTCGCTGTTTTGAAACCCGAGTGCGAGCGCGACAGCGATGCCGACGAGCGGCGAGACGAGAAACCGAAAGATCGTCGGCGTGATCGTCATCGAGAGGGCACCGCCGTACTCGGTCTCCGACAGTTGGATACCCAAGATGAGTAACATCACCGGAATCGACGATTCACCGACGAGTCCCAGCGTCCCCATCAACGCCGAATCGGCCGACGGCACGACACCGGCGGCGCGGGCGACGACGGCGACGACGACGGCGTACACGAGGGGGTACCGAAAGACCCGCTTGAGGTTGCCGTAGCCCGACTGCTGATCGGACCGCAGGGCGATCAAGAGCCCGATGGTGAACACCAACGCGCCGTGGACCGCGGCGAAGAGCACCGCCGTCTGCCGACCGATGTCGCCGTACGCGAAGTCCGCCAACGGGATTCCCAGCGCGCCCGTGTTCCCGAAGACGGCAACCAGAACGAAGGTGTTCTGGACCGGTCCGGTCTTTCCGGTGAGACATCCGAACAGACGCGCCACGACGAGAAGACACAGGACGAATCCGAGCACGCCGAGCGTCACTTTCACCAGTGCGTCCGTGCCGAGTTCGGTGAGTGTGATACTGTGGATGATGAGTGCGGGCGTCAACACGAACAACGAGAGGGTGTTGAGCGGCCCCGGATCGATTTCCTGAAATCGGTTCAACAGAGAGCCTGCTCCCAAGATCAGAAAGATCGGAAGGATAGAGGACGTGATAATCGACAGCGTAGATTCCATCGTGATCGGGAATCATCTACGAGTTGTAAAAGCGTTACCGTTAGCGTATCTTTCGGATCGAGGCAGTTAGGCGACCGCGGGCGGGAGAACCCCATCTAACCCTACTGTCGCGGTCGCCAGTAAAATTATATGAATGATGAGGTTCTACGGTGGCGTATGGTTATCGTGGCTGCAGTCGACCGTTCCGATCAAGCGAGCGCTGTACTCGAAGAAGCCGACGTTCTCGCACAGCAGTTCGACGACGTCGTGCACGTGCTGCACGTGATGAAGCGGTCGGAAGCGATACAGGCCGAAGAAGATAGCGTGGGTCACGGTGACGACGGCATTCCGGTTTCGAAGCTGCGAGACAGAGCGGCACAGATTGCATCGGCGCTCGTCGACGACCATCAGTTCGGAGCCGAGGCGAAAGCCGTCGGCCGTGTTGGCGATCCCGCGGCCGAGATCGTCGATTACGCGGAAGCACAAGATGCGCGGTACGTCGTCGTGAGTCCGCAACAGCGCAGCCAAACCGGGAAGATTCTCTTCGGAAGCGTCGCCCAGTCGGTTCTTTTGAACGCGCACTGCCCGGTCGTTTCGCTGCGCGCAACGTCTCTCGAGTAGTAACGAGCGCCGTTCGACTCAAAAGAGAGTCAGCGGAGAAGGCGAAACGAGAGCTCCGGGTTCAGGTGGAACACCCGGATCTGGCCGGTGGATCGAACGAAGGGATTCCTCGCAGACAGGCCCGCGTCTCTACGCGAGGTCTTGGATGTCGGCGATGTTGACCGCCCAGTTGGTCTCGGAGAGTTCTTCGAGCGCGGGCTGACCGGCTTCGACGAACGCGTCACGGTCGACTTCCTCGGCGGTGACGACGGTCGTGCCCTCCTCGCGGGCCTGCTCGTACAGCGACTCCTCCTCGGTCTTGATGTCCTCGGTCATCGACTGGACCGCCTCATTCGCGGTCGTCGTGATGAGGTCGCGGTCCTCGTCGCTGAGCCCTTGGAAGAACTCGTCGTTGTAGAGGAAGTGCTTGGTGTCCAGCAGGTGGTTGGTGACACTGAAATGCGACTGCACCTCGTAGAGGCTCACCGACAGGAACTGCGAGATCGGGCCCTCGGAGGCGTCGACGACACCGGTCTGCAGCGCCGAGTACAGTTCGTCGTAGGCCACAGGCGTCACGTCAGCGCCGATCTCGTCCCAGACTGCGGTCCACGTCTCGTACTGCGGGAGACGAAGTTTGAGCCCCTGCACGTCTTCGGGAGAGGTGACCGGCGTGTTGCTGGTGAAACAGCGGTTGCCGACGTAGAAGGCCGGACCCAGTCGAATGCCGTTGTCCAGCAGGATGCCGTTGAGCCCGTCTTCGGGCATCAGGAACTCCTGATTCACCGCGCGGTAGTGTTCCATATCCTCGATGACGAACGGGTCGCCCGCGAACGAGTACTCGGAAGCGAACCGCTGGGACAGTGCCGTCGGGCTCTCGTTGAGGACGTCGACGGTTCCGGCCTCCAGCGCGTCGAGGTTGTCCTCGGTCCCCCCGAGCGTCGCCGCTTGGAGATCCACGGTGATCCGGCCGTCCGTCTCCTCCTCGATGGCGTCGATGAAGTATTCCTGTGCCGTCTGCACGGAGATGTTCTCCGGCGGCTGAGTCGTCGCGAAAGTGAGCTCGAACTCCTCTGCGTCACTTCCGCTACTCGTGGTCGCACCTCCACTGTCACCGTTGCTATCGCCACTGCTGTCTCCGCTGCCGTCGCCGTTGTCCCCCATACAACCGGCGAGGCCCATTCCGACACCGAGGGCGATACCGCCGCTTTTCAGTACACTTCGACGTGACGTTGGCTTGTGCTTACGAGCCATACTTGCACGAATCTGACTAATTAGTAATAAAGATTGTGTTGTATTAGCAAGGTTCTGCGCGCGTAGTACGTACTATACATAACCTACAGCCGGATCGAACCGGAACGTATAACCTACCCCAGCGAAGTGTTCACCAGCGTATGTTAGTCGAGGGAAAGGTAGCAGTCATCACCGGTGGAGCCTCGGGTATCGGCGAAGCGACGGCGAAGACTTACGCCGAGCACGGGGCCAGCGTCGTCGTCGCTGATATCGACGAAAACGGCGGCAAAGAAACCGTAGACGACATCGTCGAAGGCGGTGGCGAGGCGACGTTCGTCCGGACGGACGTGTCCGATGAGAACGATGTCAAACGGACGATCGAACTCGCCGTCGAGGGGTACGGCGGACTCGATGTCCTGTTCAACAACGCGGGTACCGAGGGTGCGCTCGCCGATTTCGCAGAGTACGAGACCGCGGATTTCGAGCACGTCGTCGACGTCAACCTCCGGGGGACCTTCTACGGAATGAAGTACGGCATCCAAGCGATGCTGGCCGACGGCGGCGGTTCGATCATCAGCACTTCGTCGGTCGCCAGTGCCACCGGCATAATGGGTCGCGCGGGATACAGCGCTTCAAAGGCGGGCATCAACGGGATGACTCGGGCCGCGGCGATGGAGTACGCCGAGGAGGGGATCCGAGTGAACGCGATTCTCCCGGGCATTGTCGCCACCGCGATGCAGGACCGCGTGGCCGTCCAGCGACCGGACACGACCGACCGCTACGAGATCACGGAGGCGATGCCCGGACGGGCGGCCCCCCGTGAGCTCGCGAACGCGGTGCTGTTCTTGGGCTCTGATCTCGCCTCGCGCATCACCGGTGTTGCGCTCCCGGTCGAGGGAGGGTTCCTCCTGCAACCGTAGGCGGTGAAACCATAGCCCACGCGGACGCTTCGTGAGGCTTTATATCTCGCCGGGTGAGCAACCGCTATGATCGACCGGAACGCCACGCGGGACGCAGACCCGGCCCACGAGGTCGCCCTCGATGCCGTCGAAGCCGGTATCGGGGCCGCCCAGCCGCGCGCGGTCCTCGAACGAGTCATCACGGTAGAGGGAGGGACCCTACGGATCGCCGAGGAGGCATACGACTTGGCCGCGTACGATGAAATCGTCGTTCTCGGGGGCGGTAACGCCGCCGGACAGGTCGCGACCTATCTCTCGGAACTGCTCGACGGTCGGCTTGACGGGGGAGTCGTCGTCACCGACGATCCGGAGCCAGCGGATCCGATAGAGGCGGTCGTCGGCACTCATCCCGTCCCGAGCGAGGCGAACGTCGACGGGACGCGGCGCGTGCTCGACCGAGCGCGCGCAAGCGACGAGAACACTCTCGCAGTCGTTGCCGTGACCGGCGGCGGGAGCGCGCTCTTGGCCGCCCCCGTCGAGGGCGTCTCGCTGGCGGACCTGCAATCGCTCACCGACGGACTGCTCCGCTCGGGCGCGCCGATCGACCGGATCAACGCCGTCCGAAAGCACGTCTCGGCGATAAAGGGCGGTCAGCTCGCGCGCGGACTCGCACCGGCGACGACCGTCGGCCTCGTCTTCAGCGACGTCAGCTCGGGAGACGTCTCGGTCGTTGCGAGCGGGCCGCTCTCGCCGGACCCGACGACCTATGCGGACGCACTCGGCGTCCTCGAAGAGTACGAGGTCGACGCTCCGGAGCCGGTCGTTCGGCACGTAGAACGCGGTGCGGCGGGCGGGTTCGACGACACGCCCAACGAGGACGACTCGGCCTTCGCGACTGTCTCGACGCACGTCGTCGCCGACAACTTCACGGCGCTCGGGGCCGCGCGAGAGGTGTGCGCCGACGCCGGTTTCGAGCCGCTCGTCCTCTCGTCGTCGGTGCGCGGAGAGGCCCGTGAGGCCGCGCTGACGCACGTCGCGATCGCCGAGGAGAGCGGTCGGACCGGCAATCCGGTCTCACCGCCCGCGGCGATCCTCTCTGGCGGCGAGACGACGGTGACGATTCGAGGCGACGGAGAGGGCGGGCCGAATCAGGAATTCGCCCTCAGCGCGGCGATCGAGCTTCCCGAAGGGACTGTGCTCTGTGCGGTCGATACCGACGGAATCGACGGGCCGACCGACGCAGCCGGCGCGCTGGTCGACTCGACGACCGTCGACGACCTCCAACTGGCGCGTGCGCGGTTGAACGACAACGATGTCTACGACTATCTAGACGAGCGCGATGCGCTCGTGTTCACCGGACAGACCGGCACCAACGTCAACGACCTGCGAGTCCTGCTCGTCACCGAGTGAGTGCGCCCGCGACGGATTCCGATCTCTCTGCTCTCACCCCATCCCTGCATCCCGAAGCGCAGAGTGGGAGAGTGGCTCGCCGTCGATTCCCGCTTCGGTGCAGGCCGCCACCATCTCGGCCATCCGGTTTCGCGTCTCGGTGCTCGCGCTGCCGATGTGCGGCGTGACCACGAGTCGTTCGGGAGCGTGCCGAACGAGCGGATGATCAGCCGGGAGGGGCTCGGGGTCCGTGACGTCCAGCCCGGCGCGGGCGATCTCTCCCGTCGCCAGCGCCGCATCGAGCGCGTCGGTATCGACGACCTCCCCGCGGCTGGTGTTGATCAGGATTGCATTCTCGGACATCCGACGAAGGGCCGACTCGTCGATGAGCCTCTCCGTCGCCTCGGTCAGCGGCACGTGCAGTGAGACGAAGTCGCTCTCGGCGAGCAGTTCCTCGCGCTCGACGTAGATCGCTTCGACACCGAACTCGGCGAGTTCGTCTTCTCGACCGGGCTTCCGCGATCGGCCGCTGTAGAGCACGTCCATCTCGAATCCGGCGGCCCGTCTGGCAGTGGCGGTCCCGATCTTTCCGAGACCGACGATCCCGAGCGTCGCGCCGTGGATATCTGGACCGGTGAGGAGCCTCGGGCCCCACGTTTCCCATTCGTCGGCGGCGACGTAGGCGTGCCCCTCGACGGTCCGACGCGCGCAGGTCATCAACAGCGCCCAAGTCAGGTCCGCAGTGGTCTCGGTGAGCACGCCGGGCGTGTGGCCGACTGCGATGCCGCGATCGGCGGCCCCTGCAAGGTCGATGTGGTCGTAGCCGACGGAGAACGTACTTACGACCGACAGATCGGTCGAGGCGTCCAGCACCGCCGCGTCGATCTCGTCGGAGAGTAAGCAGACGAGTCCCTCGGCGTCGAGTTCGGCGAGCCGCGAGACGACGTGTTCTTTCGTCGGTGGCAACTTCTGATCCCAGACGACGACCTCGTATCGCTCTCTGAGCCGGTCGAGTCCGACATCGGGGATCGCTCGGGTCACATAGACGGTCGGCGTGTCTGTCATTACCAATCGCTGGGCGTCGTGGATGCATATTGTTTGGCATCGCGTGGCGATCGGTGGCAGCGTTTCGTTTTGCGTCGGGTGGCGACCAGTAGCTTAATATGTCCGATCAGTCACCACGGAGATATGCACACGATCGAGCACGACGTGGAGCGACCGGACCGCGAAACCGTCGAGGCGTTCGAGGAGATACCGAGCACGATCGTCTCCGACGTCACCGGTAACGTCGGAATCACGATGGACGCGGGCATCAGGCCTGCATACGACGGCATCGATATGGCCGGGACGGCGATCACGGTCAAGGCCGCCCCCGGTGACAACCTGATCATTCACAAGGCGATCACGATGGCCGATCCCGGCGATGTCCTCGTCATCGACTGCAACGGGTACACCGACACCGGGCACATCGGCGAGCTGATGTGCGAGTCGTGCGAGGCCAACGGGCTCGCGGGGCTCGTCATCGACGGCGCGTACCGCGACAGCCGCGAGATCGGCGAGATGCAGTTCCCCGTCTACGGTCGCGGCGTGAACCCGCAGGGCCCGCTCAAACAGGACCCCGGATCGGTGAACGTGACGGTCTCCTGCGGTGGCGTGAGCGTCGATCCCGGCGACATCGTCGTCGGCGACGACGACGGGCTCGCGGTGATCCCCGGAGACGGTGCAGAGCGGGTGCTCGAACTCGCCCGGGCGAAACTCGACGCCGAGGAAACTACCCGCGAGGAGATCCAAGACGGAACGTACCTCTTCGAGCGCAACGGCTACGACGAGCTGTTCGAGAATCTAGACGTTGTCGGCCCCGAGGATTCGATCCAGTAGCAGGCAGTCGCGCAGCGAACTGAGACGGACGCGGCACGCTGAGACGGACGCGACGGGCGCGGCGGGCGCGGCTAGGTATCGTCGCCGGTATTGAATAGACTGCGATGCGGGACCCACGTTGATTCAATATTATTGGAACTACTCGCAGGGCTTAAGACCCCGGGTGCTGACGAGTGAATATGGGAAATCCGGACGAATCGGACGCACGCGGGCTGAAGAGTGTCGAACGGTCATTCGCCATCGTTGGATATCTCAAAGAGGCGAACGGGGCGACGCTCTCGGAGGCGGCCGACGATCTCGGGCTGGCGGTGAGTACGGCGCATATCCACCTCACGACCCTCGTCGAGACCGGGTACGTGGTCAAAGACGACGATGTCTACCGGTGCAGCTTCGAGTTTCTCCAGACGGGCGGACAGCGTCGCGACGATATGGCGCTGTATCAGGCGGCGAAACCGGAACTCGACGAACTGCAGGCACAGACCGGCGAGCATACCAACGTGATGATGATGGAGCGCGGGTACGCCGTCCAGCTGTACAAATCTGAGAACCCCGAATCGATCGACGACGACGCCTCACTCGGTGATCATTTCTACCTCCACCTCACAGCGACAGGGAAGGCGATGCTCGCGGAGTACTCGGACGAGCGCGTCGCCGAGATCCTCGAAGAGCACGGGATGCCCGCGCTGACCGAGGACACGATAACCGACGAGGAAGTCCTCTACGAGGAGCTGGCCACGATACGCGAGCGCGGGTACTCGATTAACCGCGGGGAACACTTCCCCGGCGTCTGTGCCATCGGCACGGCAATCGCCTCGGGCCCCGACGACGCGCTCGGCGCGATCAGCATCAGCGGTCCCCGGAGCCGGATCACGCCGGACCGGATCGACGAGGAGCTCGCCCCGGCGCTGTTGAACAAGAAGAACATCATCGAACTGAAGATCAGACAGCACGGGTAGTCTGCGCCCGGCAGGGCCGAATGCGCCGTTAGCGTCCGAGGGGGTTCATTCCGGTGGGCTGTCCCACTCGGAGCCGTTGTCCTGCGGTTCGTAACCGAGCACAGCTTGGGCGTGTTCGATATCGAACCACCGCGCGTCGTTCGCGCTGACCGCGTAGAACGCGTCGTAAGTGACGTCCTCGTCCTCGAGACAGCACTCCAAGAGATGCGCGAAGTCGCGCTGGGACGTCCACGAGGCCTTCAGCCGCTTGACCATCTTCTCGTACTCCTCGCTACCGCGCTCCCACGACCCGGTCTGCGATTGGTCCCACACCTCGTCTTCGTCGACGACGTGTTCGTCGCCGCGGTCGACACCGCGTTCGGCGTCGCCGTACGGGTGGTCGTACTTCGCGGTCCGAACGCTCGAAATACGTAGGGAGTACACCTGACTCGGCGCGCCCTCGCGGCGGGCGTGGGTTCGACAGATGTGTTCGCCGAACATCTTCGATGCGCCGTAGTAGCCGTCCGGTTTGGGGAGCGTCCGGTGGGTGAGTCGAAGCGGATCGAACTCGCTGGGGTAGTCTTCTTCGTACAGTTTGGGAGCGTGATCCTCCTCGTAGAGTCCCATCACGCGCTGCGAAGACGCGTAGATCAACTTCTCGACCCCCGCATCCCTCATCGCTTTGAGGACGTTGTAGGTACCGACGATGTTCGGCTCGATGATGTCCGTGAATTCCGCGCCCGCGTCCGACTGCGCAGCGAGGTGAATCACAGCGTCCTGTCCGTCGAACGCCGGTCGGATCGCCTCGTAGTCGGCGACGTCGGCGACGAACGTCTCGTACTCCGGGTGATCGCTCCGGTTCAGATACGTGAACTCGTATCGGTCGTCGTCCGCGAGGTGGTTCAAGATCGCCTCGCCGGCCTCGCCGAACGGACCCGTCACAAGAACGTTTTGTGCTGCCATCGATAATCGGTATTCGGACATACTGCTATTTAAATTTTTATTGACTGGCTATTTTCAGTGCCTCCGACTGACGAGATATAGCCACCGGTAGTTCCAATATTGTTGAAATTGTAGGCATTCGAGCATCCCCATTCATCACAAATGTACGAGTGTTATCAACAGATGGCGGACACAACGGTAACCCGTTGGGGGCAGTTCAGGAGAATTTCAGCATTGTGGGATTCATATATCTTGAGACACACCATCAAGTAATATAAGTGGATATTCAATAATATTATGGGACTTTTTAATTATTTATAGACTGTCATATTGGACTCAGATAATACATCACACAGTTAATGACGTAAGTTCGGGATATTTAAAATGCATTTGAAAATAGATATTTTCAAATAGAATTGAATATATACAAACTGTACTATCTTATTCTTGATAGTGTTTCTGAAGTCGGCGCGTCCCATACCCGCCCAGATCGACTCCCACACCGATGTCAAAAAGCATTTATCCTGCTGTAATTAGATATAATTACACGATGTCAGCCGAGTTCCCCGACTACCTCGACGTCGACTACACCGACGGCGAAGGCGAGACGCCCGCCGACTACCCGACGATCCAAGACAAGCTCGAGAAGGCCATCGAGGTCACGAAGCGCGGCCTCGAACAGTACGAGAACCCCGCCGTGATGTGGACTGGCGGCAAGGACTCGACGCTCACGCTGTACTTCATCAAGGAAGTCGCCGAGAAATACGATCTGGAGACGCCGCCGGCGGTCTTCATCGACCACTTCCAGCACTTCGACGAGATCCACGACTTCGTCGACCACTGGGCCGAGAAGTGGGACCTCGAAGTCATCTACGCGCGCAACGAGGACGTCGGCGCGTACGTCGAAGAGCACGACCTCGAACCCGGTGACGACATCAGCATCTCGGAGCTCTCCGAGCACAACCAACACCACGTTCGCGACCTGCTCGAGTACGAGGAGGACACCTTCCCCTTCCTGCTCGACACCTACGTCGGCAACCACCTGCTGAAGACGGTCGCGCTCAACGACGCCCTCGAAACCCACGATGTCGACGGCGTCATCTCCGGCGTCCGCTGGGACGAACAGGAAGCCCGCGCCGACGAGACGTTCTTCTCACCGCGGCACGATCCCGAGATCTACCCGCCGCACGACCGCATCCAGCCCATCCTCCAGTTCGACGAGGCGTCCGTCTGGGAGGCCTTCTGGAACTTCGTCGTCCCCGACACCGTCGAGGGCTACCCCGAGGACGGCTACGTCCCGCAGAGCGCCGAGGACCTGCCGAACGGCCTCACGATGGCGGACATCCCGGTGTCGCCGAAGTACTTCGCCGGCTTCCGCTCGCTCGGTAGCGAGGTCTCCACCGACAAGACGACAGAAGAGCCCGCGTGGCTGCAGGATATGGCGAACACGACCGAGCGCGCTGGGCGCGCCCAGGACAAGGAGGACCTGATGGAGCGCCTGCGCGACCTCGGCTATATGTAACGCGCGGCGACACCGACTTTCTTTGTACGAGAACGGTTTCCCGCGAACGCATCCGTAGCCTGAGAGCGTGGTACTCAGAGCGACGGAAATTGCTGTATGCCTGCCTCCCCACAACACTAAGGTATTACGAGAGGTATTACTACCTATGAGCAAATCCACGCGGGTCACGGAGAAGGGGCAGGCCACGATCCCGAAAGAACTCCGCGAGAAGTACGGTCTGAAGCCCGGCGACCAAGTCGTTTGGATGGACACCGATGAGGGAATCGTCGTGAAAAAGCGCACGCGTACCGGTGGCCGCGGGATGCTGCTTCCCGAAGACACCCCCGAAGAGAAGCGACAGGAGATCGCCGAAGAACTGGGAAAGCGCGTCCGCGATCGTCGCGAGCGCAACTATGAGGAAGGCTGATATGGCGGTGTACACCGCCGATGCTGTCGCTTTGTTGGTCTATCTCGTCGACGCACTTCCGCGAGAGGCTGATCAAGTGTTTGCCGAAGCCGAGGCCGGAGAAACAGTCATTCAGGCACCGAGTACAGCGCTCGCAGAGGTGATGTACTCCGTTTCTCGCGACAAAGACGTTCGAGGTGTTAGTCTCTCGGGAACGCCGGAGGACGCCCGCCGAGCGCTGATTGGAAACGGACCAATCTCGGTCGCGCCCGTCGATGACGCGGAGTTGGTCGAGTACGCACAGGTGGTCACCGAGTGCAGTATCCACGACGCGCTGATCGTCGCTAGTCACCGCGCGCGAGATACAGATGCCATTATCACGACCGACGGCGTAATCGACGAAGCCGACTATGCGACCGTCTGGGAGTAGACTCCGTATATATCGCTGACTCTCCGAGGACGTCTCTTCGGAGATTGTGAGTAACCGCATTCAGAAAACCCCAATATCGCGAGCGCGAGTCCTGCTACTGTGCCGGCGTGTCGGCGTCGGATCCCACCTCGACGCGCTCGTGGATGGGGCCCTCCCGGTCCTTGAGATGCCGCGGCGTCCGACCGTTCGAGACCGCGAGCACCTCCGCGACGATGCTGTGGGCGATCTGGAACGGCGACCCGCCGCCGAGATCCAGCCCGATCGGCGTGTACACTGACGCGAGCGCCTCCTCGCCCCACTCGCTGCCGTCGTCGTCGAAGGCGTCGAGCATTCGCTCGAAGCGCTCTCTCGGACCCATAATCCCGACGTACGGCACGCCGGCGTCCAGACACGCCTCGACGGTCAACTGATCGTCGATGAAGTTGTGCGTCATCACGACCGCGTAGGTCCCCTCGCCGAGTTCGAGGTCGTCGCCGACGCTCCCCGGCGACGTCGTCACCGTTCGGTCGGCGTCCGGAAACCTCTCACCGAGATCGACGGCCCCGCGGAACCCGACGACTGTCACGCGGAAGTCGTTCTCCGCCGCGAACGCGGTCACCGGCCGGACGTCGTGGCCGGTCCCGAAGACGACCAGTTCCGGCGGGGCGTCGAGCCCGTCGACGAAGAATTCGACCTCGTCGCCGGCGCGGTCGACGCGGACGGTGCTCGCGGTGCCGCGCGTCGCGAGTTCCGTCGCCGGCTCGGCCAGCGCATCGATCGGCCACTCGGTCGCGTCCGACCCGTCGGGCAGGTGTAGCGAGCCCGTGTCCGGGTAGTAGTACGCGCGGTCGCCCTGTTCGAATCGACCGCTCCCGTCGTCGAGGACGGTGACGACGGCGACATCGCGACCCGAGAAGAACGCCTCGACCGCCGGGCGGTACGTCTCGGTCAGGGGTTCGACGAGTACCTCGATGACACCGTTGCAGCCGACACCGAGGCCCCAGACGTCCTCCTCGTCGTCTTCCATCAGGTCGTAGGTGATGCGCTTCGGCCGCCCTCGTTCGCGGACCGCGTCACCGACGCGGAGGAGTTCGTCCTCGAGACATCCCGCCGTGATGCTGCCGACGCCGGTGCCGCCCGCTTCGAGGAGCATCTTCGCTCCCGGCCGCCGGTAGGCGTTCCCCTCGACGTCGACGATCGTCGTGAGGACGTCGGTGGTTTCGCTATCGAGTCGCTCGCGGATCTGCTGTACGATCTCCGTTTCGGGAACGCTCCAGTGTTGCTGTGTCATCTCTGAGTAGTCGGTGAAAACTCGTCAGTCGTCGCTCCGTCGGCTCCGTCGGCTCCGTCGGCTCCTGCTGCTTCGTCGCTCGAATCGAGTCGACCGCCGGGCGGGCGCTCGCCGAGCAGCAGTCCGGACTGGCTCTCGCGGGCGACGTCGTTCTCGCGGGCGACGTACACCTTCGTCAGCCCCGCGTCGTGGAGGTCGGTTCCGCACGCGCCCTCCCTGAGTGCGGTCCGAACGCCCGCCACGTCGGTCACCCTCGCCCCGGCGACGACGTCGACGCCCGCCGCGAACAGCGGTTCGGGGAGGAACGACGCGGTCGCGCCGATCACGACGACCGTCGCCGAGGTCGGTGCCGCCTCCAAGTACGCCTCGATACCGCCGTAAATGAACGTCGACCCCGTCACGAAGACGACCTCCGCGCCCGTCATCGCCGAGGCTGTGTCCGCGGGCGTGAACGTCCGGACCCGCACGCCCGCCGGATCGGGAACGTCATCGACCCGCTCGCGCTCGATCACGCGGACCTCGATGTCGTCGAACTTCCGGAACGCGGGCGTAAACAGGCCAACCGTCGCAATCCGACCGACGTCGTCGGACAGGAGCGCCATCGGATCCCCCCGCCGCCAGTCGACGAGCGGCGCGGAGAGCGCGTTCATCGTCGCGGTCCCGAGCGCGCGTTCGCTCCGCGCCGCGGCGTTTCCGTCCGCGGGGGTGGTTCTCTCACCACCGACGTCTGCCGTCACTCCCGCCAGCAGCGACTCGACGGTCCGGTTCGCCGTGTTCGGCGGCTCGCCGGGCGGCAGGTGCGCCAGTCCGGCCAGCGTCGTCTCGTCCGTCCGGAGTTCGACGAGCACCGCGCGATCGCCGACGGTGATTCGATCGACGCTCGCGCCGGTTCTCGTCGCCTGCGGACGAAGCCGCTCTCGCACGGCCGCCAACAACTCGGTCACGTCGAATCACTCCCGCTTGCAACCTCGAACTGCCGCGCGTCGTGCTCGTACCCGATCGCACCGCCCAGCCCGCGCTGTTCGATCTGCCGCGCGGCCTCGCCGAGATCGGCAGGCTCCGCGAACCCGAACAGGGCGTCGAGGTAGGGCAGCGCCGTCTCCATCCCGCGCGAGGTCGGCGCGAACGCCGACGAGACGGCCAGCGGGTTGAGCCAGACGACCGCGCTCGCCCGATCGGCGAGCCACGTGACGCCCGCCGCCAGCGTCTCCGGATCGCCCACGTCGAGGCCGTCGCTGACGACGACGACCACCGTTCGCCGGTCGACGGCGTAGGGGTGGTCCCGTCGGAGCGTCGCGAACGCCTCGCCGATCTTCGTCCCGCCGCCCCACTCGATCTCGGCCTCGCGCAGCGCTCTCGTCGGGTCGCCGTCGCCGCGCTCGAACTGCCGTGTCACCTCCACGAGGTCGGTATCGAACAGGAATACGCCGGCGTCGCGAGCGCTCGCGTGGAGTCGGTCGGCGAACGCCAGCAGGACGCGCCGGTCAATCGTGTCGAGGACCGAGCCGCTCACGTCGATCAGCAGACAGCACCGGAGCTCGCTCGGGATCGGCTTCGAGGACGGGAGTTTGATCGGCGCGCCCCCGGTCGCGAGGCTCGCGCGGAGCGCCCGTCTGGCCTCGACGTGATCGCCGGTCGAGGCGTGGCGGCGACGTCGACCCGGGAGCGTCGAGAGGGCGTCGACGAATCGATCGATGGCCGTGACTTCCGCGCGCGATAATTGCGCCGGGTCGACGTCCACGCGCTCGCGCTCGCCGACCGCGCTGTACCGGCGCGCGTCGCGCTCGCCGGTCGATTCCGGCCTCTCGCCCGTCGCGTGCCGCCGCTCGGTCGGGATCCGAACGGCGACGGGGCCGTCGCTCTCCTCGGCGTCGGTGAATTCGGGAGCCTCGGCGTCCGCCAATACGCCCGCCTCGTCGGCGTCCGAATCGGCCGATGCGGACGCGTCGGTCCCGTCGCGATCCCCCTCGTCTATGGGCGTGTCGTGCTCTGTCGCGACCGCGCTCAGTCCCGATCGGAGCCGGTGCCAGAACGTCGGGAACAGCGATTCGAAGGCGTCGGCGTCGGCCGGCTCCGAGAGCAGCGTCGCCCGGAGCGCGTCCGCGACGCGACTCCGGTCGTCGAGGCCGACGACCGAGAGCGCGCGGGCGGCAGCGAGCGTGTCGCTCGGGGGGACGGTGACGCCCTCCGATCTGAGCTTCGCCGCCAGTCGGAGCAGTTCGATCAGCGCGTGCCGTCGCGCCGCGCGGAAGTCCGGAACGCCGTCGCGCGTCGAGAACCGGTCGAAGTCGCGATCGGCACCGTCGACGCCGCGCTCCCCGTCAGTTGCCAACGGCTCGAAATCGATCGCGTTCTCCGCCGGATCGCCGTTGTCGAAATTCATGTGGGATCAGGCTTCGATGCGGTCGTCGGCCGCGGCGGCGGCCTCCCGAAGCTGTTCGAGCAGCTCCGTGTCGACCCGTGCGAAGTCCTCGGCCTCCTTGAGCAGGCAGCCGAGCGTGCGTTCGATCTCGGCCGTCGAGAGCGGTTCGTCCGAATCGTCGTGCCGGAGTTGCGCCACCGCGCGCGCCCAATCGAGTGTCTCGGCGACGCCCGGCTGCTTGAGAAACGCCTCCTCGCGCAGGCGCGCGACGATCGCGCACACCTCCGCGGCGACGGTCGCATCGAGTTCGGGTACCTTCCGGCGGAGGATCTCGTACTCGTCCTCGAACGACGGCGGTTCGACGTGGAGGTACAGACACCGGCGCTTCAGCGCGTCCGACAGTCCCCGCGTCCGGTTCGACGTGAGAATGACGATCGGCGGTTGCTCGGCTTTCACGGTGCCGTACTCCGGGATCGACACCTGAAAGTCCGAGAGCAGTTCGAGCAGGAACGCCTCGAACTCCGCGTCGGCGCGGTCGATCTCGTCGACCAACAGGACCGGCGGCACGTCGCCACCCGCCCTGAGCGCGCGGAGCAGCGGACGTTCGAGGAGGTACTCCTCGTCGAAAACCGACCGCTCGCGACCCCCGTGGTCGTCGTCCGAGGAGGTCCGGTGGCTGTCGTCCGAGGTGGTCCGGTGGCTGTCATCCGAGGTGGTCCGGTGGCTGTCATCCGAGGTGGTCCGGTGGCTGCCGCCCGAGGAGATACCGCCGGCGTCGGTTCCGCCCGCCACCGTGCCCTCGTCGGCTTGGACGGCCAGGAGTTGCTTCGTGTAGTTCCACTCGTAGAGCGCGTTCTCGGCGGTGAGCCCCTCGTAACACTGCAGGCGGATGAGCTCGGTATCGAAGCCGCTCGCCAGCACCTTCCCGAGCTCGGTCTTCCCGCTCCCGGGCGGACCCTCGACGAGCAGCGGCCGCCCGAGCGTCAGCGCGAGGTGGACGGTCGTGACCGTTCGGTCGTCGGCGACGTACGATTCCGCCGCGAAGCGGTCTTCGAGGTCCGACGGCGACAGCGACGCGAACGCGTTCGCCGTCATACTGACTCCGCGGGGGCGTCGAGGTACGACTCCGGATCCGCGCTGAACGACTCCGCACAGCCCTCACAACAGAAGTAGTACGTCTCCCCGTCGTGCTCGACCGAGGGAGCCGTCTCCGGGTCGGCGGTCATCCCGCAGACCGGGTCGGTGGCGAGTTCGGCCGTCCCGTCGTCGCCGTCGTCCGCGGCCGTGTCGGCGTCGTCGCGTTCGCCGGATGCGCCGGGTTCGATCTCGGCCGCGTTCGAACCTCCGCGCGATCGCGCGTCGACGACCTCGGCGAGAATGCTCACGGCGATCTCGGCGGGCGTGTACGCGGCAATGTCGACGCCCGCAGGGTTCGTGACGGCGTCTGCGATCTCCCCGGGGTCGGCGTCGAGCAGCGTCGCCGCCCGCTCTTTCACCTCGTCGCTTCGGGTGTCGCTGGCGACGAGACCGATATACGGCGCGCCGGCTCTGACCCCCGCGGCGACGCCGCGAGCGTCGTATTTCCCCATCGAGGCGACGACGACGAGCGGCGCGGGGCCGACCGCCTCGACGATGGCGTCGGGATCGGCCGTCTCGACGACTCTGTCGGCAGCCCCGTCGCCGCCGTCGGGGTCGACGCTCACGACGTCGACGGCCAGTTCGCCCGCGAGCCGCGAGAGCGACCGCGCGACCGGCGAGTCGCCGACGATCACCAACTCGGGCCGCGGGTTCACCGGCTCGATGAACAGTTCGAGGACGCCCTCGCTGTGACAGTGCATCGGGAAGGCAGCCAGCCCGGGGCGTTCGATCTCCTCGGGATCGGGCGCGATGCCGACGAACCGCGGCTCGCCGTCCTCCAGCGCGGCCAGCGCCTCGCTCGTCGCAGTCGTCTGCGCGCAGGCCGCACCCCCGATCCACCCGTGGAGTTCGCCGTCGGCCGTGACGACCGCCCGGTCGCCGACGTTCGCGGACACCGGGGGCTCGCGGCGGACGATCGTCACGCGGGCGTACGCCTCGCCGTTCTCCTCCAATCCCGCCTCTAGGGCGGCGATGTCGCCGTCGTTGATCTTCTCCCGGTGTGGGGGGTCGTTGCCTCCCGTGTGTGAGTCGTTCCCTGTCATATCGTGTATTCAGGTCGCCAGCGCCAATGGGGCTGTCGCCGTTCGGATTCCGTCGGTCGCTCGATCGTCGAACGTCCGTTCGGCCGTCGCCGTCCGCTCGGTCATCCACCGCTTTCGCGGCGACGATCGCCGTCGAAAACGGCGGTCACCGAACGCGGCAATCCTCGCAGTCGGCGGCCGCCGGACGCGGCGACCGCCGGCCGCGTTCAGTCGTCCGCCGGTTCCTCGCTCGCGTCGCCCGCGAACTCGAAGCTGACGTTCTGTCGCGGATCGAGCGCGAGGCCCGCTTCGTCGAGCGCCTCCCAGACGCGGTCCGACGTCATCGGCATCTCGACGTGCGTGATTCCCGCGTGCGCCATCGCGTCGACGACGGCGTTGACGATCGCGGGCGGCGAGCCGACCGTCGGCGACTCGCCGACGCCCTTCGCGCCGATCGGGTGGTGCGGCGACGGCGTGACGGTGTAGCCCGTCTCGAAGTTGGGGATCTCGTTGGCCGTCGGCAGCAGGTAGTTCATGAAGTCCCCGCCGGTGCAGTTGCCGTTCTCGTCGTAGGTGACGTGCTCCATCATCGCCGTGCCGATTCCCTGAGCGAGTCCGCCGTGGATCTGCCCCTCGATGACCATCGGGTTGATGCGGTTGCCGCAGTCGTCGACGGCGACGAACTTCTCGAAGTCGACTTCGCCGGTCTCGCGGTCGATCTCGACGACGACGATGTAAGAGCCGAACGGGTACGTCATCTCCGGCGGGTCGTAGTAGTTGACGGCCTCTAATCCGGGCTCCTCGGAGCCGGGGTGGTTCATGTACGCGCTGGCGGCGATCTCGGTGATCGTGATCGAGCGGTCGGGCGCGCCTGCGACGTGGAACTCGCCGGACTCGCGGTTCCACTCGATGTCCTCCTCGGCGGCCTCGAGTTCGTTTGCCGCGATGGATTTGGCCTTGTCACGCACCTTCCGCGCGGCGACGGCCGTCGCCGCGCCGGCGACCGGCGTCGAGCGCGAGCCGTACGTCCCCAGTCCGTACGGGTCGGTGTCGGTGTCGCCGTGCTCGACGGAGATATTCTCGACGTCCATTCCCAGCTCTTCGGCGACGATCTGCGCGAACGTCGTCTCGTGGCCCTGTCCCTGCGTCTGCACGCCGACACGGAGGACGGCGTTACCCGTCGGGTTCACGCGGATGTCCGCGGAGTCGAACATCTCGATGCCCGCGATGTCGCAGGATTTCCCCGGGCCCGCGCCGACGACTTCCGTGAAGGAGGAGATACCGATGCCGATGAGTTTGTCGGCGTCCTCCTCGAGACGGCGCTGTTGCTCCTCGCGGTAGTGGTCGTAGTCGGCCATATCGAGGGCCAGATCCAGCGCCTTCTCGTAGTCGCCGGAGTCGTAGTTCCAGCCCGTCGGGCTCTCGTAGGGGAACTGCTCGGGCTGGATGAAGTTCTTCCGCCGGATCTCGGCGGGGTCCATATCCAGCTCTTGGGCGAGCACTTTCACCATCCGTTCGATGAGGTAGACCGCTTCTGTCACCCGGAACGAACACCGATACGCGACGCCGCCGGGGGCGGTGTTGGTGAACGCCGCCGTCAGCGACCCGTACGCCGCCTCGATGTCGTAGGAGCCGGTGAAGATGTTGAAGAAGCCCGCCGGGAACTTCGACGGTTGGGCGACGGCGTTGTACGCGCCGTGGTTCGCCAGCACGTCCGTCCGGACGCCTTTGATGACGCCGTCTTTCGTGGCGGCGAGTTCGCCGGTCATGTCGTAGTCGCGGGCGAACCCGGTGGTCTGGATGTTCTCCGAGCGCTCCTCCATCCACTTCACGGGCTGTTCGAGCACGACCGATGCGGCCGCGGCGACGACGTAGCCCGGGTAGATGGGAACCTTGTTGCCGAAGCCGCCCCCGATGTCGGGGCTGACGATTCGAACCTTGTGCTCGGGGATCCCCGACACCATCGAGAACAGCGTTCGGTGGGCGTGGGGCGCTTGAGAAGTCAGGTGGACTGTGATCTTCTCTTTGCCCGGGTCCCAGTCGGCGACGCACCCGCACGTCTCGATCGGCGCGGGATGGAGCCGCTGGTACTCCATCTGCTCTTCGACGGTGACGTCGGCCTCGTCGAACACCTTGTCGGTCGCCTCCTTGTCGCCGACGTCCCAATCGAAGATGTGGTTGTCCTCCTGGTCTTCGAGTTCGTCGCGGATGAGCGGCGCGTCGGCTTCGAGCGCGTCCCGAGCGGTGACGACGGGATCGAGCACGTCGTAGTCGACCTCGACTTTCTCCGCGCCGTCCTTCGCGATGTAGCGGTCCGTCGCGATCACCGCGGCGACCTCTTGGGACTGGAACTTGACTTTCTCGTTGACGAGGACGTCTTGGGTGTCGTCCATCAGCGTCGGCATCGTCGCCAGTTCGTGTGCCGCCAAGTCTTCGGCGGTCAACACGGCGACGACGCCTTCGACGTCCAGCGCACGCGATTTGTCGATGTCCTCGATCCGAGCGTGCGCGTGGGGGCTCCGGACGATCTCACAGTGGAGCATCCCCGGCTTCTTGATGTCGTCGACGTAGTTACCGCGGCCGGTGATGAAGCGCTTGTCCTCCTTGCGCTTGACCGCCTCGCCCATCCCACCGCGGCCGTGGCCGTGGTGTTTCTCGGGATCGGGACCGCCGTCCTCGTCGTGTTGATACTCCGTCTCTGCAACCGGTATGTCCTCTGTTTCGCTGCTCATACGTTGTCACCGCCGGTGTGCTCGGCGTCGGTCGCGGGGCCGCCGCAGCAGTTCTCCGCGCCGCAGGTGAACTCGCCGTCGACCTCGTACCCCTCGAAGGGTTCGGGGCCGTCAGCGGCCGATCCGGCCGCTGCTGGGCCGGCATCGCCGTCGATGGCAACGGTGCCGCCGTCGGCCGCCGGCTGTGCGGCGAGCTTGTCGGCGGCGTACTCGATCGATTTCACGATGTTCTGATAGCCGGTGCACCGACAGAGGTTGCCGCTGATCGCCTCGCGGATCTCCGCCTCGTCGGGGTCGGGGTTCTCATCGAGGAGCGCCTTCCCCGCCATCAACATTCCGGGCGTGCAGTAGCCGCACTGCAGGCCGTGTTCCTCGTGGAATCCTTCCTGAAGGGGGTGCAGGCCGTCGGACTCGGGGAGATCCTCCATCCCCTCGACGGTCATCACCTCGCTGCCGTCGGCCTGCGCGGCGAACATCAGACAGGACTTGATCGGCTCGCCGTCGACGAGGACCGTGCAGGCCCCGCAGTTGCCGGTGTCACAGCCGATGTGTGTGCCCGTCAAATCCAGATCCTCACGGATCGCGTGGACGAGCAGCCGTCGTGGTTCGACCTCGGTGGATCGCTCGGTGCCGTTGACCGTCAGCGTGATTTCGCGTGTGTTTGTCACGGTGATACCCTCCGTTTGATGACGCCAGCACGTTCGGCGGCGTCGCCGAGCGCCCGCTGGGTCAGGACCTCGACCATCCGCTCCTTGTAGGACGCGTCGCCGTGTTCGTCGGATTCGGGGTTCGACTGCTCGGCGGCGAGTTCGCCCGCCTCCGCGAACAGCTCGGGATCGGGGCGCTCCCCTCCGAGCCGTTCCTCGGCGTCGCTCGCGCGGACGTTGGTGATATCGACGGCGGTCATTCCGATTCCCGCGTCCTCGATCCGACCGTCGTCGTCGAAGATCAACCGCGCGGCGACGCCGGCCATCGCGTAGTCACCGGTCTTGCGCTTCAGTTTGTGGTAGGCGCTTCCCTCCCGTTCGACCGGGATCGGGACGCGCGCCTCGGTGATCAGTTCGTCCTCGTCGAGCGAGGTGTCGTAGGGGAGCAAAAACAGCTCGTCGATGGGGACGGTTCGCTCCCCGTCGGGCCCCGTCGCGACGACCTCGCCGTCGTGGGCGATCAGCACCGATCCCCAGTCCCCCTTCGGGTCCGCTTGGGCGACCGAACCGACGATCGTCCCGCGGTTGCGGATCTGCGGGTCCGCGACGAGGGGAACCGTGTCGGCGAAGCTCCCGTACCGCTCCTCGATGAGTTCGGAGTCCTCCACGTCGGCGTGCCGCGCGAGCGCGCCGATCTTGAGATAACCGCCCTCCTCGTGGAGATAGTCGAGTTCGTCGATGCCGTTGATGTCGACGACCGTGTCCGGACGCGCGAGTCGGAACCGGAGCATCGGCACCAGACTCTGCCCACCAGAGAGGATCGTCGGCTCCTCGAGGCTCTCTAACAGGCTCACCGCCTTGCTGACGGAGGTGGGCTCGTGGTGTTCGAAGTTTGCTGCTTTCATAGCATCTTCCGTAATCTGTCGGTGACGCCGCCGCTCGCCTCCTCGTCGACGTCACTCATCTGCTTCTCGATATTTCCGAAGAAGTTGTTCACGATCTTGTTGGCGACGGGTTTGATCACTCGCGAACCGAGCTGGGCGATCCGCCCCGAGATGTCGGCCTCGGTCCACCACTCGATCCGGGAGCTCTCGCCGTCCTCGGTCGGATGGATCTGCATCCCCGACTCCATACTGAAGCTGCTGCCGGAGGCGTCGCCGCCGCCGGAGGCGACCATCCTGAAGTTCTCGCTGTCGCGCTCGTCGATGGTCACCGTCGTCTCGAACCGGGGTTTCACGCTGCCGACGCCGACCTGCATCAGCGCCGCGTACGTCTGTCCCTCGACGAACGCGCGGTCGGCGACGACCTCCGGGTCTGCCTCCGGCAGCATCTCGACGTCCTCTTCGGCCTCGTAGTCGTCGAAATTGAAATCGTCGTCCATCGGGGTGATGTACCGACACCCCTTCAGCGCGTCCCGCACCGCCATCGGGTCCGACAGCACGATCCACGCTTTCTCGGGCGGTACGCCGTCTAACTCGAACTCTCCTTCAAATTCCATATGTTCACGCTCTCCGTCGCTCCGGGTGCTCGTCCGCCGCACGCCGCCATCTTTTAAGTACCTCTACTATGTGCACACTATTATCACGCTTTATGATATCAGACAGATCCCAAATAAAAGTTTGTGTCGTTCAACGACAGTTCCCGAGCGGTGACTTATGAAGGATGACGCAGAACACACGGGTATGGACGCAGCGGGTCACGGCCACGACGACCTGATCGCGTGGGACGACGGGGCGGAACGCGTTGTGGACCTCCGCGGCCGGTGGTTCTCCTCTCTCGAAACCGAGCGCGTCGAGATCGATCACATCGCCGGGCGGACGCTCGCGGAACCGATTGACTCGCCGGTCGACGTCCCCGCGCAGAGCCACGCGACGATGGACGGCTACGCCTTCGACGCGACCGAGGAGTACCCGCTGACGGTCGTCGACGCCGACGTGTTCCCGGAGGACGAACCGCCCGAGTTAGGTAGTGGAGAAGCGATCCGCATCGCGACCGGCGCGCCGGTTCCGAGAGCCGCGAACGCGGTGCTCAAACGCGAGGAGGCGACCGTCGAAGGAGGTCACCTCACCGGGACGGAACTCGACCCCGGCACGTACGTCTACGAGCGCGGCAGCAACGTCGCTGCGGGCGAGCGGCTGTTCGAGGCCGGCGAGCGCTTGGGGCCGAAGGACGCGATACTGCTCGGCGACCTCGGCGTCGACGGCGTCGAGGTCCGACGGCGGCTGTCGGTCGGCCTGCTCGCGACGGGGACGGAGATCCACGAGGGCCGCCACCGCGACCTCGACTCGCCGATGCTCGCGGGACTGGTCCGCTCGTGGGGCCACGACGCGACCTACGAGGGGAGCGTCCCCGACGCCTACGAGCGCGTCGAATCCCGCATCTCGGAGCTGGCGCGCGAGCACGACGTCGTCGTGACGACCGGCGGAACGAGCGTGGGGAAGAAGGACTACGTGATTCGCGCGCTCGACTCCTTGGGGGAAGTGCTCTTTCACCGCGTTCGGCTCCGACCCGGCAAGCCGATCGCGGTCGCCGAGCTGCCCGACCACGACGCGGTCGCGCTCGCGATCCCGGGGAAGCCCGTCGGCGCGCACGCGGTGACGACGCTCGTCGCGCGCCCCTTTTTCACCGGCGACGCGTCGCTGCCGACGGTGCCCGCGCGGATGGCCCGCGACGTCGACATCGCCACCCCGGGGTTCGCCTACGCGATTCCGGTGACGTTCGAGGAGGGCGACGCGGACCGTGCGGATCCGGACGGCGCGGACGCGGTGGACGGCGGGACCGATCCCCCGACGGCGATGCCGCTCGGACACGTCGACTCCGACCTCGCCGTCTACGAGTCAGCATTCGACCCGAGCGTCCTCTCGTCGAGCACGCGCGCGACCCGCGCGAACGGGTTCGTGCTCACGGGCGAGGGCGTCGAGCGCGGACAGGCGGTCGACGTCGTCCCGTATTCGGTCGTCGAGTGATGCCGGACGACGAGAGCGGGCTGCCGCTCGTCTCGCCGCCCTTCGGCGAGCGAACGCGCGAGCGCTCCCACCGAGATCACACGCGGGGCGATCACCAGCGGCCACGCGTCGCGGGCGTGTTGCTCGCGGCGGGAACGAGCAGCCGCTTCGGCGACCGGAACAAGCTGCTGGCGACGCACGAGGGCGAGCCGATCGTCCGGCGCGCGGCGCGGACGCTCCTCGACGCCGGGCTGGATCCCGTCGTCGCCGTGGTCGGTCACGAGGCAGAGCG
Organism: Halobellus sp. LT62; assembly: GCF_037031285.1. Lineage (NCBI taxonomy): Archaea > Methanobacteriati > Methanobacteriota > Halobacteria > Halobacteriales > Haloferacaceae > Halobellus > Halobellus salinisoli. Next base: position 805,198 of record NZ_JAYEZO010000001.1, read on the forward strand.
CGTCACCGACGCCCTCGACGGTCTCGACGTCCGGCTCGTCACCAACGACACATACGAAACGGGGCAGGCGTCGTCGGTACGGGCTGGGATACGGACGCTTGCGGAGTCCGGAGACTCGATCGACGCTGCGGTGATCGCGCTCGGCGATATGCCCTTCGTCTCCCCCGAGACGGTCGAGACGCTCGTCGCGGCCTACGAGGCCGAGGTCGGCGACGCGCTCGCCGCCGCCTACGAAGGCGTGCGCGGTAACCCGGTGCTCTTCGACCGGCGGTTCTTCGCGGACCTCGTCGACGTCGCCGGCGACGTCGGGGGACGAGAGATCCTCCTCGAAAGCGGCGCGAGCGCCTGTGTGGCGGTTTCAGATCCCGGCGTCCGTCGCGACGTGGACGAACTGGCGGATCTCGGGTAACGAACGGATGACCCGCAGATCTCGGGTAACGAACGGACGAACCGGCGGATATCAGGTACCGAAAGATGCGCGTCAGCGCGTCAGTCTCGAGTCCGGCTCACTCGTCGCTATCGAACTTCTCGACGATGATCCGACCGTCTTCGACGTGCCACTCGACGCGGTCGCCAGCGCCGACGTCGAGGAAGTTACGAACCGGTTTGGGGACCGTCGTCAGGTTCTTCTCGGAGATCTTCGTGTTCGTCAGCGTGCCCATAGGCTACGTATCCTCGTGGTATTTACATAGCTTGCGCTATGGATTTCCGACCGTTTCCCTACGGCTCACCCCGAGGAGTTCCAGCGGTGTGCGCCGCCGTCGGAGGCCTTCGTGAAGTCGAGGTCGAACCGATCGGAGTTCAAGAGCACCTCGCCGGGGAGATACCGGTCCTCGCCGACGGCGTTCAACACCCCGCGGTCGGCCATCTTCGCGAGGATGCTTCGAACCGTTCGCTCTCGGCCCGGGATGAGGTTCGCCTCCTCGATCACCCCGTCGGTCGTCACTTCCCCTTCGAGTAGCGCCAGCCGGATCGCCGCCACCCACGCCGGCTCTCGCTTCAACTCCCGACACATACCCTTCGACGGCGGCTACCACGCCGACCGAATTAGCGTTTGCGGAGTGAGTCGGCCGAGTGGAAGACGGACGTCAGACGAACGGGAGGGAACGGAGGCGGTACCGAGGTCGTCTCAGGGCGGATCGGCCCACTGTCTCAGGGCGGATCGGCCCGTCAGATCGACCCGTCGTCTCAGGCCAGATCGAACAGCTCCGCGGCCTGCTCCATATCCTTGTCGCCGCGGCCGCTGAGGTTCACGAGGATGGAGTCGTGCTCGTCGGCGAGATCCCTCGCGAGCGCGATCGCGTGGCTGGATTCGAGCGCGGGGATGATCCCCTCCTCCTCGGAGAGTTCCCGGAACGCGGCCTTCGCGGCCTCGTCGTCGACGGCTCGGTAGTCACAGCGGCCGACCGCGCGGAACATCGCGTGCTCGGGGCCGACGCCCGGGTAGTCCAGCCCGGCGGAGACGGAGTGTACCTCGACGTCGTCGTCGATGACGCGCGTTTTCATCCCGTGGATCGTCCCGTCCGCGCCGTCCGCCAGCGGGGCGGCGTGACGCTTCGAGCCCGCGCCCTCGCCGCCGCCCTCTGCCCCGTAAAACGCCACGTCGTCGTCGCGGAAGGCGTGGAACAGCCCCATCGCGTTGCTGCCGCCGCCGACGCAGGCGACCGCCGCGTCGGGGAGGGTTCCGGTTCGCTCTCGGAACTGCTCGCGCGCCTCCTCGCCGATGACGGCTTGGAAGTCTCTGACCATCCGCGGGAAGGGGTCGGGACCGACGACGGAGCCGACGAGGTAATGCGTGTCGTCGATGTTCTCCGCGAAGTCTTCGAGCGCGGCGTCGACGGCGTCCGACAGCCCCGATCCGCCGCGGGTCACCTCGTTGACCGTCGCACCCATCAGGCGCATCCTGAAGACGTTCATCTTCTGGCGCTCGACGTCCTTTTTGCCCATGTAGATCTCCGTGTCGAGATCGAGGAGCGCGCCGACCATCGCGGTCGCCGTGCCGTGCTGGCCCGCGCCCGTCTCGGCGATGAGCCGCGATTTTCCGGCCTTCTTCGCCAACAGCGCCTGCCCGAGCGCGTTGTTGATCTTGTGCGCGCCGCCGTGCAGGAGGTCCTCGCGCTTGAGGTAGATGTCTGCGCCGTAGCGCTCGCTCAGGCCCTCGGCGTGGTACAGCGACGTCGGTCGTCCGGCGTAGTCTTCGAGTAACTGCTCCAGTTCGGTCCGGAACTCCTCGGTCGCCTTGATGTCGTCGTAGGCGGTCGCCAACTGTTCGAGCGGTCCGCTGAGCGGTTCGGGGACGTGCCGTCCGCCGTACCCCTCGAAGTCTCCTTCGGACATACGTTCCGCACAATTCGCTCCCCCGATATAAACGGTACTCTGCGCCGAGAGCGTCACTCCGTCCCGCGCAAGCGACACTCCGCTCCGCGCAAGCGACACTCCGCTCCGCGCAAGCGACACTCCGCTCCGCGCAAGCGACACTCCGCTCCGCGCAAGCGACACTCCGCTCCGCGCAAGCGACACTCCGCTCCGCGCAAGCGCCACGCCGCCTCGCTGGCCAGCGGCTCGCCCCCGACATCTCTTTGTGGCCGCCCCGACAGAAACGATCTATGTCACCGCCCGCGATCCGCACCACCCACGTCGGAAGCCTGCCCCGTTCGGATCGACTGCGTTCGCTCTTGACCGACTCGGACGCCCGCGGGGAGGCGTTCGAGGCCGCGGTCGAGGAGTCGATCCGGGAAGTCGTGCGCCGGCAGGCTGACGTCGGCATCGACGTCGCCAACGACGGCGAACAGAGCCGCATCGCCTACTCGGTCGACGTCACCAACCGCCTCGCGGGCTTCGGCGAGGGAACCGTCGAGCGCGAGTGGCCCTCGGACCTCGACGACGTCCCCGACTACGGCGAGGAACTGCTCGGCACGACCGAGAACATCGGCGGCCCGGTCGCACGGGGGCCGATCGAGTACGTCGGCGAGGAAGATCTCGAACGCGATCTGGCCCGGTTCGACGACGCGGTCGCCGCCGAGGGCGTCGAGTTCCCCGCGCGCTTTCACACCGCACCCTCGCCGGGGGCTGTCCTCCGCTTTACGGAGACTGCGTACCACGACTCCGACGAGGAGTACCTCTTCGACCTCGCGGCGGCGCTCGCGACGGAGTACGAACTGATCGCCGAGACGGGGGCGATCCTCCAGATCGACGCGCCGGACCTGCTGGCGGGCTTTACGCTCACGTACAAGGACGACTCCGTCGACGACTTCCGCGACCGGGTGCGCACGCATATCGAAGCCCTGAACGAGGCCGTTTCGGGGGTCCCCTCCGAACAGATCCGCCTGCACGGCTGTTGGGGCAACTACGAGGGACCCCATCACCACGACGTCGCGCTCGACGCGGTGATCGACGCGTTCTACGAGGCCGACGTCGGCGGGCTGGTCGTCGAGGGCGCGAACCCGCGGCACCAACACGAGTACCGGACGTTCGAGGAGCATCCCCTCCCCGATGACTGGCGGCTGATCCCGGGCGTCATCGACGTGAAGACGAACGTCGTCGAACACCCCGAGGTCGTCGCCGACCGCATCGAGCGATTCGCCGACGCGGTGGGAGACCCCGACCGGATCGTCGCCGGTGCCGACTGCGGCTTCGAGACGGTCGTCGAGGGCGCGAACGCGGTGCATCCGAGCGTCGCGTGGAAGAAACTGGCGGCGCTGCGAGCGGGCGCTGATCTCGCCGCCGAGCGGTTGTCCTGATACCGACGGGGCTCCTTACGTCGACGCGCCACCGACGAACGAGGGCTCCGCGGAGCGAAACATCTTCGTCCCCGCCTCTCGACACTCCGATCGATGGTCCACCGTCCCGACTCCCTCCCCGACTTTCTTTCGGACGCCCTCCTTGGTTCTGTGTCCGACTTCCTCCGTCGGCCGCGCATCGGACGCTCCTCCACATCCGTTCGCGCGGTGCTCTTGTTCGCGATCCTCTGGGGTGCCGCCTCATACGAGCGAAACTTCAACCCCGACGTCCTCGGCTTGGGTTGGAGCCCCGGCAGCAACCTCGGTGCGAACATCCGGACGTACCGGTACGCGGCGAAACTGGCCCGCGAGGGGCAGTCGTTCTACGCGGTCGCCCCGCCGGAGTTGGGCGAGTGGGCGGTCTATCTCTACCCGCCGATCACGGTCAGCGCCTACTACCCGTTCACGTTCCTCGAGTGGATGGACGGCTACTGGGCGATCGTCGCGCTGAACGCCCTCGCGGGGGTGGCCGTCGCCGCCGCCATCGTCCGCTTCGTCGATCGGGTCAGTCACCGTCTCGGCTGGCTCGACGCGGCCCTGATCGTCGGCGTCGTGCTCCTCTCGCCGTTCACCTTCGGGACGATGTATTACGGGAACATCAACCTGCTCGTCGCGCTCGCCTTCGTCGCGGGCTTTCTCGCGCTCGACGGCGACCGGCCCGGGTGGGGCGGCGCGGCGTTCGGGCTCGCGGCGCTGTTCAAGCTCTTTCCGGCGGTCGTGGGCGCGTGGCTCCTCAGAACTCGGTCGTGGCGCTCGATCGCGAGCGCGACCGCAGTCGGTCTCGGTGGGGTCGCGGCCGGGGCCCTCGCCTACGGCTGGGGGCCGACGGTCACGTTCTTCACCGAGGTCGTCCCGAACCGCTCGGAGACGGCGGATTTCGTCGGCGGGTATCCGATCGACAGCACCTACTACGTGACGGTTCAGCGGCCGCTGTCGCACGTGCTCTGGGGACTCTTCCCGGACGCCCCCGCCGAGGCGTTGTTACCGCTCACGCTTTTTGTCTGCGCCGGCGTGCTCGCCGTCTTCTACCGCCGCGTGGAGACGCTGCAGGCGCGCCTGATCGCGATCTTCGCGACGCTCGTCGTGACCGTCACGGTCTTTCCGGCGCTGCAGTGGTATCTGGTCTTTCTCTTCTTCCCGATGATCCCGCTGTGGTACGTCTGGGAGGGTCCCGGACGACTCCTCTTTCTCGCGGGCGGGGCGGTGATGTTCGCCAACAGCCCCCCGGGCGCGATCGTCGACGAGGTGGCCGCCCTCGGCGTGCCGGACGTCGTCGAGGTCGTCGCCACAGCGGTCTTCACGTTCGCGACGGTGCAACTGTACGGGATCGCGATTATGCTGCTCGCGTGCGCGGCGTGGACGTACGGGTGGCATCCTGCGAGGATCGTGAGTCGGGTTGTGAGTGTCGTCCGGCGCTGAACGGGTTGTGAGTGTCACTCGGCGCTACGTCGGCGTCGTGCGTCGATTCGTGATAGTGTCCAACTCGCGCGACCGCTCAGCGGCGACACCAACCGTTTTATCGGCATCCCTCGTGGGTCACGCTACCGTGGTTCAGTCACGTCAGTATCGTCGCGGCGGACCTTGAGGAGTCGACCGACTTCTACGAGTCGGTCTTCGGGATGGAGCGGATTCCGACGCCGGCGTTCGCGGAACCGGCCCAGTGGCTCAAGGCCGGCGAACTGCAGCTTCACCTCGTTGAGCGCGACGACATCGACCCGCCGGGACCGGGCGACGCGCCCGCGCCGATTTATATGGACGAGTGAGCGAGACGCCTCGATCGCACGAGAGCGTGCGATCGGATGAGCGGTCAGTTGCAAACGCGACTATATGCCCGGAGCCGCCGTACTCCTCGTTATGCGGACCTTCGAACTCCACGCCGACGACACCGGCACGATCGAACTCGTCTGTGAACGAACCGACGAGGAGGCTCCCGCTCCCCGCGTCCGCTCGTTCGCGGGGCGCGACGAGTTCGGACTGCTCGTCGACGATCTGACGCCCGGCGAGCGGGTCACGCTGTTCGTCGACGACGCCGTCGATTCGGCGTAGGTTCGAGATCGACCCGACGCGCCGGACGCCTTCGCAAGCGACTTCTACGCCGTCGCCGAAGCCCGGCGTATGACCGTGCTGCTCCACGAGGGACACGAGCACACCGAAACCGCGGCCGCGGCGATGTCGGGGGCGAACGCCGACCTGACCGTCGCGGCGGTCGTGGGTGCGCTGCTTCTCATCCCGCTTCTCGGCTACGCGATCACGCGATACCGAGACTGATCCGATCGGGGGTCACTCCATTCGCTCGATCACGAACGCGGTCGCCGGGGGGACGGCGCGAGCGTAGAGTTCGGCCCACGCGAGGTCACCCTGCGCGCGGGCCGCGTCGACGTAGCCGTCCTCGATGTATTCGGGGAGGTACTCGAACGTCTCGAGCGCGGGGCGGGCGAGTCGAGCCGCCAATCGCACGTCGTCGCTCTCGTCGATGGCGTCGATCGCGTCTCTGGCCCGGTCGGCGGTTTCCCGCACAGACTCGACCGACACCGGGTCCTGATAGCCGTCGCCGCGGATCCCTTCGATCGCCGCCCGGAGCGCCTCGACGGCGGCCAGCGCCTGTCCGGCCTCGATCACGGCGGTCGCGTAGTCGCCGTCGTCCCGGCGCTCTTCGTACTCGTCGGCCGAGGCGCTGACCTGCCCGCTGGCCCGCCGAAAGAGCGCTGTGGCCGGCGTTCCGTCGAGGTCGGCCTCGAACGGCGGCTCGTAGACGTCGAGGAAGTCGCGGACGGTCGAGCGGGCGCGGGAGACCGCCAGTCCGAGGCGGTCCGAGGCGTCGATCAGCGCCGTCCACCGCGAGGGCGGGTCGTCGCGCTCGGTCAGATAGACCGACCGTACGCGTGCGGCGTCCGCGAGCGTCGCGCGAGCGAGTTCGACGCGTCCGACGGCGTCACCGGCGCGGAAGGGATGGGCGACCGGGTCGTCAGGGTACGCCGGGTTCGGACGCGTTCGACCGCGGCAGTCCGCGAGCAGCGCCTCGATCGGTTCGTGCGCGAGCACCGCCTCCAGCGGCGACGACGCGCGGTACTCGTGGTCGGCCGCGAGCGACCCGAACGCGTCGCGTACGCTCCGGCGCTGTGTCTCGACCTCTTCCGCGTCGTCCTCGCCGGTCGCCGCGCGGTACGCGCCGAGGACGGTCGCGGCCTCGTGTCGCCGCCCCCGCCACGTTTCGAGTCTGTCGGTCGGCCACGGGTCGTCCGCCGCCTCGTCGAGTCGCTCGGCGGTACGTTCGCGGTCGGTTCGGAGCTCCTCGGCGATCGCGCCGTTGGGCACCGACGGGTCGGTCGGCACACTCGCGAGCAACGTCTCGGCGCGCTCGCGGTGAGAATCCGCGAGCGTCGGCGGGACCGCGACGGGGAACGGCGAATCGGGCCACTCGATCGATCCGGCGGCGTCGCGCGGGAGCTCCACGTACTCGCGCTCGTCGTCGCCCTCGACGAACGGCAGGCCCGAACAGCCGGCCAGTCCGGCGACGCCGACGCTCGCGAGCCCGGCGAGGAACCGGCGACGGGAGGTCACTCTCCGGCACCTCCCTCGGCGGGCGTCACCGTCGGATCGAAGGGGTCGCCGCGCCGCGTCGGCCCGCAGGAGCTCGACATCCCGCTCCCGCTTCCGGACGATTCCTCGGCCGCCACGGGGAGTCGGATCGCGAACCCGGCTGTGTGGGTCTCGTCGGCCCCGCACTCGACGTCGGCGGGGCGGGTGGTCCGACAGAAGTCCGCGTGCGGGTGGAGGTCGTCGGACTCCAACTCGTCCCACTCTACGCTCGCCGACCGGAGGCGGAGCTCGTAGCAGGCCTCCACGGGCATCGCGAAGAGGTAGATCGACGCCGACTCGAAGTCGGTCTCGGCGGCGAACCCGCGGAGGCGTTCGGCCTCGGGGACGTCGTTGAAGGTGAGCGCTTCGAGGTCCTCGTCGCTGACGACGACGCTGCGGGCGGACCGGGCGTACCGGCTCCGCTCGTCGTCGGTCACCGTCGGGAGCTCCTCGCGCCGGCTGAACAGCACGTCTCCGTTCTCGTTGCGCACGTGTCGCGCCTCGTAGTCGTCGAGCGTTTCGTCGTCTCTGGGAGGGTCGATGGTCGGGCGGTCGCTTTCGCCGGAACAGCCGGCCAGTGCGGCGACCCCCGACGCGGCCGCGAGGAGGGCTCGGCGGCGGGTCAGATCGGGCATCCTCTCGGCTTTCGTGGAGGGGTGAAAAACGTCTTGTGGAGCGATTGTCGGTGATGGGCGCGGCGTCGGGTCGCCGTCGAGGAGGCGGGCGGCTTCACGGGCTTACGCGAGACCGCGACGAAGACGAACTCGCTGGTGGATCGACTGAAGGCGATAACGCTGCCCGATCCCGACGACGTCGCCGACGATCTCGCGCGCTACGTGCAGGGATGAGGAAATCGATATCGTCGAGAACGCGGTGGGCGAGGAGTGAAGCGGGAGACGCCAGCACCTTGCGCCGGGGTGTCAGCGGCGACTGTAACCAAATATGGCTCGATATTTCCAAGTAATTAATAACTGTAGTTAAGACCCTGCCGCGCGTTCCAGTGTACACTATGTCTGATGGGTCAGATTGTGCTGAAGACGTCGATGTCGGTGCCGAACCGACGGACTACGCACGGGGGAGAGGACCCCCGCCGGAGCGGGTTTTCGGATTGGATCACGTGTACGAGGCGCTCGCGCACCCGCGGCGTCGCTACCTCTGCTATACGCTGTTGGAGGACACCGAGTGGTCGCTGACCGCGCTGGCGACGAAGGTCGCGGCGTGGGAGGCCGAGACCGCCGAGCGCGCGGTCGACGATCACGAGTGCGATCGGGTGTACGTCGCGCTGTATCACGCGCACGTCCCCAAGTTGGTCGACGAGGGGATCATCGCGTTCGACGAGGCGACCGGGACGATCACGGCCGCCGAGAACGCCGGGCAGGTCCTCGCGGCGCTCGAGGGAATGGGCGCGAGCCTCGACGCCGCCCAAGAGACGCACGCCCGGCGTGAGATGGACCGCGGCGAGACGACTGAACGGGAAGAAATCGATGACGAAACACACTGACAGCGGAGCCGAATCCACCGACGACACGAACGCCACGCCGACGATGCGCTGGCGGCAGATCACCCAGCGACACTACGACTCCGAACGAGACGGCGAGCTCACGACCGCGATCGTCTACGCGATCGCGGAGGCGATGGACGTCGAACCGAAGGCGGTGGAGTCGCCGACGCTGTACGAGACTATCGATGTCGCGGCGATCGAGCGCACCCTCTTCAACCCCGGGACGACCACCGGCTCCGAAGAGGGATCCGGCAGTGTCGAGTTCCGATACGACGAGTACCGCGTCACCGTCCGCAGCGACGGCTGGGTGCGAGTCGACGAGACGACCGAGGCGGGACTGTAACCGATCTCCCCTATGTGTCGACGTTTCCAGTTCAGAAATCCTCGCTATCCGAAGGAGCCTCCTGAGGTGAAATAACTGTCCGGCCTTGGACGCCACAACGGTCGCAGCCGTTACGCCGTCTGTGGACTGTTGATGAAGGAGATGCGATATGGACTCGACGGATTTGAACCCGGAACCAGACGGTCGCTCGCTCCGCTCGGCGCTGCGCTGGTAGGGCTTCAAACCCACGGCCTCACGGCGTTCGGCCTCGACTCGCTATTCACTCGCTTCGTAAAGCTCCGCTCGTTTATGCACTCGGTGGGAGTCCCGCGAGCGAGTGCAACGAGCGAGGGGGACTACGCCGAGGACACGAGCGACTGAGGGAGCGAAGTGACCGAAGAAAGCGAGTGGACTCGGCGGGATTTGAACCCGCGGCCTCTCCCATGCCAAGGGAGTGATCTACCCCTGATCTACGAGCCCTCGTTCGCAATCTGCAGTATTCCGCTTTCGGTCTTAAGGGCTTCGACTTGCCGAATGTCGCCTGCAGGTCGGAATCCTTTTGTCGACCACGCGGATGGGTACAGACGGGAACAGCACGGCCGCAAATCTGACTCGCCGCGCTCGCGCGGCTTGGGATTGCGGAAGTGCGATGTCGCCGACACGCTCGGCTGCATCACATCGCGTATTCTGCGGTCTGTGCCGTTCCAATCTGATACCAATGGCACGAATGCACACCCGCCGCCGCGGCTCGTCCGGTTCGGACAAGCCGGTGGCAGACGAACCCCCGGAGTGGAGTGACGTCGAAGCAGACGATATCGAAGCGCGCGTCGTCGAGCTCGCAGAGCAGGGCTACGACCCGAGCCAGATCGGCCTGAAGCTGCGCGACGAGGGCGTCAAGGGAGTTCCCGTCCCCGACGTCAAGCTCGCGACCGGCAAGAAGGTCACCGCGATCCTCGACGAGAACGACGCGGCCCCGGAGATCCCCGAAGACCTCCGGAACCTGATGGAGCGCGCCGTGCGCCTCCGCCGCCACGTCAACGAGAACGGGCAGGACATGCAGAACAAGCGCGCCCTGCAGAACACCGAGTCGAAGATCCGTCGCCTCGCGGACTACTACCGGGGCGACGAGCTCGACGAGGACTTCACGTACACCTTCGACGTCGCGGTCAAACTCCTCGAAGCGTAACTCCCACACGCACAGATGGCATCCCGATCCGACACCGCCGCGGACGCGAACGCCCCCACCGAGAGCGCAGCGGACGCGCTCGCGAGGGCCTCGTTCGTCCGCGTCGTCTCAGCGGCCGACGGCGATTCGCTTTCGGCCGCGGGGCTGCTCGCACGGGGGCTCCGGAGCGTCGACGTGCCGTTTCACGTGCGCGTCGCCTCGCTCGGGGCCGACGCGCCCGCTGCCGACGACGGCGTCTTGGCGGCGGTCGGATCGACGCTCCCGAACGCGGACGTGACAATCGCACCCGACGGCGAGCCCGCGAGTCTCCGCGCGTACGAAATCGCGCGGACGCTCGGTCGCGACGTCCCGAACGATATCGGTGATCCGAGCCCCGGTCTCGACGTCGACCCGACGCTCGCGCTCGCAGGCGTCGTCGCCGCGGGCGACCACCCGGCGTCGACTGCCGGCGCGCTCGTCGAGTCGGCAGTCGACTCGGGCGCGCTCGTTCGACGCTCCGGCGTCGCAGTTCCCGTCGACGACGTCGTCGACGGGCTAACGCACTCGACGCTCGTGCACGCGCCGTTCTCCGGCGACGGAGACGCCGTTGCGGCCGAACTAGCGGCGGTGTTTGACGGCGTCGACGACGAGAGCGCTCACGACGAGGAGACGCGGCGATCGATCGCCTCGCTCGTCGCGCTCGCTGTCGCCGGCGACGACGCCGCCACGCCGCGCGCCGCGACCGCGGTCGAACGGGTGCTGCGCCCGTACGCGACACCCGAGGCCCCGACGGCGACGCTCGGCGGCTTCGCCGACGTGCTGAACGCCGTTGCGGGGGAGCGCCCCGGCGTCGGCGTCGCGCTCGCGATCGGACACCGCGGCCGCGACGCCGCCGTCGACGCGTGGCGCACGCACGGGACGGCGGTCCACCGGGCGCTCCACGACGCGCACATCGCCCGCTACGACGGTGTCTTCGCCGTTCGGAGCGACGTCCGGGCCGAATCCGAGAGTGCGTCCGACAGCGCGGTCGCCGCCCGCCTGCAGACGGTCGCTCGGCTCGCTCGCGATTTCCGCTCGCCGGAGCCGCTCGTCGTCGCCCTCGGCGACGGCGTCGCGGCGGTCTCGGCGATCGACTCGGGCGCGGCCGCGGCCGCCAGCGCGCTCGCGTCCGAATTCGGAAGCGACGCCGCAGACTGGACGGGCAACGGGACGCGTGCGATCGCGCGCTTCGATCCCGCTGCGGAGGAGGCAGACGTCATCGCTGCGATCAGGGAGGCGGTTCGATGACCGACGGCACAGACACACAGACGACTGCGGACGCGACCCGCGAGTGCGGGTCGCGGACCGCCCGCCTGCGGACGACTCACGCCGACGCCGAGACGGTGGCGGCGGCGCTCCGTCCGGACAACACCGACTCGATGCGGATGCGCGTCGAGGGCGACACGCTCCTCACGCGCATCGAACGCGAGACGACCGGCGGGCTCCAGTCCACGGTGGACGACACCGTGGTCAACCTGACGGTGGCCGACGCCATCGTCGACACGACACACAAACTATGAGTGAACGATCAGTTTCGAAGCAGAAGCGCGGAAAGCGATGGTACACGCTCATCGCACCGGAACAGTTCGACCGAACCGAACTCGGCTCGACCTTCGCGGACGAGCCCGAGAAGGTCGACGGCCGTACCGTCGAGGTCACCCTCGGCGACATCACCGGCGACCAGGGCGAGAACAACACGAAGCTCACCTTCAAGGTGAACGAGGTCACCAGCGACGCGGCCTACACCGAGTTCGTCAAGCACGAGCTCGCGCGCGACTACGTGCGCAGCCTCGTCCGCCGCGGGGCCTCGAAAGTCGACGTCGCGATCACGGTGCTGACGACTGACGATTACCGCGTCCAGCTCCAGCCCGTCGCGTTCACGACTAAGAAGGCCGACCGCAGTCAGGAAAAGGCGATCCGACGCGTGATGATCGACCTCGTCGAGGAGGCCGCCGCCGAGCGGACCTTCGACGAGCTCGTCGACAGCGTCATCGAGGGACGGCTCTCCTCGGCGATCTACGGCGAAGCGAAGACGATCTACCCGCTCCGCCGCGTCGAGGTCCAGAAGCTCACCCTCGAAGCGCGACCCGAGGAGGTCGCCGCCGAGGAAGAAGCCGCCGTCGACGTCGACGAGGAAGACGTCGCGGTCGACGACGCCTGATTCGGTTCGCGAACGACCTGCAGACGCCCCGATTTTTCAGTCCTGTGACCGACGAGCCGCGGCTCGTCGACGTATCCGCCGTTCGGAAATCAGCCGCAGCTCCCATTCTCGACGACAATGCTCGCCTCTCCCTCGACGGCGATGGTGTCCGCCTACTCCTCGACGGCGATGGTGTCCGCCTACTCCTCGACGACGATCGTCCCGATCATTCCGCCCTGTTCGTGCGGGATGCAGAAGTACTCGTACTCGCCCGGAACCTCGAACGTGTGCGACCACGTCGCGCCGCTGTCGATCGAGCCGCCGAACTCCGATCGGAAGGCCTCTCTGGCCTCTTCGGTCGAGTTGTAGCCGCCCGTGGCGAAGAACTCGGCATCGTCCGGAATCCCGGAGTCGTAGGCCGTGACGGTGTGTCCGCGCGAACTCGTGTTCTGCCAGACGACCGTCTCGCCGACTTCGACCGTGAACTCCGACGGCGTGAACGCGGAGGCGGTCATCCCGATATCGTAGTCGTCGCTCTCGGCGCTCGAATCCGAACAACCCGCGAGTCCCGTCGTCGCCGCCGCGCCGAATCCACCGAGAAACCGGCGGCGTGAGACTCGTCCGTTCCCCGAGACTCGCTGCCCTGTCATACTCGGCGTTCGAAGGGCGAGGGCTAAATGTGACCCGGTCTACCGACCGCCGCGCTGAGTGTAGATTGACCCGCCCATCACCGACCCGGATGTAAAGAGGTAAACCCGTCCTCCGAGTGCGGCGTGATATGAAGCCGCGGTTCGTCGGTCGCGTCGGCCTCGCGGATGCGGTGACCGTCTCGAACGCCGCCCTCGGATTCGTCGCCGCCGTCGTCGCCACCGTCGATATCGAACTCGCCGCGCGAATTCTCCTCTTGGCCGCCATCGCGGACGCGCTCGACGGCGTCGTAGCGCGCAGGCGCGGCGGGACCGACGTCGGGCCGTACCTCGACTCCCTCGCCGACGTGGCCTCCTTCGGCGTCGCACCCGCGCTCTTGGTGGCGATGGCCGCCGCCGAGACGTGGGGGCTCACCGGAGCGTCGGGGGCCACCGCGATCGCGGGCGGGGCGCTCTTCGTCGCCGCCGCGGTGACCCGGCTCGGGCTCTATACCGCCTACGACAGCGACGCCGCCGAGACCGAGGGCGTCCAGACGACGCTCGCGGCGACGATCATCGGCGCGTCCGTGCTGGCGGGCTTCACGAGTCCGATCGTGTTGGTCCCGCTGGTGTATCTACTCACCGCACTGATGCTCGCCCCGATCACGTACCCCGATCTCCACGCCCAAGACGCGCTGGTGATGGGCGTCGTCCAAGCGGCGGCGATCCTCCTCGGCGGCCGGGTGGGCGAGCGACTCGTCGGGTCGATCGGCGAGGGCTTCGCCTTCGGGCTGCTGTTCCTATCGCTCGCGTACCTCGTTCTCGGACCGCGGTTCTACTGGCGGCGCGATTGAGCGACGTCCTCACAGGCGGGTTGGAACGCTGTCGCGGGCCGGCGGCGACGCTACTATACTGTAGTCCGCCCGGGACTACATCCCCATATCGGCGGCGACGTCCGGAATCGGCAGGTCGTGCGGGGAGACGCCGAGCAACTCCGCGGCGTGGTCGAGGGCCATATCGAATCCGTAGTAGCGTTCGAGTTCGTCGCCGTCGGCGCTCGGACGGACCTTCAGCATCGCGTAGCCGTCGACGTTCTGCGCGATCGCTGCCGTCTTGCCGTCGGTCTCGAACGTGAGCAGTCGCTCGGCGTCGGTCTCGCGGTACCGCGCGGTGATCCCGTTCGCGGTCGCCTCGTGGTCGGTCATACGCCGATTTCGAGATCAGGGAAGTCGAAGCTACCGATTCCGCGCTGCGGTTGGTGGGATATTCCACGTTGCGGTCGGCGGAACGAGCGATCGCGCGAGCGACGAAGCGAAAACGATGTCACAGCGCAGTCCAATCTTCGACCGATGTCGCAGTGGCTCCAGAGCGGTCGGCGACGGGACCTGTGCGCGCTGCTCTACGAGGCGGGGTCGCTCCGCGGGCAGAAGCTCAAGACGGCGCTCGAACGACACTACGGGGTGCGGATCGATCCGCAGTCGTTCTACGGGAGTCTCGATGCGCTCGTCGACCGCGGGCTCATTGCGTGTGAAACGGAGGGGATTCACGACGTCTACCGACTTACCGAGGTCGGCGTCGACGGCGTCGAATCGCACTACGCGTGGCTCACCGAGCGGTTGGACGGGCGCGAGCGGGACGACTGAGGGGACGGCACCCGACGATCGATGGTCACGAGGTCACCGATTGATGCGAGGCGTTGCCGACGGCGGGTGCGAGGCGTTGCCGACGATGATGGGCGAGAGTGTCGAGAGCGACGAGAGACGTTGCTGACGGGAGACAACCGTTTCGAGCAAGGGGGCGAACAGTCGGCACACGCGGGAGTGAGACGCCACTGCGCCGCGCTGAGCGGCAGACGACATCACTCGCTCACCCGCGTCGACGTGCCGAGCAACTGCAACCCGACGCGGGGTTCTCGTTACGTCACGGGGGCGCTGGCCGCGTCTTCGGTTATAAATTCACGCACGGAGGCGTGACAGTGTGTACTCCATCGTCACCCCACGAAGCTTTTAATCCCGCCCTCCGTAAGCCCTGACACTCCGAATGTCTCAGCAGGATGAACGCCCCCGAGTCGATAAAGCCGACCTGGAGTGGTGTCACAAGTCGGTGCAAGGGGTCTCTCGCACCTTCGCGCTCACGGTGGACGTGCTCGACGAACCGATGTCCTCGTACATCTGTCTCGGATACCTCGTCTGCCGGATCGCGGACACCGTCGAAGACGCCTCGCACATCCCTCCCGAAGAACAGGCCGACCTCCTCCGAACCTACGACACCGTCCTCGCACCCGACGACGAGACGGACGCCGCGGAGTTCGTTTCCTCGGTCGAACCGTACCTCCCCGACGAGGAGGCGATGACCGAAGACTGGGCGGTCGTTCGCGACTCCCCCAGAGTGCTCCGAACGTTCGGGAGTCTCCCCGAGGACGTCCAGCAAGCCATCGTTCCGCCGGCCAGAGAGCTCGTGCAGGGGATGGCCGAGTTCGTCGAGCGCTACGAGGACGACGGCGGCCTCCGGATCCAGACTCGAGGAGAGTTAGAAGAGTACTGCTACTACGCCGCCGGAACGGTCGGTAATCTCATCACGAACCTCGTGACGCGACACGATGTCGCCGCCGACCGCCGCCGTCGGCTGTACGACACCGCCGAGGAGTTCGGACTGCTCCTTCAGCTCGTCAACATCTCGAAGGACGTCTACGACGACTACACCGCCGAGGACAACGTCTATCTCCCAGCCGAGTGGCTGCGGGACGCGGGCGTCCCGCAGGACGCGGTCATCGACGAGGAGCACGAAGACGAGGCCGCTTCGGTCGTCCGCCGCACCGCCGAATTCGCCGGGTCGTTCCTCGACGACGCCCAGACGTACTTGGAGACGGTACCGCTTCGGGACGGCAACACGCTCGAAGCGTGGGCGATTCCGTTCCTGCTCGCGGTCGGGACGCTCCGGGAACTGCTTTCGCGGCCGGAGGACGCCCTTTCTTCGACCGGCGTGAAGATCTCCCGCCAAGAGGTGTTCGCGGTCGTCTCCGAGATGAGCGCCAGCGGCAACCGCGAGTCTCTCGACGAACTGCGGCGCGCCATCGCGACGGGGCCGTATCACGCGTCGCTGTCGAACGCCGACTGACGCCGTCTTTCGACAGTGGGTCGCCGACTGACGCCACCGTCTACGGGCGCGGTCGGTGCCGTCGCCGGTCGCCGGTCGGGCGATCTCTCGATCGCCGACCGCGCGCGTCGGCCGCGCCGTTTGGGAGGCTTTTTAGTCGTCGGATCGAAACCCACGTCTATGGGTACCGAAGAAGCACACGACGACCACGGACACCACCTCCCCGCCGTGGAGGACTGGCCCCGTGGGTTCGGTGAGGCGAGTTGGTGGCCGTTCGTCACCGCCGCCGGCGCTGCGGGCATCTACATCGCCGCCGCGCTGTACATTCTCGGCCGCGGCGACAGCGCGATCGTTAGCTCCGTCGCCGGACCGGCAGCGCTGGTCGCGACGGTCGGACTGTTCCTCGTCGGGCTGTACGGCTGGGTGTATCACGCCTTCGTGATCAAGTTCTGGGAGCGCGACGCCGACGCCAAGAGCGCGAACAAGCTCCGCTGGGGGATGCTCGCGTTCCTCGGCTCCGAACTCGCGACGTTCGGCGCGCTGTTCGGCTACTACTTCTACATCCGCGCTGGCGAATGGGGATCGATGTTGACCGGCGTGCCGGACCTGACGACGTCGCTCGTCATCGGCAACACGCTCATCCTGATCATCTCGTCGATCACGCTGCACTACGCGCACGTCGGCATCCGCAACGACGACCGCGGGAAGTTCCTCGGCGGCCTCGCCGTGACGCTGCTCTTGGGCGTCATCTTCATCGGCGGGCAGGTCTACGAGTACTACGAGTTCATCGTCCACTACGACTTTACGCTCACTTCGGGCTTCTTCGCCTCGGCGTTCTTCGGCCTCACGGGCCTGCACGGACTGCACGTCAGCCTCGGCGCGGTGCTTCTCGGCATCGTCTTCGTCCGGGCGCTCTTGGGGCAGTACTCCGCCGAACGGCACGTCTCGGTCAGCACCGCCTCGATGTACTGGCACTTCGTCGACGTCGTCTGGGTGTTCCTCGTCGTCGTGCTGTACGTCGGCGCGGAAGTCGGTGCGTAACCGAGGCGAACCGATTCCGTTTCTCGCAGTGATTCGATGACAGCCGGAGACATAACCTCGCCCGCCGCGCGTCTCGCCGGACCGGTCGGAGCGATTTTCACGAGTTCGGCTATTCTGGCGGCGACGCTTCTCTCGCCGACCTTCTCGTGGACCGAGAGCGCCCTCTCGAACCTCGGCGTCGCGGCCGAGCCTTTCGTCGCGCTGCTGTTCAACGGCGGCCTCGTGGCCGGTGCCGTGATCGGCCTCGCCTACGCGCTCGCGCTTCGCCCGTACTCGCGAACGCTCGCGGTCGGTTACGTGCTGTCGCTTCTCGCGATGGCGCTCGTCGGCGTCTTCCCCGCCGGAACCGATCCGCACATCCCCGTCGCGATGGCCTTCTTCCTGCTCGCGACGGCGACGGTGACGCTCGACGGCTGGCGACGACGAACGTCGACGACCGGACGCGCTGGCCTCGCGCTCGCGGTGGTTCACCTCGCGGGGTGGATTCTCTGGTCGGCGGGGATCCGACCAGGCTCCGGGCTCGCACTGCCCGAACTCGGCGGCGTCGTGATGTTCGGCGCGTGGTTGCTCGTGCTCGCGCCGCCCTCGCGGCAGTGGTGGCGTCGTCGCAGTCGTCGGTGACCGCTCGTACCGACGCCGCGGAAACCGGATCAGTTTTCACACCTGTCGCGTGAGTGTCGCGTATGCCCGAGGAAGAGACGGACGACGAACCCACGGTTCCGATCGTCTGTGAGGTCTGCGAGACGACCTCGCGAGTCCCGCTGTCCGAACTTCGCGATTCGATCGACCAGCACAACGACCACCGGCACGACGGCGAGGAGATCGCGCAGGTGGATCCGATACTCGCCGACGCGCTGGCCGACGCCGTCGCCGACGATCTCGGTCTGTTCGACGACGAACCGCCAGAGCAGTAACCGACCCTCCTGACCCGCTTTCACGCCGCTTATACGCGTCCGCGACCCACCACGGCTATGCTCACCTTCATCGGCCTCGGCCTCTACGACGAGCGCTCGATCACCGTCGAGGGGCGGGAGGCGCTCGCCGACGCCGACCGCGCGTTCGCGGAAGTGTACACCAGCCACCTCGTCGGTGCGACCGTCGACGAACTCTCCGCGGCCCACGACATCGACATCGAGGTCCGCGACCGCGCGGGCGTCGAACAGCATCCCGAGGACATCCTCGACGCCGCCGAAGAGGCACACGTCGCCTTCCTCACCGCGGGCGATACGATGATCTCGACGACTCACGTCGACCTCCGCTTGCGCGCCATCGAGCGCGGCATCGACACCCGAGTCGTTCACGGCGTCACCGCCCAGACGGCCGCTAGCGGTCTGACGGGGCTCCAGAACTACCGCTTCGGAAAGGCGGTCACGCTCCCGTTCCCGTACGCCCACGGGGCCGACGGTGTCCCGGCGAGCGTCGTCGACTCGATCGAGGCAAACCGCGAGCGCGGCCTCCACACCGCCGTCTATCTCGACATCAAGGCCGACCGCGACGAGTATATGACCGCCGACGTCGCAAGCGAGATGCTCGCGGCGGGCTGGGAAGACGTCCTCGCTGTCGCCGTCGCGCGCGCCGGGAGCCCGGATCCGCTCGTCGCCGCCGACCGCCTCTCCGCGCTGGCCGAACGGGACTTCGGCGACCCGCTGCACCTGCTGGTTATCCCCGGCGACCTCCACCACGTCGAACGCGACGCGCTCGCGACGCTCGGGGGCGCGCCCGAGGACGTGCTCGCAGAGAACGAAGTCTAACTCGAACCGCGACCGACTTCTTCCCCCGAAGACACTTATCGTGTACACCGGACCAACGGTGTATGAACCGGCGGTCCGTCCTCAAGGTCCTCGGCAGCGGTGGACTCGTTGGGCTCGCGGGGTGCTCCGAGAACGACGGCCCCGGCACAACGTCGGGAGCCCCGGCCACACACACCGCGACGGAAACGTCGGGGGCCGTACTGAACTGCGAGTTGCCGAAAGATGGTGGTACGGGGAAGACGAATCCGCAGTTTCAGGGCTCGGCCGAACACACGGGACATATCGAGACGACCGGGCCGACAGGGGACGTCACGACGTACTGGCGACGAACGCCGTCTCGGTACGAACACTCCCAGCCGGTCGTCGTCGCCGATCAGGTGTTCGTCTCCTTCGCGGGCGACCTCGTTCGGCTGGACCGGTCCACGGGTGACCGTCACTGGACTACCGACGTCGGCCACAGCGGAGCCTCGACCCCGGCGATCTACGACGGGACTGCGTACGTGACCGTCTGGAACGGGGGTGAGAACGTCGACCGCGGACTCACGGCCGTCGACGCCGACAGCGGTGAGATCGAGTGGCGCGGCGTAACCGACGCGGATGTGACTACCTCACCAGCTACGACGGAAGACGGCGTGTTCGTCGGCGGGGGGTACGAGACGACGACCGTCGCGGCGTTCGATCACGACGAAACCGAGCGGTGGCGTCACGACCTCGACGAGTACGCTTCGACCCCGGCCGTGGCCGAGAGAATGGCTGTCTACGGTTCGGGCGGCGATTCCGTCGTTGCCTACGACGCCGTTTCCGGCGAGCGACGCTGGACCGTCGATACCGACGGCAACACGACCGCCGCACCGACTGTCGCGGACGGGCGGGTACTGATCGGAACTCGCGCTGGAACCCTCTACGCGCTCGATATCGAGGACGGCTCCGAAGAGTGGACGTTCGATCTGCCCGGTCCGGTTCGTCGATCGGTGGCCGTCGCCGACGGCAGAGTGGTCGTTTCGACCGAGGAGGGGTTCGTGAGCGTCGACAGTACTGGTTCCCACCGATGGACGGAGGCCGGAATCTCGGACGCGACTGACCCGATTATCGCCGGAAACACCGTGTATTTCGGCGACGGCCGAACGGTGCGAGCGCTGTCGTTGGACGACGGAGCGGAGCTGTGGTCGTTCCGAACTCGCGAACGGACGTATACCGACGTCGTGCTCCAAGGAATTCGGGCGGCACCAACTGTGACAAACGGCGTTGTCGTCGTCGCCACGCAGGCGGGAGACGTGTACGCACTCGGCGCGGAATGACTCGTGGCGCGCGGGTATCGACTCACGCGCCTGATAGCCGATCTACGCCCGCGACTGATCGAGTCCGAGATCCGACGCGAGATCGTACTCGTCGCCGGTGACGAGGAAGAGCACGTCTTCGATGATCGTCAGCAGCTCGGGCAGCTCGCGGACGACGAGGTAGGTGATCCCGATGAGGACGACGACCGCGAGCAGCTGGCTGATGATCCGATCGGAGATGAAAAACGAGACCATGTACGGGTCGGACGAGCCGAACAACAGCAGGATTTCGTCGACGAACCACTGCATGTACTGTTTCCCGAAGGCGATCGTGATGAACGTCGTCCGGAGCAGATTCAGCCCGTAGATGACCGGCACGGCGATCGCCAGCGCGCGGAGCTTCCGGCGCAGCGGGGCCTCGACGGCGGCGATGAGGCCGGCGAAGATGGCGATACTTCCCAGACCGGTACACGCGAGGACGACTTCGACCGTCAGGCGGTGGTCGCCGTCCCAAAAGACGAACGTGTTGTAGAAGCCTTCCTCGCTGTGGATCATCTCGGGGTGGTAACCGAGCGCGTTCACGAGGAACTCCGTCTGGGCGGCGACGACTTCCATCAGCACGCCGCGCGGGGCGGGGAGCGACAGGCCGAAGAGCGCGAACGCCGGAATGGTTTCGAAGGGAAGGTAGATGATCCCCATCGCCGCGACCGCCCGCGAGAGCACGAACAGGGAGTCGCGCCCGCCCCAGAGCAGGTAGCCGGTGTACAGCGACGCGGGGACCGCGGCGATCGAGAGGATCCCCTCGACGTAGCTCTTGTGGACGAACGCGAAGTGCGGGACCAACTGGAGCCAGAAGACCGCGAAGCCGACCCACGCGGCGACCGTGACGTACCGCGCGAACCGATCGTTTCGCTTCGCAGAGAGCGCTCCGACGGCGAACGTCAGGATGACGACCCACGCGAGCGCGTCGGAGAGCAGGCCGGGCATAGGAGGGAGAACGGAGTTGACGGATAAATCCCTTGTCGTTCCGGTTGCTCGGAGACGCAGATCCGCCGCACCCAATACTTACTCCGATTCGGGTGTGATACGATCTATGCACACTGCGGAGGCTCTCGATCGGCCGGATATCCGGTATCGGTCGGATGGGAGACCGGTCTCGCGGGACGCGGTACTGCCGCCGATCGATGTCACGGATAGAGTCGGGATCGTAACGGAGACCGGGACCGGTGGATTGGGCGCGGGCGCGTTCCTCCTGTCCTGCGTCACGGCGTTTTACGACCGTCTTCGCGAGACGGCGGAGGGTTTCTTCGAGTATCCGAACTACTACACGTTCCAGACCACCGCGGAACCGGCCGATTACGGAATGCTCGACGTCTACCCGTCGCACAAGAACGTGTCCGTCGAGGCGGACGCCGAGCGGCTCCTCAGAGCCATTACCGACCGCGCGGTCTCGATTCTCGTCGTGCCGGACGGGGAACCGCGGACGCCACCGTCCGCGATCGACGACGTCACCCGGCGGAGCGCGGAGCGCCGGATCGAGCACTGCTACGCCTACGCGCCGGACGGTGACCTCGACGACGCCGAATTCTCCATCCGGCATCCCCGACAGCCCGCAGAGGAGTGGTACCGAGCGGTCTTCGAGTCCGCAGGAGGAGGTTCGGCCGCGTATCGGACGCCGTCAACGACGTCAGGGGGCGAGGAGATAACGCAGGGCTTTCGACGCATCTCCGTCGAGCGCGCGCTCACGAGCCTCCCGGGCTGATCCCGGTCCCCGATCCGCCGCCGTCGGCTCGGCCGTTCGATCAGTTCGACGGTTCGAGTATCTCGATCTCGTGGCCGTCCTGATCCGTCGTGAAGGCGTAGCGGTCGTCACAGGACTCGGGATCGCGGTAGTCCTCGGCCTCGCGTTCCATCAGCGTCTCCCAGTAGTCGTGGAGGTCGTCGGCGCGGACGCAGAGGTGGCCCCACGAGTCGCCCAGCGTGTACGAGCGGCCGTCGTAGTTGTAGGTGAGTTCGACGGTCATCGCGGCCTCGGAGGCCCCGGCGGGCTTCATGAAGTAGTTCGCGAAACTGTCGGACTCCCAGCGACGGACGTAGTCGTACTCGAACTTCCGCGTCCAGAACCCGATCGCCTCGTCGGCGTCCTCGACGCGGATCATCGTGTGATCGAGTCCCCACGTGGGGAGTTCCGGGTCGCGCTGGACGATCTCGACCTCGTGGCCGTCGGGGTCCTTCACGAAGGCGTAGCGGCCACCGCAGGACTCGGGGTCGCGGTAGTCTTCGACGCCCTCGTCCAGCAGCTGCTGGTAGTGTTCTTCGAGCTCGCCCTCGGGGACGCGCACCGCGATGTGGCCCCACGCGTCGCCCATCTCGTAGGTCCGGTCGTCGTGGTTGTACGTGAGTTCGAGCATCGCGCCCTCCTCGTGGAGGTCCTCGGGGCCGAGGTAGACGTTGGTGAAGGTGTCGGCCTCCCAGCGACCCTTCTCCTCGTAGTTCAGATGCGTCGTGTACCAATCGAGCGACGCCTCGAGGTCTTCGACGCGGACCATCGTGTGATCGAGTACTCCGGACATACGCGAGGGCACGGTCGCGGGCGGAAAAAGGATGCCGGACCGCGGTTACTCGCGAACGCGTCAGATGGCTCGGGTGCGACGCCCGACTCGACTCTCGGCCCCGTCGCGATCGACGATGGAATCACTTCCTCGCGACGACGCGCAGGATGTCTTCGTCCCGCAGCTCGTGATCGCGGCCGACCTGCTGTTCGTCGTGTTTGGCGCTCGGGCCGGTCACGCGGGCGAAGCGGAACCGCTCGTCGAGCGTGCCGCCGAGTTTCCTGAGGGCGTCGTCGACGGTGTTCTCGCCTTCCATCAACACCAGCGGCTCCTCGTAGTCGACGCCGCGACCGGGTTTGTCCATATACACGCGAATGAGCCCAAGCGTCTCCCAGAGCTTCTCTTTGAGGGCGTCTAAGCCCTTCTCCGCCTCGGCGCTGATGAAGACCGCCTCGTCGGGGTCGACGCCGACCTCGCGGAGGTTCTCCTCGACGGTCGGCAGGTAGTCGCGGTCGATCAGGTCGGCCTTGTTGACGGCGACCATCGAGGGCAGATAGACGCGGTTGTCCATGATGGCGTCGATGAGTTCGTCGATGGTGACGTCGCCGCGGACCGTCACGTCGGCGTTGACGTACCCGTGTTCGCGGAGCACGCTCGCGATGGTGTCGTCGTCGAGGTCGACGTCGTCGGCGGTCGTCACGTGGATCCCACCTTTGCCGCGCTTAGAGACGGTCACGCTGGGTGGCGACGTGTCGAGACGGATTTTGTTGTTGTACAACTCCTCCTGCAGCCGTTCGTAGCGCTCGATCTCGAACACCGAGAGCAGGTAGACGACCAGATCCGCGGTTCGAACGACCGAGAGGACTTCCTTGCCGCCCCCCCGGCCGCCCGCCGCACCTTCAATGAGTCCGGGGACGTCGAGAATCTGGATGTTCGCACCGTTGTACTGCAGCATTCCGGGGTTGACGTCGAGCGTCGTGAACTCGTATTCGCCGACCTCGCTGTCGGCGTTGGTGAGCGCGTTGATCAGCGTCGACTTGCCGACGCTGGGGAAGCCGACGAGCGCGACGGTCACGTCGCCGGTTTTCTCGACCGCGTAGCCGTGGCCACCGCCGCTGCCGGACTGGTTTTCGAGTTTCTCTTTCTTCTCCGCGAGTTTCGCCTTCAGCCGGCCGATGTGCGCCTCCGTCGACTTGTTGTACGGCGTCTCAGCGATCTCCTCGCGGATTTCCTCGATCTCTTCCTCCAGTCCCATCGTGTTACCGTTCGGCTATCTGCGTCGAAAAAGGTGTTCTTTCCGACCGCGCGGCGGCGCGACCACCGGGGGGGCGGTCCGGTACGTGAAACGCGGTCGCCGGCCACGCCCGGTCACCGGCCGAATCGAAGCCCTTTGTACCTCCGAGAACGTACCGCCGGTAATGGACGCAGAACCGGGACTCTCTGAACAGTATCGGATGGCGAGCCCGTGGCCGATTTTCATCGCGCTCGGAATTCCGATCGCGGAACTGGGGATCATCTTCGGGCTGCTCCCGCTTTCGGTCGGCGGCCTCCTCCTGTTCGGGGGCAGCGCCGCGGGGATGGCTTTCGAGTCCGGATACGCGAAGACGCCGTGGCGCGGGCTGTTCGGCGTCGCCCTCCCGCTCGCCGTCCTCGGCGTGGCGTTCGTGTACACGCGCATCAATCTCCCGAGTCGCGGCCTCTCCATCGTCGCCGCGGCCGTGATCCTCGCGGCTGCCGGTCTCGCCGGAACGGTGTTCACACCGGCGGAGGAGCCGGCGTACTGAACGCGGGTATCGTACCTGCCCTCCGACTTTCGCCACACTGCGTGTCGAGACTGGGTGTGAGAGACGAGACTCGCGACGACTCCCTGGCGCGAAACCAACAACCTATTTGATTCTCCACCGGAAGGGGCAGGTATGGCGAACAAGATCTTCGATCGGGACACCCTACTCGACCTCACAGTCAACGTCGTCCCGCTTTTCATCATCGCGTTCTTCGTCGTCGCCTTCGCGGTGGTCACGCCGTTCGGGATCGATCCGCTCGCGTCGGCGATCCAGTTCGGGCTGCTAGTCGTGCCGTTCGTGATGCTCGCGGTCTTGACGTACTTCTCGGGCAAGGCCATCGCCGGAGCCGAACTCCGGGACGAGGTCTACCTGCCCGGGCAGGCCGGCGTTCGGGGCGCAGAGCCGCTCGAAGAATCCGAAGGCGCGGCGACCGAACTCGACGACGAGTCACCGTCGGCCGTCGAGGGCGACGCTGAGAATGTCGAAGGCGACGCTGACGACGACGTTCAGACAGACGATGGCGACGCCGCGAGCGACGAGGTGTCCACGTCCGAAAGCGGTTCCACCGAAGACGAACGCGACGTCTGAAACCGGGCATCGCGCTCTCCCCGGCGCGCCCTCTGTGGGAGTCGACGCCGGTCTTTCGGTCGACGTTTTCCGATCGGCGATGAGTCTCTTGTATGCCGATTCCCGCCGCGCTGAGTCCGTCTACCGGATCCTCCGTGGCAGCGCCGTCCCGAACCTTTCATTACCTTTCGTTCCTCAGACTTTCCTATGGAGGTCAACGGACAGTTAGCACTGACGGTCCTTATGGGACTTTTCCTCGTGGCCGTCGCCGCGTGGCTCGCGCGGGTCGAAAACTGGCGCTCATACACCCCGGTCGCGGGCGGGGGCGCTTACGGGCAGAAGGAAAGCTACGGTTCCGAAGAGAAACCGTCCGGCGTCATTCGCTGGCTGACGACGGTCGACCACAAGGACATCGGCATTCTCTACGGCACCTACGGACTCATCGCGTTCGCCGTGGGCGGATTGATGGTCGTCGTGATGCGGATCGAGCTCATCGATCCCGCGGCGTCGATCATCTCGAACACGTTCTATAACTCGCTGATGACGAGTCACGGCATCACGATGCTGTTCCTCTTCGGGACGCCGATCATCGCGGCGTTCTCGAACTATCTGGTGCCGCTTCTCATCGGCGCGGACGATATGGCGTTCCCGCGGATCAACGCCATCGCGTTCTGGCTCCTTCCGCCCGCCGCGTTACTCATCTGGGCGGGCTTCTTCCCGCTACCGGAGATCATTCCGGCCCAGACCGCGTGGACGATGTACACCCCGCTCTCGGCGGGCGCGGGTGCCGGTAATCAGGCCAACGCCGGCGTCGACCTGATGCTTCTGGGACTGCACCTCTCGGGCGTGTCGGCGACGATGGGCGCGATCAACTTCATCGCGACCATCTTCACAGAGCGCGGCGACGACGTCTCGTGGGCGAACCTCGACATCTTCTCGTGGACGATCCTCACTCAGTCGGGGCTCATCCTGTTCGCGTTCCCGCTTCTGGGCAGCGCGATCGTGATGCTGCTCTTCGACCGCAACTTCGGCACGACGTTCTTCGCGGGGGAGGGCGGCGCGATCCTCTGGCAACACCTGTTTTGGTTCTTCGGCCACCCCGAGGTGTACATCCTCGTGTTGCCGCCGATGGGCATCGTCAGTTACGTCCTTCCGCGCTTCGCGGGCCGGCGGCTCTTCGGGTTCAAGTTCGTCGTCTACTCCACGCTCGCGATCGGCGTCCTCTCCTTCGGCGTCTGGGCGCACCACATGTTCGCGACGGGGATGGACCCGCGGCTTCGCGCGTCGTTCATGGCGGTCTCGCTCGCGATCGCGATTCCGAGCGCCGTGAAGACGTTCAACTGGATCACGACGATGTGGAACGGTCGGGTCCGGCTCACGACGCCGATGCTGTTCTGCGTCGGCTTCGTCTCGAACTTCGTCATCGGGGGCGTGACGGGCGTCTTCCTCGCGTCCATCCCGATCGACCTCGTGCTCCACGACACCTACTACGTCGTGGGTCACTTCCACTACATCGTGATGGGCGCGATCGCCTTCGCCGGCTTCGCGGGTCTGTACTACTGGTTCCCGCTGTACTCCGGTCGGATGTACCAGAAGACCCTCGGCAAAGCGCACTTCTGGCTGTCGATGGTCGGCACGAACGTCACGTTCTTCGCGATGATCCTGCTCGGCTACGGCGGGATGCCGCGCCGCTACGCGACGTACCTCCCGCAGTTCGCGACGCTGCACCAGCTCGCGACGGTCGGGGCGTTCCTGCTTCTCGTCGGCCAGATCATCTTCGTCTGGAACTTCGTCCAGTCGTGGCTCGAAGGCCCCGAGATCGAGGACGGCGACCCGTGGAACCTCCGCAATTCCGGGCTGTACACCGCCGAGTGGGACTGGTACGACAAGAAGCTGGAGACGGCGATCGCCGACGGCGGCGAGGCCGACGACACGGACGATCCGATGCTGCCCGACGGCGGCGAAACCGACGCCGACGCAGCGTCAGAAACGTAACGGTACTGTTTTCGCGGTCTCTTCCGGAAGAACCCCGATCGCGACGCGTTCGATTCTCGGGAGCGAAAGCGACGCTCGACTCAGACGAGTTCGCGCCGCGGTTTCGGCGCTGCCGGAACACCGATCTGCGATCCGAGACGGCGGAGTCGCGGCTGGACGGACGGCCCCGATCAGGTCGCGAGAAACAGGCCGGTCGCGAACATCAGAACCGCGATCGCCGCGAGGATGAGTGCGAGGAGGTCCGTATCGCGCATAGTCGACGTTGAGCGCACGCGGCCAAAGGTGCGTCGGTTCCGCGTCCGGACGCGGTGCGGACCTCCGACGTGTCGCGAACGGGTGGCTTTTCAGCCTCCGCACCACAGTCTCGACCGTGAACGACGACGAGGGCGCACTCGATGCCGACCCCCACAGTCACGGAGTCGACGGCGTCGGAAGCGGCGGAGATGTCGCCCGCCCGCCCGCCCGAGGGCACGACGGCCCGAGGCTCGTCGCGGGGCTCTACGCGGCTCTGGTTTGCGTCGCCACGGCCGCCGGGTTCCTGACGGGGGCGTTCGTCGACGGCCTCGACGCTCCGCGCTTTCTCTTCGTGATTCCGTTTCCCGCCTCACCGCTCGGATTCGCCGCCTACGGCGGCCTGACCATCGCACTGGTCCTCGGCGTGCCGCTGGCGCTGGTGATCTACGTGTCACAGCGGATCGACGATGAGGCGTCGTAACCGAGCGAAATCCACCATAGTCGATCGAATGTGTTGTAGCCGGCCGAACAGGGCCGACACCAGCGACCCTTTTTATCCCATGCGGCTCTACTACCGCTGAAGATGGACGTAGACGAACACGCCGAGGAGCTCGCCTCCGCCCTCGGAGTAGACAAAGCGGAGGTCAAATCCGACTTGGAGAACCTGCTGTCGTACAGCGTGCCGATCGACGAGGCAAAACAGAGCGTCCGCCGCAAACACGGCGGCGACGGCGGCGGCGGTGACGCGACGCCGACGACGAAAGATATCGGTGACATCACGCCCGAGGACGGCAACGTCACCGTCACCGTTCGCGTGCTCTCGGTGGGCCGCCGGTCGATCCGCTACCAGGGCGACGAACAAGTGATCCGCGAGGGCGAGTTCGCCGACGCGACTGGCAAAATCTCCTACACCGCGTGGGAGGACTTCGGCTTCGAGCCCGGCGACTCGATCACCGTCGGCAACGCGGGCGTTCGCGAGTGGGACGGTCGCCCCGAACTGAACATCGGCCAGTCCTCGACGGTCGCCGTCGAGACGACGCCAGTCGAGGTCCCGTACGAGGTCGGCGGCGACACCGAGCTCGTCGACCTCCGCTCGGGGGACCGCGGCCGGAACGTCGAGGTGCGCGTCCTCGAATCCGAAGAGCGCGTCATCGACGGTCGCAACGGCGAGACGACGATCCGATCGGGCGTCGTCGCCGACGAGTCCGGGCGGCTTCCGTTCACCGACTGGAAGGCCCGCTCGGAGCTCCGTGAGGGCCACGACTTCCGCTTCGAGGACGTGTACGTCCGCGAGTTCCGCGGCGTCCCGCAGGTGAACCTCTCGGAGTTCACGACGGTCACGCCGCTGGCCCGCGAGGTCGAGGTCGACGACGAGGCCCCTCGGATGAAGCTCGTCGAGGCGGTCGCCTCCGGCGGCCTCTTCGACGTCGAACTCGTCGGTAACGTCCTCGAAGTCCGCGACGGCTCGGGGCTCATCGAGCGCTGCCCGGAGTGCGGGCGCGTGCTCCAGAACGGACAGTGCCGCAGTCACGGCGAGGTCGAGGGCGAGGACGATATGCGCGTGAAGGCGATCGTCGACGACGGCACCGGAACCGTGACCGCCGTTCTCGACCGCGAACTCACCGAGGAGCTCTACGGCGGCACGATGGAGGAGGCGATGACGGCCGCCCGCGAGGCGATGGACAAGGAGGTCGTCGCCGATACGATCCGCGAGCGGGTCGTCGGCCGCGAGTACCGCGTCCGGGGCAACCTCTCGGTCGACGACTACGGCGCGAACCTCGAAGCCGGCGAGTTCGAGCGCGCGGAGGACGATCCGGGGGCGCGTGCGAGCGCCCTCCTGACGGAGGTACGATCGTGAGCGACGCCGTCCAAGGCCGGGAGGTCGCTCGGCGGCTCTTCGCCGCGGAGTTCGACGACGCGACGCTGTCGTACTCTGAGGGCGACGACGAGCGCGCGCCGAACTACGTGGTGACGCCCACCGGCGCGCGCGTCAACCGGCTCTTCGCCGTCGGCGCGCTCACCGAGGTCGAACAGGTGAACGAGGAGATCGTCCGCGGTCGGGTCGCCGACCCGACGGGCGCGTTCGTCACCTACGCGGGCCAGTATCAACCTGACGCGATGGGCTTTCTCGACCGCGCGACCCCGCCGTGTATGGTCTCGCTGACGGGCAAAGCGCGCACCTACCAGCCCGACGACTCCGAGCGGATCTTCACCTCCGTCCGCCCGGAGAGCCTCAACGAGGTCGACGCCGACACCCGCGACCGCTGGGTCATCGCCGCCGCCGAGGCGACGCTCGACCGCGTCGCGACGATGGCCGCCGCCGTGAAATTGGACGTCCGCGGCGACGATCTCACCGCGGCGCTGGAAGCCCGCGGCGTCGAATCGGCGTTGGCGCAGGGCGTCGCGCTGGCGGTAGACCACTACGAGCCGACGGAACACTACCTCGAAGGGATCCGCCAAACGGCGGTGCAGGCGCTCGAACTCGTCGCGGGCGAGCGCGAGGCCGTCGACGCGCCGACCGCCGCCCCCGACGAGGAGGGACCGCGGACGCTCGGGTCGCTTCCGGACGTGGCCGCCGCGGCGGCCGCGCCGGACAACGCCGCGGCGGTTCCGACCGAGCCGTCCGGAGACTCCGACTCCGAGGTAGGGTCTGGAGACGACAGCGAGTCGGGATCGTCCGCTGAACCCGAGACTGACCCGACTGCTGAACCCGAGGCTGAACCGACCACTGCGTCCGAGGACGCTGCTCCCGTGACGGATGATGCGGAGGAATCCGGAACGCTCGGCGATTTCTCCCCAGAGAACGGCGACGAGATCGATGGGGGCGACGAGGCTGACACCGAGGCCGATGCCGAGGAGGACCTCGAAGCGGACGTCGACAGCGACGAGATGTACGAACTCGACGAGGAAGAGCGCGCCGAGATCGAGGCCGAGTACGGAACCGAGTTCTCGACCGGCAACGAGGTCGACGACCCGGGCGAGGCCGACATCGACGTGCCAGACGTCGACGAACTGGAGGACAAAGTCGACGAGGAAGCCGGTTCGGGGTCGAGCGAGGAAGCGTCGTCCGCGGATGCGGACGAACCGTCAGACTCCGACGAGGGCGAGACCGACGAAGCCCCGGCCGACGTCGACCTCGAAGACGCCGCGGTCTCGGTGATGGCCGACCTCGACGATGGCGACGGGGCCGACCGTGAAGCCGTCGTGGCGGCCGTCGTCGAAGAGTACGGCGCGGACCCCGACGACGTCGACGAGGCCATCCGAGAGGCGCTGATGGGCGGGAAGTGCTACGAGCCCGCGGAGGGGACGCTGAAGTCGATCTGAGCGTGGACCCGATCGATTTCGACGAGGGCACGGACGGTGCCGCCCGAGACGACTCGCGCGACCGCTCGGGAGCGTCGCTCGTCGAGCCGGTCCCGGGCGAACCGGCGGCGGTCGCGCGGGTCGGCGGCGAACGAGCGCTCGTCGTCGCCGACTACCACGCCGGTATCGAGCGCGGCCTCCGCTACGAGCGCGGGGTCGAACTCGAGAGCAACGCGGCCGTTCGCCGGGTTCGACTTCTCGGCCTGCTCGACCGCGTCGACCCCGACCGCCTCGTCGCGCTCGGCGATCTCGGCCACCGGATCGGCGGGGCCGACGGCGCGGAGGGCGACGAACTCGACGAACTGCTGGAGGCGGTTCTCGAACGCGTGCCCGTGACGCTCGTCGCGGGCAACCACGACGGCGGGATCGCCGAGCGGTTCGAGCCCGAATACCCGGATCGGTTCGTCGTCACCGGCCGGGACGGCGTCCGTCTGGGACGGATCGGGTTCGTCCACGGCCACACGTGGCCCGCGCGCGAGGTCGTCGAGAGCGACGTCGTCTGCGTCGGCCACGAGCATCCCGCCGTCCGGCTGGAAGACAGCGTCGGCGGCGGCCGCAAGGAGCGCGCGTGGCTCCGGGGGCCGCTGCGTCCGGAGCCGTTCGCCGAGCAGTTGGGAGTCGACGTCGCGGACCTCGACTGGCGCGATCCCGAAGTGGTGGTCTTCCCGGCGTTCAACGATCGCTCGGGCGGCACGTGGGTCAACGTCGAGGGACAGGGGTTTCTCGCGCCGTTCCTGCCGCAGGCGCTCGTCGAGGAGCGGGCCGACGCGTACCTGCTCGACGGCACCCGATTGGGACCGTATCGGTCGGTCTGAGCGCCTCCCTTTTCGGTCTCCAGCGAGAAACGTGTAGCATGCGGACCTCGAATCTGGTGATCCTGCTCGGCGTCCTGTTGTTCGTGCTCCCGATACCGGGAACCTTCATCGGCGGCGGACTCGTCATCGCTATCGGCGTCGCGATCCGGCTGCTTGTGGAGTAACCGAACGCGGAACCGCCGACTCCGAGCGCCACTCGAACGCTGTGCTTATTCCGCTCGCGCCGCTACTGCTGTCGATGCCACCCGGCGCGTCGCAGGGGATGGACGCGTTCACGGCGCTCGGGAGCGACGTGCGGTCGGCACTCTCCGATCGCGGCTTCGAGACGCCGACTGAGCCGCAGCGCCGCGCTATCCCGCCGCTTTCGACCGGGAAGAACGCCCTCGTCATCGCGCCGACCGGGACCGGGAAGACCGAGACGGCGATGCTGCCCGTCTTCGACGCGATCGTCCGCGCCGACGACGAAGAGCGCGAGGGGCTCTCGGCGCTCTACATCACGCCGCTGCGCGCGCTCAACCGCGATATGCGCGAGCGACTGGAGTGGTGGGGCGAGACCTTAGACGTCGATATCGACGTCCGCCACGGCGACACGACGCAGTACCAGCGGGGCAAGCAGGCAGACGACCCGCCGGACGTGTTGGTGACGACGCCAGAGACGCTGCAGGCGATGCTCACGGGCAAGAAGCTCCGGCGCGCGCTCTCGGACGTCCGGCACGTCGTCGTCGACGAGGTCCACGAGCTCGCCTCCGCGAAGCGCGGCGCGCAGTTGACGGTCGCCCTAGAGCGACTGCGGGCGCTCTCGGGGCCGTTCCAGCGGATCGGGCTCTCGGCGACGGTCGGCTCGCCCGCCGAAGTCGGGAAGTTCCTCACCGGCGACAGGGAATTCGAGATCGTCGAGGTCGACGTCGGCAGCGACGTCTCCTTCACCGTCACCCGCCCGGAGATCACGCGAGAGGACGAGCTGCTGGCCGGGAAGCTCGCCACCGACGACGAGATCGCGAGTCACGTCCGGGCGATCCGCGACATCGTCCACGAGCACGAGTCGACGCTCGTGTTCGTCAACACCCGGCAGACCGCGGAGGCGCTCGGTTCGCGGTTCAAAGCGCTCGATGAACCGATCGAGGTCCACCACGGCTCGCTCTCGAAGGACGTCCGCATCGACGTCGAGGATCGGTTCAAGGCGGGCGAACTCGACGCCTTGGTCTGCACGTCGTCGATGGAACTCGGCATCGACGTCGGCCGCGTCGATCACGTCGTGCAGTACGGCAGTCCCAGAGAGGTCGCGCGGCTCCTCCAGCGGGTCGGTCGCGCCGGACACCGCCGCGACGAAGTTTCGCGCGGGACGCTCGTCACCTCCTCGACCGACGACACGCTCGAAGCGCTCGCGATCGCCCGGCGCGCGGAGGCGGGCGAGGTCGAACCGGCGCGGATCCACCACGCCAGCCTCGACA
The DNA here is from genome assembly GCF_037031285.1 of Halobellus sp. LT62. NCBI lineage: Archaea > Methanobacteriati > Methanobacteriota > Halobacteria > Halobacteriales > Haloferacaceae > Halobellus > Halobellus salinisoli. The sequence continues at coordinate 838,275 of NZ_JAYEZO010000001.1, forward strand.
CCGTTGCCAACCAGATCGTCGGCGTCGTGATGGACGAAGGCGACGTGTCCGCTCGGCGCGCGTACGACCTCGTGAGCGCGGCGTATCCGTTCTCGGAGTTGGAGGAAGAGGCCTTCCGCGAGGTCGTCCGCGAGCTCTCGAAGAACCGCCTGCTCTGGCTCGAGGAGGACGCCGACCGCTTGGAGAAATCGGGCGGCACGTGGCAGTATTTTTATGCTAACCTCTCGATGATCCCCGACGAGGAGACCTACGAGGTCCACGACATCTCCTCGCGCGGGCGGATCGGCACCCTCGACGAGCGCTTCGTCGTCAACTTCGCCGAACCCGGCGCGGCGTTCGTCCAGCGCGGCGAGATGTGGCGCATCAACGACATCGACGACGAGGAGTCGCGGGTGAACGTCACGCCGATCGAGGATCCGAGCGGCGAGGTCCCCTCGTGGACCGGCTCGGAGATTCCGGTGCCGGCCGCGGTCGCACGCGAGGCCGGTGAAATCCGCGAGGTCGCCGCCGAGCAGTTCGAGGCGGGCGCGACGCGCGAGGCCGTCGCCCGCGACCTCCGGAGCCGGTATCCGACCGACGCCGCGACGCTCGAAGCCGCGCTCGATCCGATCGAACGGCAGGTCGAGACGGGACACCCGATCCCGACGGCCGACCGACTGGTCGTCGAGGGGCAAGCCCGTAAGGTCGTCCTGAACAGCTGTCACGGCCACCGCGTCAACGAGACGCTCGGACGGCTGCTCGCCGCGCTCGTCGGCCAGCGCACCGGGACCTCCGTGGGAATGGAGATCAGCCCCTACCGGATCGAACTGGAGGTCGCCGCGGCCTCGTCGGTCCGCGACGTGATCGAGGTGCTGGAGACGACCGACCCCGCCCACGTCGAGGCGGTACTCGAACTGGCGCTCAAAAACTCGGACGCGCTGAAATTCACGCTCGCGCAGGTCGCCGCGAAGTTCGGCGCGCTCAAGCGGTATCAGGGCCGCGAGCGCTTCGGCGCGGACCGGTTGCTCGCGGCGCTCGAAGACACGCCCGTCTACGACGAGGCCGTCCGCGAGGTGTTCCACGTCGACCTCGCCGTCGAGGCGACCGCGGAGCTGCTCGGCCGGCTGCGGGACGACGACTCGTCCGTCTCGCTCGAAACCGCGCGGGAACGCACCCCGATCGGCGTCGACGGTCGCTCCAGCCGTCGCGAACTGCTCGTGCCCGAGAACGCCGACGCGAGCGTCATCGAGGCGATTCGAGAGCGGATCCGAAACGACCGCGTCCGACTGCTCTGTCTGCACTGCTCGGACTGGGAACACACGACGAAGGTTCGTCGCGTCCGCGAACAGCCTGAGTGCCCGCACTGCGGCGCGACTCGGATCGCCTGTCTGAACCCGTGGGACGAGGAGACGCCCGCTGCCGTTCGCGCCGATCCTGACGAACGCGACGACGAGGAGGAGCGCCGCGTCGAGCGCGGCTACCGCTCGGCCAGCTTGGTCCAGAGCCACGGCAAACAGGCGGTCATCGCGCTCGCCGGGCGCGGGGTCGGTCCGCAGACGGCCGTGCGCATCATCGGGAAACTCCGCGAGGACGAGGCCGACTTCTACCGCGACATCCTCGAACAGGAGCGGCAGTACGCGCGGACGCAGTCCTTTTGGGACTGAGTCGCGACGTTCGGTTCACCGTCCCGCTTCCGACGGCCCGACCGCCTCCAGCGCCGCCTCGAAGTCTGCCGCCGAGACGAGCACCTCGTCGGCGTGCTCGTTGGCGGCCTCGCCCTCGTACGCGCTCGCGACCCGCTCGATCGCGCGCACCGAGGCGTCGCGGACGACCGCGGCGAGATCGGCTCCCGAATAGCCCTGCGTCGCCGCCGCGAGTTCCTCGCGGTCGACGTCGTCGGCCAGCGGCTTCTCGTCGAGGTGGACGTCGAGAATCTCTCGGCGGGCGGCCTCGTCGGGAGCGGGCACTTCGACGTGCGACTCCAAGCGTCCGGGCCGCAGGAGCGCCGGATCGAGCGCCCCCCGTCGATTGGTCGCCGCGAGGACGACGAGGTTCGGATGGTCCGCCAGCCGATCGAGTTCCGTGAGGAGCTGGGAGACGACGCGCTCGCCGACCCCGGAATCGCCGCCCGCCGCGTCGCGGTCGGTCGCGACGGCGTCGATCTCGTCAAAGAAGACGATCGCCGGGGCGGCCTGTCGGGCGCGCTCGAACACCTCTCTCACTGCCTTCTCGGACTCGCCGACGTAGCGGTCCAAGAGTTCCGGTCCGGCCACCTGCACGAAGTTGACGCCGCTCTCGCCGGCGATCGCGCGAGCGAGGAGCGTCTTCCCCGTTCCGGGCGGGCCGTAGAGGAGGACGCCGGTCGGCGGCTCCGTCCTCGCGGCGTCGAACAGCGGCCCGTACGTCAGCGGCCACGTCACCGCGCGTTCGAGCGTCCGCTTGGCGTCGTCGAGCCCGCCCACGTCGGCGAACGTCGTCGTCGGCGACTCCGCGACGTACTCGCGCATCGCGGAGGGCTCGACCGCCGCCATCGCGGCCTCGACGTCGGCGCGGGTGACTTCGAGATCCGCGATCGGCGCGTTCGCGTCCTCGCGGCGGCCGCGACGCAGCGCGATCATCGCCGCCTCAGTCGCCAGCGATTCGAGGTCCGCGCCGACGAAGCCGTGCGTCCTCGCCGCCAGTCGGTCGATGTCGACGTCGTCGGCGAGCGGCATCCGCCGGGTGTGGACGTCGAGGATCTCCCGTCTCCCCTGCTCGTTCGGGACGCCGATCTCGATCTCGCGATCGAAGCGACCGCCCCGTCGAAGGGCGGGGTCCAGCGAGTCGACGCGGTTGGTCGCGCCGATGACGACGACGTCGCCGCGGGCGTCGAGCCCGTCCATCAGCGACAGGAGCTGCCCGACGACGCGGTTCTCGACGTCGCCGCCGTCGTCGCGCTTGCCGGCGATCGAATCGATCTCGTCGAAGAAGACGATCGCGGGCGCGTTCTCGCGGGCATCGACGAACTTCTCTCTGAGCTTCTCCTCGGACTCGCCCTTGTACTTCGACATAATCTCGGGGCCGGAGACGTCGATGAACGTCGCGTCGACCTCGTTGGCGACGGCCTTCGCGATGAGTGTCTTCCCGGTTCCCGGCGGCCCGTGGAGGAGGACGCCCTTCGGCGGATCGACGCCGAGGTGAGCGAACACCTCCGGCTCCGAGAGGGGCAGTTCGATCATCTCTCTCACCAAATCGAGCTCCTCGTCGAGGCCGCCGATGTCCTCGTAGGTGACCGTCGGCGTCGCGCCCGGTGTTCCGCTCGCGGTGTCGGTAGCGCCCCCGGTCGTCGATCCGCTCTCGGAGCCGCCGCTGCTGCCGCCCGAGAGCGAGGAGACGACGCGGCTCAACCGACCGCCGCGGTGCAACCGGAGCTCCGTCGCGTCGGTGACGCGGACCATCCCGTCGGGCTCCGTTGCGTCGACGGCGAACGGGTCGTCGCTCAGCGTCTCGAAGTGGATCTGGCCGCCGGGTTGGATGGGTCGATCCCGGATCGCGCGCTTGATCAGTTCGACCGCGCGGTCCTCGTCGGAGAAGGCGACGTCGTCGGGCATCGAGAGCGTCACCGAGGTCGCGTCCTCGACGTCGATCTTTCGAACGGTGACGGACTCACCGATCTTCGCACCCGCGTTCGTCCGCGTGTCGGCGTCGACGAGGACGACGTCGTCGGGGACGCCGCCGCCCGCCGGCCACACTTTCGCGACGGTCTCGCGCTCGCCCGCGACGACGACGGTGTCGCCGCTGAGGACGCCGAGTCGCCGCCGCGCCGGTTCGGGCAGCCGCGCGATCCCGCGTCCGGCGTCCCGTTTTTCGGCCCCGCGAACGGTCAGTTCGAGGACGTCGTCCGCGCTCATACGCCCGCTTCGGGTCGATCGCTCTTTTGTCTTGCCCGCCACAGTCCGGCGAACCGACACGGTCGGGGGAAGCGTTTTGACTCGTGGCACCAATCCACACAGTATGGTGTCGACCGTCGAACGGGACGGAGGAACGTGGTACCAGTGCGACGAGTGCGGGCTGTTGCTCGACGACGAACAGGACGCGAAAGCACACGAGGCGAACTGCGACGCGGAGGACCCGTCATACCTCCAGTGAGTCGCCCTCGGCTCATTCGAGGAGCAGCCATCCCGCGACGCCGACGGTAGCCGCGACGATCGCGATCACGACGAGCGCCAGCAGTAGTTCGCGGGTGAGGAGGATCACGCCGACGCCGACGAGGAGCGCGGCGGCTGTGAGCGTGAGGAACGCGATTGCTTCCGAGGACCCGCGGCGCGCCTTCGCGACGGCGGCCGTGATCTCCTCTATCGAGAGCCCGCGCGCGATCGCGTCCCAATTCGACGCTGGCGTCGACAGACTCCCGAGCGTCGCCGACGATCCGGGGGTCCCGCGGGTTCCGCGCGTGTTCGTGTTCTTGCGACGGACGACGGTGGGCTCGCTCGCCGTCTCGGTCGCATCGGAGCGACCGTCGGCCGACTGTTCGGCGGTTCTTCGCTGTCCGGCCGACTGATTCGACCGGCTCGAATCCGGGTCCGAACCGGGCCGCTCGCCGTCGGTCGCGTTCGGAACGATCGTGAGTTCGACGTAGGAGACCTCCGCGCCGTACCCCGAGACTACCTTGAGTCGCCCGGTGACCGGCCGCCGGTCGGGGAGGACGCCGATCGGCACGCGCTTTGTCGCGTCCTCTTCGACGTAGTGGTTCACCTCGTCGACCCGCGAGACCCGCGAGAGGTCGTCGTCGAGGTGGAGGTGAACGTGGGTCGCACCGCCCGCGTTGTCGAATTCGACGTGGAACGGCCCCTCCGCGGTGAAGGCACTCGGCGCGTCGATGGCGTGGACGGATCCGTTGTTCAGTCCCACCCGTAGCGACTCTGGCACGTCGCCGACGACGCGGCGTATCTGTAAAAGGCTTTATGCGGTTACCGGGCCGAGTCTCGATCCGCTATTCGTCGTCGCGCATATCCGGCGGCAGCAGGTTCGGAATCCCGTCCTCGATCGGGTACACTTCGCCCGTGACGGTACCGATGAGTCGGCCTTCGAGGATCTCCTCGCCGTCGCGTTCGTCGACTTCGAGTTCGAGGTCGCTCTTGTCGAGGGGGTCACAGAGGATGTCCATCAGAGACTCTTTCATTAGGAGAGGGAAGGAAACCGGCGGTGAAAAGAATACGGGTTCGCGAGTCGTGGCGGGGAGACGGTCGACGGCCGAGGCGCTCGACGGCGCGGCCTACTCGCCGAACGGGTTCGCCAGTTCGATCGTCTCCGCGCGGTCGGGGCCGACGCCGACGGCGTAGATCGGCGCGTCGACCTCCTCGGAGAGGTAGTCGAGGTACGCCCGCGCGTTCGCGGGGACGGCGTCGTACCCCTCCTCGGCGACGGCGGTCCAGTCGACCTCGTCCCACGTCTCGAACTCCCGGAGGTTCGGCTCACAGCGGCCCCAGCGCTCGGTCGTCGCGGGCATCGTGAACCGCTCCTCGCCGTCGAGGTCGTAGGAGTGTCCGACCTTCACTTCGTCGAGGCCGGCGAGCACGTCGATGTGGTTGACCGCGATGCCGGTGAAGCCGTTGGCGCGCGCGGCGTGTCTGAGCATCGGAACGTCGAGCCAGCCGATGCGTCGGGGGCGTCCGGTGACGGTGCCGAACTCGCCGCCCTTCTCGCGGATGTAATCGGCGAGCTCCTCGTCGTCGTCGGTGAGCTCCGTCGGGAGCGGACCGGTGCCGACCCGCGAGAGGTACGCCTTGACGATGCCGACGACCTCGCCGCGGCCGACGACGGTCGGACCGACGCCCGTGCCGGTCGACGCGCCGCCGGCGGTCGGGTTCGAGGAGGTGACGTACGGGTAGATGCCGTGGTCGATGTCGATGGAGGTACCCTGCGCGCCCTCGAACAGGACGTCGTCGCCGTCGTCGAGATAGCTTCCGAGGAACTCCCCGGCGTTGACAGTCATCGACTCCCGCTGGAGGCGCTCGCCGATCTCTCGGTACTCCTCGAAGACGGCGTCGACGTCGAAGGCCTCGCCGGCGTCGATGCCGAAGACGTCCTCGGCGAGCGCGCGCTTCTGCGGGACGACGTACTCCAGTCGGTCGCGGAGGACGTCGGGGTCGAGCAGGTCGCCGATTCGGATGCCGCGACGGCCTGCTTTGTCCTCGTAGGTCGGCCCGATGCCGCGTCCGGTCGTCCCGGCTTCGAGACCGGAGTCGGATTTGGCCTCCTCCTCGATGCCGTCGAGGACGCGGTGGTACGGCATAATCACGTGGGCGCGTCGGGCGACGCGAACGTCGGGGTCGAGGTCGCGTTCGCGAAGTTCGTCGATCTCCGAGAACAGCGTCTTCGGGTTGACGACGCAGCCGTTGCCGAGCACGCCGACCTTGTCGCGGACGGCCCCGCTCGGAACGAGAGAGAGTTTGTACTCGTCGCCGCCTTCGACGACGGTGTGGCCTGCGTTGTCGCCGCCCTGATACCGGGCGACGACGTCGGCGTCGCCTCCCCACAGGTCGACGAGCGCACCTTTGCCCTCGTCGCCGAGTTGGGAGCCGACGATCGTGACGGTCATACACGCCGATTCTTGACGCCGCGTAAAACCCATTACGGTCCGCCGCCGCGAGATATGCACGTTCTTGGATTAGCGTGACGGTTATCGTCACCTCAGTACGCAGCTATCTGCTATTCTCCGTCTTGAGCCTGCGTTCGATAACGAGGCCGCCTCGTCGGCAGACCCGAATCGTTAATTACGCCTGCCACCGTACCCCGTGGTACCCCCTGTGATGTGGTTCTGCGGATCGGAGGGTAACATTTAAATCCTGCCCAGACAAGTTAACAGATGACATGATAGACCGACTCGAAAAGGAAGTGGATATGCTTGAACGCCACTTACAGGTCCTGAAGATGGTCATCGAGAGCGAACCGATCGGCATCGTGAAGATGTCGAACGAGACCGGCTACCCCCATCACAAAGTTCGCTACTCCCTCCGCGTCCTCGAAGAGGAGAATCTCATCGAACCGTCCAGTCAGGGCGCGATCACGACCGAACGAACCGCGGAGTTCGTCGACGAACTCGACGAGAAACTGGACCAGATCGTCGACAAACTCGACGAGATGAAGATCGAAGAAGCGGTCGAAGTCGAAAGCTGAGCACGGTCGTCGAAGGCTGAGCACCGTCTTCTGGCGAGCGCGCGCTCGCGCGCCTCTTTCTCTGTTCTGCGCTGCCTCGACGAGTGTTTCAGTCGTATTCGTCCGCCGGGACGAGAATCGACTCGACCCGATCAGAGATCGGGGACGTTCAGGTGGAACTCGCCGTTTCGCGCCTCGACGAGACAGAGGTGATAGCCGCGCTTTCGGGAGAGTTTGACGAACGAGCGTTTCTTCGACCGCGAGAGGAGCCCACCGCCGGTCTCCTCGCTGACGGTCTCCAGCGCGCCCGGCTCGTAGAACGATTCGGTGACGTAGAAGCCCGCCGAGAGCGACTCGTCGTTCTCGGCGATAATGCCGGTGTTCGTCACGAGCGACCCGACCATCGCCTCGGTCGTCGCGTTTCGGGAGTCGTTGATGTCGGCGACGAACAGCGGATCGCCCATCTTGTCGCGGAAGATGACGTCGAAGTCCCGCCGTTCGACCCCGTCTTCGGTGTCGACGCCGACAGTGCCGTACAGTTCGATGCGGTCGATCTCTGGGATCGCATCGAAGACGCCGGCCATCCCCGTTCGGTTTCCGGTCTCGCCGATCTCATAGAGCAGATCCGTCACCAGCCACTCCGCGAACGAGTACTCGGTGCTGTCGCGGAGGAACTCCGCGTACGGCCGCCCGCCGACGGCGAGTCCATCGGTCTCGAACGTGGTGTGATGTTCCAATCGGAGGTTCTTCGAGACGTCCTCACGCGACGCCTCCCCGGCGTGTGCGTGTTCGAGCGTCGCCTCTCCCTTCCGGTCATAACGGACGAACAGGTTCGTCCCCGAGAGCGCTCGTTCGGGGGACATCGACGTGTCACCGACCGATTCCGATTCGCCGTCGAGTTCGGATTTCAGCCGCTCGACTTCGGCTTTGAGTGTCTCTCGCTCGGCTTCGAGTTCCTCGATCCGATCGCGTTGATCGTCGCGCTCGGTTTCGAGCGCGGTGAGTCGCTGCTGTGTTTCCTCTCGCTCCTCTCTGAGCGACGCCCGCTCTTCTTTCAGCGTCTCGCGCTCGGATTCGAGTTCGTCGATCCGGTCTCTGGCGCGTGAAAGCCGCTTTTTCAACCGACCGGTGTCGTCGTTCCCCCGCCGTCCGCTTCGATCGCGCTGTGTCTCTCTCGACTGTGCCGAGTCGGCCGAGGTTCCCCGATCACGCGCCTGTCGCCGGGCGGCCTGCTGTTTCTGTAGTTGTGCCACCCGCTCGGTGGCCGACTGTGCCGCCGACTCGTCGGCGCGCTGTGCGGTCCCGTTGTTGCTGGACTCGCTCGGATCGAGAGACGGAATCGTCTTGGCCTTTCGCCAGCGCTCCTCGTCGGAGAAGACGCCGTCGGCACCGCCCGACGGCTCATCGGCCGTTTCGCCCCCCGAAGACGGGGGTTCCGTCGCTACCGGGTCCGCCCCGGAACCGACCGCGTCGCCGTCGCCGGCCGCTGGACTGGTGGCTGCGTTCTCAGCATCGTCGTCCGCACCGGCCGTCTCGGTCGGTTCGGATTCGACGTCCTCGTCGGATCTGCTGCCGTCGGCAGCGTCCTCATCGGACCCGCTGTCGTCGGCGTCAGCCCTGTCGTCGTCGTTAGCCCTGCCGCCGGCTTTGGACTTGTCGTCCTCGTCGGGTCCGCTGTCACCCCGTTCGACGTTTGCACCGTCGTCCGCACCCGCGTCTTCGGGCCCGTCGTCCGCCGTGTCGGCAGCGACGGCCGCGGTATCGGTGTCCGCCTCGTCGGTCGAATCTGTCCCGTCATCGGTCGAATCCGTTTCGTCGGCGGCGTCGGACTCGTCGCCGTCGTCCGGCTCCGGATCGGGCAGTGCCGGAATCTCGACGAGTTCGACGTCGGTGTCGATCACTTCGTAGATGCCGACCTCGTCCGCGGCGGTCTCGAAGGCCTCATCGCCCGTGATCAACCGTTCGGAGCTCCCCACGAACGCGGCGCTCATCGACTTTCCGCCGTGATAGACGACGTAGTAATCCCCGGAGAGAACGTTTTCGGAGAGTTCGATATACCCCGTAAAACCGCCGTTCGAAAGCGTCTGATCCGCGTCCGTCAGTGACGTCTCGTTCGTGTAGTAGCGTGCCTGCGTCTCCCCGCCGCGTTCCTGCATCGAAAACAGCAGCGGAAGGCTCGGATCTGCCGCGCGGTACGCGGTCAGTTCAGCGTCCTCGAAGTCCCCGATGTCCCCCTCGAAAACGCCGACGACGCGCCCGTTCAGAAAGAACGCCCACGTCATCCCGGCGGAGACGGCTCCACTGAACTCGGCGTCGGCGAGCTCGTGGAGCCCCTCGTATCCGTCCGGTGTGGCGACCGTCTCCCAATCGGTCACCACGTCGATAGTTCGACTGTTCATCCCTGTGTGTATCGCCGAATCCGCATCAAATACTTTCCGGAGAGTCTGACGGTCGTCGGACGGGCTGTCCGGGCTCTCGAATTGTCAGTCACGACGTCAAGACGGACAGTCAGTCACCACGTCGACTCCACGCAAGCAGCGAGCGAGCGAGGACGTCGACGGCGATTCCGATCGTTTCCTCGTCGACGTCGAACGTCGACGTGTGGTGGCCGCCCGGGTGATCGGTACCGACGCAGACGTAGGCGGCACTCCCGCCGCGCTCTTGGACCCGCCGCATCAGGTAGGTCGCGTCCTCGCTGCCGCCGAGGTGATCGGAGTCGAGGACCGAGGTGACGCCCGGCGTGTCGCGGGCGACCTCGCCGACGACGGCTCGGAGGTCGTCGTCGCTCTCCGTCGACGGTGCGACGCCGGCGCGCTCGATGTCGACCCCGCAACCGTGCATCTCCGCGGCCGATCGGATGACGCGCCGGGCCCGCTCGTCCATATACTGCATCAGCTCGGTCGTCTCTCCCCGAACTTCGCCCTCGATCCCGACGCGCTCGGGGACGATGTTGGTCGCCGTCCCGCCCTCGATGACGCCCACGTTGACGCGGGTCGCGCCGTCGGCGTGCCGCGAGATGCCGTAGAGGTTACTGACCGCAGTCGCCGCGGCCTGCATCGCGTTCTCGCCGCTTTCGGGTCGTGCGCCGGCGTGGGCGGGCGTGCCGCGGAACGTCGCCTCGAACTGCGAAACGGCGAGGAACCCGTCGATGCCGGCGACGACTTGGCCCGTCGGATGATCCAAGCCGACGTGCACCGCGAGCAGCGCGTCGACGTCGTCGAGATGGCCCGAGTTCGCCATCGGTTCGCCGCCGACGATCCGCTCTTCACCCGGTTGGAAGAACACCTTCAGCGTTCCAGCGAAGTCGCTGTCGAGGACGGCGTCGAGCACGCCGAGGCCGATCGCCGCGTGGGCGTCGTGACCACAGGCGTGCATATAGCCCTCGTTTTCGGAGCGGAATCCCTCCGACGCGGGAACGTGGTCGACGTCGCTCGACTCCTCGATCGGCAAGGCGTCGATGTCGACGCGGAGCGCGACTGTGGGGCCGTCGCCCCGCTCCGCGACGGCGACCGCGCCGGTGTAGCCGCCGTCGAGTCCACGTAAAACGTCCTCTCGCGCACCCGCGTCGCGAGCGCGTTCGACCCACGCGTCCAATTCCGCGTCATCGGGGACGCCGATCCGGTCGTCGTCGAGCACCTCGGGTCCGACGTAGAGCCCGTCGAGGTCGCGCCGTTCCAGTTCCTCGACGATCCGCGCGGTCGTGTAGAACTCACACCACGCCGGCTCGGGGTGTCGGTGGAGCTCCCGCCGGAGTTCGACGAGATCTGACTCGGTCATACGCCATCTGTGTCGGGGGAAAATAAAGCGGCGTCGGAGACGAATCGAGCGCTCGCCGGCGACTACCTCCACCGGACGGGTTCGACCGCCTCCGTCAGACCGGCTCGCTCGCTCCCAGCAGACCGGTTTGTTTATGCGGAACGCTCACAACCGTTCGGCCGATGAGTTCAGGAACCGACGATTCGACGGCGCTTCGGTTTTATGGGGGCCGTGCGGCCAGCGCGATACCCATCGGCTTCTTCATCGTGTGGGCGATCGTCCAGAGCGGACTGTTGGGAATCGGCGACACGAACGGCCTCATCGTGGGGATACTGGTCGGATTAATTGTCGGAATGTTCTTCGTTCGCGGGTCGTGGAAGACCTACGCCGACATCCTCTTCGACGGGATGACGCAGCGGGTCGCCGCGACCGCCATCGTGGCTTGGCTGTGGGCCGGAATGTTCGCAGAAACCATCCAAGTCGGCGGCTTCGTCGACGGCCTCGTGTGGGCCGCCGAGGCCGTCCGGGTCGGAGCCGCGTTGTTCCCGGCGATCACGTTCGTCCTCGCGGCGCTCCTCGCGACGGGGATCGGCACCGGGTACGGGACGGCGATCGCGTTCACCGCGCTCGTCTTCCCCGCCGGCGTCGCGATCGGCGCGAGCCCGGTCCTCCTGTTCGGAGCGATCCTCTCCGGTGCGGTCTTCGGCGACAACCTCGCGCCCGTGAGCGACACGACGATCGTCTCCGCGGTGACGCAGGACGCCGATATCGGGGGCGTCGTCGCCTCGCGGTTCAAGTACGCGATCATCGCCGCGGTGTTCGCCTTCGTGGCGTACCTCATCGCAGGCCAGTCGATGCGGGGGACGGCGGTCGACGCCGCCTCGGCCGGCGGAAGCGGGACGGCACTCGGGCTGATTCACCTCGCCTCCATTGGCATCGTCATCCTGACGGCGGTCCGCGGCCGCCACATCGTCGAGGCGATCTCGTGGGGGATCGTCGTCTCGGTGGCGTTCAATCTCGCGCTCGGGCTCTCTGAGGCGTCTGCGATACTCGCGTTCGAGGCGTCCGAGGGATCGGCGCTGGTGCGGTCGATCGACGCGATCCCGGTTCTCGGCGCGGTCGTCGTCCCCGTCGAGGCCGGAAGCACGGCGGTCTCGGGAAGTCTCTACACCGGCGCGGTCGGGTTCTTCCCGCTGATCGTGCTAGTGCTTCTCATCGTCGCGGCCGCACAGATCATGCAGCGCGGCGGCGGGTTCGAGGCCATTCAGGAGTTCCTGCTCGAACGCGTCGCGACGACCGTTCGCCGCGCGGAGACGACGATGGTGCTCGGCACGGCGCTCGTCAACGCGATGATCACGATCAACACCGCCGCGGAGATCGCCATCGCCCCGTACATCCGGACGCTCGGTCGGCGGTTCAACATCAACGGCTACCGGCGGGCGAACATCCTCGACGCCAACACCTCGGCGCTGGGGTACATCTTCCCGTGGGGCGGCGGCCTGCTCGCGGGCTACACTGCGATGCAACAGCTCCCCCAACAGTACGAGTGGTTCACGCCCGCGATGCTCGTCAACCCGGCGTCGGTGTTCCCGTTCGTCTTCCACGGATGGTTCCTCGTCGCCGTCTTCCTCTTGGCGGCGTGGACCGGCTACGGTCGCGAGTACGTGTCTGACCGCGTGAGCGAGGAGGTGAGTCGCGTATGAGCCGCCTCGAGATGTTCCTCGCCGGACTCCAGTTCCGCTCGTCGAAGCCCAGCTTCGAGGTCGGCGAGGAGGTCCCGGTGTTCGTCACCGACCGCAGCGACTCCGGTCTGCGGGCGCGCGTGGGCGACACCGTGTTGGAACTGTCCGATGTGGACCCGTCACTCCTCGACGCGAAAGTTCGGATCGAGATCGAGTCGTTCGACGAGGAAACCCATCGCGGAACCGCCCGCGTTCTCGAAGTTCTCGAAAACGAGGGCTGACGGAGCCGTCCCGCCGACGATGCACTACGGTTTTCGATAGAACGAATCCGTGCGATCCGCAACGGATCACCGTGCCGAAACGAGACGCTGGTCTGAGCCTACTTTCGCAGGTGACCTGCGGGCTTTTGCTGTTCGACTTCGATCTCGACGTGCAGGCTCTCGGGGAAGTCCATATGCCCGACCTCGCGGGCGGTATGGTCGTTGCCGTGGATTTCGAGCTTTCGGGAGTAGACGGTGTAGTCCCACGCGGAATAGGCGTCGCCGGGCTGAAGCGACTTGTACTGCGGGACGGTGATCCGCTTCGGCGGATCCGCGTGCGGGCCTTTACACTCCGCGCCCTTGCGTTCGAGCATCGATTTGAGTTCTGAAACTTCCGATTCGAGTTCGTAGCGGTTCCCCGATTGGAGGCGTAACTTTGTTACGAAGGTCATAGTGAGGTCTCGCTGGGATAGGAGATACGTCGTCACCGAGCGGTAAAAGTACATCCATCGCGCCAGCAACGGCGAACGGTTCGTCTCGTTTCGAGGTCGCTGGCACCACCGCAATCCGTTCGAGCCAACGTCCGATAGCCTCTTAACGCCTTACCCGGTTTATGCATCTAATGACAGTGGAAGCGGTAAGCGCTGGAGCGATCCTCTTCCGCGACACCCGCGGCGAACGGGAGTATTTACTCCTGAAGAGCCGCCCGGGGGACTGGGAGTTCCCCAAAGGCGGGGTCGAAGGTGAAGAGGAGCTCCAGCAGACGGCGATTCGCGAAGTGAAAGAGGAGGCCGGAATCGAAGAGTTCCGCCTCATCGACGGATTCAGAGAGGAGTACGACTACGTCTTCGAGGCCGGCGGGAAGACCATCCACAAGACGGTCCACCTGTTCATCGCGCGGTCGTTCGAGGCCAGCGCCGAACTCTCGAAGGAGCATCGCGACCTCCAGTGGCGCGACTACGAGCAGGCGCTCAACACGATCACGCAGGACGGCCCGCGCGAGATCTTCGAGCGCGCTCACGACTACCTCGACGACCTCGCCGCGGAGAACGGTGAGGTCGAAGACGGCAAGTACCTCGCGTAAGCTCGGAGCAGACACGCGTGTACCCCGGAGACGCCGAGTTCGGCTTCGAGCTGCTCGTCTGTCGGTGGGCCGAGGAGTCGTGGCCGCCCGAGGGGCCGCGGAGCGACGCCGTGATCGTCGCCAGACAGCTCGGGACCAAGCGGCGTCGCTGGGACACCGTCGTCCTCGAATGCGACCCCGCGGGACTCGCTGCGCGTCGGCAGTTCGGCGAGCGCGAGCTCAATTCGGACCTGCTGCACGTCGTTCGCCACGCGCCCGCCGACTGGGAGTGGTACCGAGAGGCGCTGCCGCACCCCGGCTACCCGTGGCGCTACGTCCGCGAGGCGATCCACCGGGCGGACGCCCGCGACGTCGTGGAGACGCGGCGCAACGGCAATCGGATCGAGATCAGACGGGTCGCGCCGTATCCCGACTGGCTCCGGCGGATCGTCGCCGTCGAGAACAAGCCCGACCTCGACGCGTCGGCCGCGCGGGCGCTCTCCGGACAGTTGGAACACGACGTCGAGACCGCCCTCGCCGACGAGGTGTGGGTCGCGACCGAGGCGACCGGCCGACGCATCGAGCCCGCGCTGCTCGAAGATCTCCCGGTCGACGTCGGCATCGTGGCGCTCTCGTTCGACGAGAGCGTCACGGGTATGCCTCACGACGTCGCACACGACGCCGCGGCCGATACCCGAGGCGACCGTCGGAGCGACGGCGTCGACGCCGCGGACGCACGGGTCGAATTCGAGGGCACCGTCGAGTGGTATCCGAGCGAGGTGACACCGACGGACGCCGAGGCCGACGACGAGCGACGGCGACGACGGCTCGAACTCGCCGAGCGCGCCTACGGCCGCGGCTGGCGCTCCTACCACGAGACGATGCGCCCGGACTGTCGACACTTCGAGCTTCGGCGCTTCGGGGCTGCGTTCGTCCCGAACTGCGCCGTGAAAGGACGATCGCAGACCGCCGCCGAGTGCGCCGGGTCGTGTCCGAAGTTCGAGCCGGAGCCGCCGCTGTGGCGGACCCGCGGCTGGCCGGTCGAGGGCGGCCCCGGAAAAGGGATCAAGCGGTTGCTCCGTCGGCGTCGCGAGTGGATCCGAGACCGAGAGTGCGGGGAGTGACGATCCGAGGGCGGGAGTCCGAGGACCGACGAGAGGCTCCTGACGGGTGTCGGCTACGACTCGGACACTTCGACGTCGATCTCCTCGCGCGGCGCGGTCAGCCGGAACGTCGGGACCGTCCGGTAGATCACCTCGACGGCCCCTTTCCGGCGAAGGCTCTGGAGCGCTTGGCGGACGTCTTCGACGGGCGGGTCGACGTCGAACGCCTCCCGAACTTTGTTGAGCACGCTCACGACGCTCTCGGAGCGCTCGTCGGGACCGGCGACGACCTCGAACACCTGCGCTTCCAGTTGCGGCACTCTGATCACCGACGGCACGCCGCCGTCCTCGTCGTCGCCGCCCTCGACGCCGGGCTCGACGTCGACGAGTTCCGCCGCCTCCGCGGTCGCTCGGATCAGGCTGTTGTCGTCGCGGTAGTAGTAGTCTTTCAGCTCTCCTTCGAGGAACTGGTGCACCTCGCTGCCGGAGTCCAGTCCCCACTGCTCTTGAAGCTCTTTGTTCTTCGTCGGCTGCAGGCGAACGACGTCGGCGAGTCGTTCTTTCGCCTGCTCCGAGAGGGCGTCATCGTCGGTCACACCACCCTGTTCGCACCGCGGTATTAAGACGTTTCAACATCTGGTCCGGAATCCGCCAGCATCCACGACCCACACTGGATCCCGGTCACTTAAGTCTCTGAAGCGTCTTCTGTCGGGGTATAATGGAGTTCTGCGACGAATGCGGTTCGATGATGAAGACCGACGGCGACGTCTGGGTCTGCGGCGCGTGCGGCTACGAGAAGCCCCGAGACGCGGCTGAGGAGGCCGATATGACCTCGACCGCGAAGCGCGAAGACAGCGAGATCGTCGATATGTCCGATGTCGACGACGCCGAGATAGGCCCGACGACGACAGTCATCTGCCCCGAATGCGGCCACGATCGCGCGCGCTACGAGATGAAGCAGATCCGCTCGGCCGACGAATCGGAGACCCGATTTTTCACCTGCGTCGAGTGCGGCCACAAGTGGCGCGAAGACGACCACTGAGGGCGTCGGTCGAATCCTCCTGTGCTGAACTGTGAACTCACTCGTCCAGCCCCGCCAACGTCTCGTGGACGCCCACGACGAGGGCGGGGACGACGATCATAAACAGGTGTTCTTCGATCGGGATCCCGGCGAGTTCGACGCCGGTCCGTAACGGAATCGCGAACACGCCGACCGTCAGCGTGTACCAGTCCCAGACGAACGCGATCGGATACAGCGCGAGCACGGTTCGCGCCGCGCGCCACACCGCGTCGGCTCGCAGGAGCAGCGCGAGGGCGACGGCACCGAATACGACCTCCGTCGCGAGGTACGTGTACGGACCGAGCATACCGATATCGGGGAGCGGAACGCCCATCAGCGGCCGGAACCAGACGGCAACGACGAGAATCGCGAGGAACACGTACGAGCCCCGAACGAGGAGCATCGTCGCCACTGACGGGCCGGCACGCGCCGCGACGGCGGCGACGAGCCCGAACGCGACCGCCGCGAGCGGAGCCGTCGGGGGAAATATTCCGTCCACAGTACATACGAGGACGAGCGTCAACCCGGCGTACAGCAGTGCGTACGCCAGCCGCCGGCCGCGAGAGATTCCGAGGGCGACCGCGACCGTCCGCTTTCCGATGGATCGATCGTACGCGTAGTCGGTCGCGTCGTCGACGATCTTCACGCCCGCGAGGGTGACGAGAAACACGAGACCGAACGCGAGCGCCTCGGCGGCGAGCGCTCCGGTCTGGGCGTGCTGTCCGCCAACGACCGCGAGCGCGATACCGAACGGATACCCCAGCGTCGTGGTGACGGGATTGGTGTCTGACTGGGGGGCGTGGAAGAACCCGAGCGCCCACATCGGGGCCGTGAGAAGGGCCGTCGCGGGACCGCTAACGAACGCGAGCGCAGCTGTCACGGCGGCGAAACAGAGCGTCGAACCGGCGAGCGCCCACCGACAGCCCGCTTCCGTCAGCGGATGATCGTCGTCCTCGCCGCGGCGGTGGAAGTCGACGTAGCCGTCTTTCAGGTGCGCGGTGTAGACAGCGAAGAAGGTCGCGGCGACGTGAAGTCCGAGCGGACCGGGGGCGAACCGCTCCGCGAGGATCGCGCCGAACAGGCTCGCGGCGACTGGCGGGAGCATAAAGACCGGGTGGACCTGCGACGCCAGCGCTGCGGCTGCGGCCCGGGAACCTGTGCCGTGGCGCGAGAATGCCATACAAATAACACGAACTCGGGTCGCAAAAGGGTTAGTCAGCGATCGGGTGTCGGAAACGCGCCCGTGCGGCAGTCTGCCTGTGCGGTGGTCTCTCGCCGGGGTCGATCGCGGCCGACAGTATAAGTCGAACGCCGCCCATCCAAGCACCGTGCCCCCCGACGTCCCGCCGCCGACGCTCGACGTCCCGGACGGGTGGCGACTCGTTTCGGAGGAACTCACCACGCCGTTCGACGTCCGCGTCGTGACCGTCATCGCGAACACGCGGATCTACGAGGACGTCGGCCTCCGCGAGCGACTCGACGACGTGACCGACAGCGACGCGACGTGGCGCTTCGTCTTCGCGAGTCGGCTCCGAATCCGCCCCGCGAAGCCGCCCTCCGGTGCGCTCTCGCGGTTGGTCACCGACCGTGCCAATTCGCGGTTCGTCGACGTCCTCGGAGAACGGGGCTTCGAGTCGATCGAACGCGCCGACGCGCACCGACTCGACCTCGGCGCTGGCCAGACTGCCGCCGGTGACGCCGTGAGCGGAGACGCCAGCGAGGGCAGTTCGAGGACGGCGGCGACGCGCTACCGCGCCCGCGTTCGCCTCGACGATCGATCGATTCCCGTCGAGGCGTACTTCGCGGCGTGGCCCGCCGGCGACGGCGAGTTCCTCCTCGGCGGCGGCGCGTATCCCCTCTCGCTGCCGGAGTCGACGTCGTTCGACCCGGAAGACGCCCGCGAGGAGCTCTTTTCGATGCTGCGCTCGATTCGGTAGGCGAAGAAACGCGTGGAACCGAAGAAAGGGCGCGCTCAGCGGCCGTTGCGCGCGAACGTCAGATAGCCCGTGTGGCCGACGCCCGCAGTCGATGGGCGGGAGCCGCGCGCGCCGAAGTCCATCTCCCGCTGGATCGTCTCGTACGTTTCGACGTCGACGAGTCCCGCCTCGCGTGCGGACTCGACGGCCTCGCGGCTGTTCTCGACGAACGGTGAGTACACGGCGGCGTGGCCGCCGTCGGCGAGGAGATCCGGCGCGCGTTCGACGATGTCGGGCGCGTCGCCGGTGTCGAGCGTGAGCGCGTCGAACGGGCCGTCCTCGACCGCGGCGTCGAGCTCGGTCGAGAGGTCGCCCGTCCTAACCTCGACGCGGTCGTCGACGCCCGCCAGTCGCATATTCTCGCGGGCGACGTCGGCGAAGTCGGGATCGATCTCGTAGCTGACGACGTCTGCGTGCATCCGGCCGAGGTACGCCGCGAGGACGCCCGTCCCGGTGCCGGCGTCGAGGACGCGGTCGCCAGCGGCGATGCCGGTGTGGCCGACGACCAGCCCGACGTCTCTGGGCATCATCGGCGCGCCGGTTCGCTCGAAGTGGTTGAAGAGGTCGGGACCGCGGAGCCGGCGGACGACGAACGCCTCGCCGAGATGCGTCTCCAAGACGTCGCCGGGTTCGACGTCTTCGGGGACGTCGAGGACGCCGAGGTCCGTCTGGAGCTCGTCGCCCGGCGCGCGCAGGTACTCGCGGTCGTCGTGAACGAGCAGGTAGCTCACTCGAGGTCGGCGATGGCGGCCGCGAGGTCGCCGTCGTTCGTTTCGAGCGCTTCCCGGGCCGTATCGGTGTCGACGCCGGCGCGCTCGGCGACGAGTTGGACGTCCTCGTCGGGAATCGCGTCACCGCTGCTTCCGGCCTCATCTGTGTCGGCGTCGTCGCTATCACCTTCGACTGCACCTGCGGCCGCGTTTGCGCTCTTCTCGCGGCTCTCGGGGTCGCCGACGACCTGATAGGTCTGCTGGCCCTGCGCGTCCATCCGGGTGACCTGCGCGTCCGAGAAGACGAGCTCTTCGTCGGCCGTCGTGATGACGACCTCCTCGACGTCGAGTTCGGTGACGTCGATGCCCATCTGTTCCATCATCTGCTTCATCTTCCGTGGGTTCATACCGCCTCCTCCGAACATAGTTGGCCGAAGGGAGGATGTCCGATAGCAAAAGCGTGGCGAACCACGGCGTTCGCGGCGGGCTCACGTCCGAGGAGATTGTCGAGTGCGAGCGCACGATGGCGACTCACACGGGATCGCTCAGCGCGTCACTCGCGCTCCGCCTCGGGACGCCGCTGCAGCCCGGTCGCTTCCTCGATCGAGAGTTCGTACCCGACGATCGACAGCTGTCGCCGACCGACCGAGGAGAGATCCGGTGACCACGCGTTGTCGTCCATCAGTTCTCCCACCGCTCCCCACTCCTCGGTCGACAGCTCGCGGAGCGTCCCGAACGCGAGCACGCTCCGCCAGTCGGTCTGGGACTCGATATCGTACACGGTCAGGCACGCGCGTTCGGTCGCCTCGCTGAACGCTTTTTTCCGGCTGTCGGAGCCGAACTGCCAGTAGGAGAACACGGCGCGACCGGTCTCGTAGCCGAACGAGATTGGGACCGCGTACGCGCGGTTGCCTTCGGCCAACGAGAGCACGCCGGTTCCCTGCTCGGACAGATAGGCGTCGATCTCCGTGTCGGTCATCCGTCCGCCGCGAACCCGATCGGGGTCGACTCGGTCCGTCATAACCACCCGTTCGTCGGCGTCCGTAATGGTGTTGTCCCTCGCGGCTCGTCCGACTCCGAGCGGTGGTGTGGCAGTCGTGGCGGTGGGGCGGTCTGGCAGTCGTGGTAGTCGTAACGTGGACATTGTAGCGGACGCGGCAATCGCGACGGCGGGTCGGTGGGTCGATGACACAGTTTCAATAGTCGCCGGACCCGACGTTTGCTATGTTCGATTCCGACGACCTCGCGGCGATCAGAGCGGGAAAGCGCGAGTGGGAGGAGTCGACGCTCGCCTCGACGCTGGACCGCTTCGGCGAGCGACGGGAGCGGTTCACCACGGACACCGGCGGTCAAACGGTCGAGCGGCTCTACACCCCCGACGACGTCGCCGGTCTCGACTACGGCGAGGATCTCGGGTTCCCGGGCGAGGATCCCTACACGCGCGGTGTCTACCCGACGATGCACCGCGGGCGGCTCTGGACGATGCGACAGTACGCGGGGATGGGGACCGCCCGCGAGACCAACGAGCGCTTTCGCTACCTCATCGAGCAGGGCTCCTCGGGGCTGTCGATGGCGTTCGACCTCCCGACGCAGAAGGGATACGACTCCGACGCCGCGATGGCGGCCGGTGAGGTCGGCAAGGCGGGCGTCGCCATCGACTCCCTCCGCGATATGGAGGTCGTCTTCGACGGGATCCCCCTCGACGAGGTGTCGACGTCGATGACGATCAACGCGCCCGCGGCGGTGCTTCTCGCGATGTACGTCGCGATCGGCGACCAGCAGGGCGTCTCCAGAGAGGAGCTCCGTGGAACGATCCAGAACGACATCCTCAAGGAGTACATCGCCCGCAACCTCTACATCTACCCGCCGGAGCCGTCGATGCGACTCATCACCGACCTCTTCGAGTTTTGCGCATCCGAGGTCCCGAATTTCAACACCATCTCGATCTCGGGGTATCACATCCGGGAAGCCGGATCGACGGCGGCCCAAGAGGTCGCGTTCACGCTCGCCGACGGCATCGAGTACGTCGAGGCCGCGATCGACGCGGGGCTCGACGTCGACGACTTCGCCCCGAAGCTGTCGTTTTTCTTCA
Organism: Halobellus sp. LT62; assembly: GCF_037031285.1. Taxonomy (NCBI): domain Archaea; kingdom Methanobacteriati; phylum Methanobacteriota; class Halobacteria; order Halobacteriales; family Haloferacaceae; genus Halobellus; species Halobellus salinisoli. The sequence goes on from NZ_JAYEZO010000001.1 coordinate 859,093, forward strand.
ACGCGCACAACAACGTCCTCGAGGAGGTCGCGAAGTTCCGCGCCGCCCGACGGATGTGGGCCCAGATTATGGAAGAGCGGTTCGGGGCCGAAGACGAGAAGTCCAAACAGCTGAAGTTCCACGCCCAGACCGGCGGCTCGACGCTCACCGCTCAGCAGATCGAGAACAACGTCGTCCGCGTCGCCTATCAGGCGCTGGCGGCCGTTCTCGGCGGGGCCCAAAGCCTCCACACCAACGGCAAGGACGAGGCGCTGTCGCTGCCGACGGAGAAATCAGTGCGGACGGCGCTGCGGACCCAGCAGATCCTCGCGCACGAGTCGGGCGTCGCGGACACGATCGACCCGCTCGGCGGCAGCTACTACGTGGAGTCGCTCACCGACGACATCGAGGCGGAGGCGTTCGAGCTCATCGGGGAGATCGACGAGCGCGGCGGGATGCTCTCGGCCGTCGAGTCCGGGTGGGTCAAGCGGCAGATTCAGGACGTCGCCTTCGAGCGCCAGCGCGAGATCGAAAGCGGCGAGCGCATCGTCGTCGGCGTCAACGAGTACGAGGTCGACGACGACGCCGGCGTCGACATCCAAGCGGTCGACGCGGCCGACGAGAGCCGGCAGAAAGAGCGCCTCAGAGCGGTGAAAGACGAACGCGACGACGACGAAGTCGAGGCCGCGCTTTCGGCGCTTCGGGAGGCGGCAGCGGGTGACGCGAACCTCGTGCCGCCGATCGTCGACGCCGTGAAGGCGTACGCGACGGTCGGCGAGATCTCCGACGTGTTGCGTGAGACGTTCGGCGAGTACCGTCCCAGCGTGTAGCTCACCGGCGCAACTGTCCATACCGCTTATCCCGCTCTCGCGTGAGTTCCACCTATGACGATGGCGTTCGACCACCTCGGGATCGCGACGACCGACGGCGCGAGCCTCGCGGCGACGTTCGAGGCGCTGTTCGACGCGCCGGTGGTCCACGAGGAGACGTTCGACGGGATGGCCGTCCGGTTTCTCCAACTCGACGGCGGCTATTTCGAGCTGCTGGAACCGGAAGACGGCGGGACGATCGCGCGGTTTCTGGATCGCAATGGCCCCGGGATTCACCACGTCGCGCTCCGGACAGAAGCGCTCGACGCCGCCTTGGAGCGCGCCCGCGACGTCGGCGTCGACCTCGTCGACGAGGAGCCACGACCGGGCGCGTGGGGTCACGAGGTCGCCTTCCTGCACCCCCGATCGACCGGCGGCGTTCTCGTCGAGTACGTCCAGCACGATGGGTGAGCCACTCGGTGGGATTCACGCGGAGCCGCGTCGGCCGCAGGACCCCCTGCGACAACAGTACAGTTTAACCCTTCGGCGACGCCCTCGTATGTAGGATGCGCGATTGGCTCGCTCACCGCGCGAAGATAGAGCCGCACGTTCCGGCGCTCGTCGTCGCCGAATCCGGCGACGCCTACTCGTTCGGCAACCTCGACACGCTCGTCGACGATCTCGCCGGACGCCTCGCGGCCGCCGGCGTCGACCCGGAGATGCATCTCGGCGCGGTGCTGGATGCCCGACTCGAATACGTCTGCCTGATCCACGCGGCGATGCGCCTCGGCGTGACGCTCGTGCCGATGGGCGACGGGCTGACCGCTCGGGAACTCGCGGCCCAGATCGAGACCGCGGACGTCGACGCCGTCGTCTGCGAGGCCGAAAGCGAGCAGACGGTCGTCGATGCGGTCGACGCCATCGCCGCCGATCGGGCCCCTGCAGCCGACAACACGACCGATACCGACGACACGACCGCGGCCAACGACACGACTGCCGCTACCGACGACACGACTGCCGCTACTGCCGACGCAGACGATAACTCGCCTGACGGACCCGATCTGCTGCTCACCGTCGACGACTCGGAAACCGACGCCACGAAACCGCTCTCTGACGTCGTCGCCGAGCCCGTCACGCCCGCGGAGTGGTCGCTAGAGACCCGTCAACTGCTTCTGTTCACTTCGGGGACGACCGGCGACCCGAAAGCCGTGCCGTTGACGACCGGAAACCTCCTCGCCAGCGCCGTCGCCTCCGCGTTCCGGCTCGGGTTCGATCCCGAGGACCGCTGGCTCGTGACGCTCTCGCTGCACCACATGGGCGGTATCGCGCCGATTCTGCGGATGCCGCTGTACGGAATGACGGTGCTCTTCCGCGAAACGTTCGACGCGGGGGCGGTCGCAGACGACCTCGACAGATACGACGCGACGGCGATTTCGCTCGTGCCGACGATGCTCCGACGGATGCTGGAGCGCCGCGGGACGCTCTCGGACTCGCTCCGAGTCGTGTTACTCGGTGGGGCACCCGCCCCGGCCGGTCTCATAGAGCGCTGTCGGGACTACTCGATCCCCGTGCACCCGACGTACGGAATGACCGAGACCGCCTCACAGATCGCCACCGCGCGACCGAGAGAAGCCTTCGATGCGCCGGACAGCGTCGGTCGACCGCTATTTATGACAGAGGTGACCGTCGTCGACGAGGAGGGCCAGCCACTGCAGACAGGAGAGTCGGGGGAACTCGTCGTCGCCGGGCCGACCGTGACGCGCGGGTACTACGGCGATGACGAGGCGACCACCGATGCGTTCGGGCGGTTCGGACTCCACACCGGCGACGTCGGCGTCTTCGATGACGAGGGGATACTGCGGATCCTGAACCGCATCGACGACCGCATCGTCACCGGTGGCGAGAACGTCGAGCCCGGCGAGGTGGTCGATGTCCTGCTCGATCACCCCGACGTTCGGGAGGCGGCCGTCGTCGGCGTTCCGGACGCCCAGTGGGGCGAGCGTGTCTCCGCGGTGGTAGTCCCCCGGCGCGATTCGGCGGCCGACTCCCAAGACGCGGCGGACGCCACCGAGGCCGCAGATCCCGCGGACGCCGCGGTCGACCGCGCCGAACTGATCGACTTCGCGCGGGAACGGCTGGCGGGGTTCAAACTCCCGAAAACGATTGCCGTCACCGATGCGCTTCCCCGAACCGTCTCGGGCACCGTCGACCGCGAGGCCGTCCGCGGACTGGTCTCGGAGCCGACCGCCGATAGCGACGAATAAAATAGAGAACTTGTTTTCAGTTTTTCAAAGTTCCGAGGGTTATTTGCTCGTTGGACGAGAGGGCCTCGTATGGATCTTCTCGACGAATCGGTGGTTCCGGAGCACGCTCGCGAGGTAAAACGCGAGGCGCGCGAGTTCGCCGACGAGCACATCCGCCCGAACGCGGAGGCGTACTTCCAGTCGGCGGAGTACCCCTGGGACGTCCTCGAAGCGGGGATGGACGCGGGACTCGTCGCCCAAGACATCGGCGAGGAGTACGGCGGCGAGGGGTACGACCTCGAACAGATCCTCGCGATCAACGAGGAGTTTTACGCCGCCGACGCGGGAATCGCGCTGACGTTGATGCTCGCCTCCTTCGGCTGTGAAATCGTCGAAACATACGGCACGGAGGAGCAGAAAGACGAGTACCTCCGCCCCGTCGCGGCCAACGATCAGATCTCCGGGCTCGCGGTGTCGGAACCGCAGACCGGGTCGGATATGGCCGGGATGACGACGACGGCCGAGCGGACCGACGACGGCTGGGTGTTGAACGGCGAGAAGTACTGGGTAGGTAATGCGGTAGAGGCCGACTGGCTGACCGTCTACGCGAAGACCGGCGAGGGCGAGGACCGCTACTCGAACTACTCGATGTTCATCGTCGAGACCGATGCGCCGGGCTACGAGGCCGAGCACATTCCCGAGAAGATCGGGATGCGCGCCTCCAAACAGGGTCACATCGTCTTCGACGACTGCGAGGTCCCCGAGGAGAACCTCATCGGGTCCGAGGGCGGCGGATTCTACGTGCTCGCGGACTTTTTCAATCACGGCCGCGTCGTCGTCGGCGGTCACGGCATCGGCCTCGCCGCGCACGCCATCGAGGAGACGTGGACGTTCGTTCACGACCGCGAGGCCTTCGGCCGCAACATCGCAGAGTTCCAGTCGACCCAGCACATCCTCGCGGATATGCGGATGGAGTTCGAGGCCGCGCGCGCGCTCAACTGGCGCGCAGCCCACAAGGTCGAGACGAACGAAGACGCCGGCTTCTGGGCCGCCGCGACGAAGACCAAATCGACCGAGACGGCGATGCACTGCGCCGAGCGTGGGATGCAATTACACGGTGGCCGCTCCGTGCTCGAAGAGTATCCCATCTCCCGCGTCTACCGAGACGTCCGGATTCCGGTCATCTACGAGGGTGCCAACGAGATCCAGCGCAACCTCATCTACCGACAGGGTAGCATCTGACGAAAACTCCCGGTTCCGCTATTTTCCGGCGGAGCGTCCCAATTCTTTGCCGATCTTGACAGACTCCGACGTCGACGGAAACCTAACTGTGTAGGGTTCGTGGTGAATACCGTCGCTGTCCTTCCTTCAGATACCGAAGCACGATGTCTAAGAGTCAATCGACACTCACCGAACTGACCGAGCACTGCGAGGGGTGCGGTTCCCGGACGCCTCACGAGGTCTCCATCGAGCTCAAGACCGAGAGCAAAAAGCGGACGAACCGGGAGTTCTCCCGGGAGCCCTACCGGGTCACGCAGTGTCGCGTCTGCGGCGACAAACGGTCTCAGCGGATGAACGACGCCTGAGTTCCCAATAGCGTCGTTCGACTACCCACAACTCGGCCCCGCTCTCGTTACTCGTCGTCGACGCGGTCCCCAGCGTCGGGACGCCTCGACGATTCCGCCCTCCTCGACTCGGTTCTCGCCGACTCGGTTCCGGACGGTTCAGTTCCCGACGATTCCGACACGAACGCCTCGATGAGTTTCCGCTCGCCCGAACGCAGGTGCTCGTGGAAGGTCGGTGCCGCGATGCCGAGGGAGTCGGCCACTTCCTCGGCCGTGCTCCCCCGCGGCCACTCGAAGTAGCCCGAGGCGAGCGCCGCTTCGATCACCTCTTGTTGGCGGGCGGTGAGCTTCTCTTCTAACTGGCGGCGAAAGGACGCCGTCGACTGTACCGCGTCTTCGACTTCCCGCTTTGCGACCACCGAAACGTCCGGATACGACGACTGAACCGCGTCGGTGAGCGCTCTGAGGTCCGCCTTCGGCGGCACGTGGACGACCATCGTTCCGACGCCGTTGTCGGCGGTGAGCGACTCGATCGTCGCGCCCAGTTCGACGAGGGTGACGACGACGGACGCGCCGGTCAACCGGAACTCGAACAGCGTCTCCTCGTCCTCCTCGGCGACGGTGCGTGCGTTCACGAGCACGTCGAGGGGTGCCACCGCCGAGAGCACCGCCGACGGGTCGACCGTTTCGATCGCGACGTAACAGGAGACGACGCCCTCGTCGGTGAGCGTCGTCCCGTCGAGGCGGACCGCCGTCTCGAATTCCAGCGAGAGGTCGACGAGCAGGTCGCGCGTGTCGTCGTGATCGAACTCCAGTTCGATCGCCGCGTCGCCCTGCAGTAACTGCTTGGACTCCGCGGCGTTGATGCCGTGGCCGACGCGCTCGGCGATCTCTTCGAGCATCGACTCCTCCTCGTCGGTCACGTCGCCGCGGACGTAGACCACCAACACGCCGTAGACGGTGTCTCGGTAGCGGATCGGCGCGGCGACGAGGGTCCTGTCGCCGTCGGGGGGCTCCGGCGCTTCCAACACGCTCGCGGCGTGCGCTGGGGAGACCGCTGCGGTCCGGACCGCCCGGGTCTCGATAGCGCCTCGAACCACGTCTGCCGGCGGCGTCCAGTGCTCTCGGTTCACGTCGACCCCTTCGAGCGGCGACTCGACCGAGTCGGCGCTCGCCTCGCACGCGACGGTGTCGACGACGGTGTTGTACCGGGCGATCCATACTCCGTCGTACGGGGAACCGCCGAACGAGTTACACACCGTCCGGACGATGTCCTCGCGGGTCGTCGCGTCGACCAGCGATCGGTCGATCTCGCGGAGGAATCCGTTTATCTGCCTGATTCTGGACAGCTGTCGCTCGCGGGTTCTGATCTCCGATTCGCGCTCGTCTCTGAGTTCGCGAACGCGCGCTGTCAACTCGTCGAGCGCGTCGGGATCACCGAGCTCGCCGCTGTCGCGGTCGTCGAGCACCGCTTCCGTCGACGCGAGCGCGAAGTACTCCCGCACGCGGTCGTCGAACTCCGAGCGGACCAGTAGCTCCTCGATGGTGTCTCTGACGCTCGCTTGGTCGACCGGTTTGACGAGGTACTCGTCGAACGGCATCTCGACGATGTCGGTGTCGGGTTCGACCGCGGTCATCATCGCGACGCGACAGTCGAGTCCCCGCGCGTCGATCTCGGCGAGGACCTCGTCGCCGGATCGATCCGGCATCCGTCTATCGAGGAGGACGATGTCGACCCCCTCGTCGATCAGATCGAGCGCCGCGTCGCCGCCGTAGGCCACGCGCACCTCGTAGTCTTCGCGCAGCCAATACTCACAGGTGTCGGCCAAGTCTCTGTCGTCGTCGACGACGAGGACGACGGGCGCGTCGGCCGACGCTGTCGGCTCCCCTGCGGGATCGTCTGGCGCTCCGTCGGCAGACATTCGTGCTACAGAGAGGGAGCGATTCCATCGACAAATAGTTGCCCCTCGTGGCGGTACGCTGGGGTTCGTCGTCCCGACCCTAACGACGTAGGGCACCGTGTTAGGGCCGCTGCCCCCATCCGTGTAATTAGCTATGATCGATCGAACCGTCGCCGAGGTGGAGACCCGTGCCTGAGTGCCAAAATTGCGGCTCGTTCGTCTCTCGTGATTACGTTCGCGTGTTCGCCCCCGAGAACGTCGAGAACGCGCGTGTCTGTCCCCACTGCGAGGATATGATTCGCGAGGGCGCGGCCGTCCGCGACGCCCGATCGCGACGCGTTTCGTCGCTGTAGCCACTCGTCACACGCGGCATCGACGCTCGGCGTCGACTTCCCCGTTCCGGGCGTCCTTCCTCCTCTTCTTCCCCTTCTAGGCCCCCAGCAACGAACGAGACTTTCCCAACAGCGTACGCGGTTCTTCCAACAGCCAACGCGCGACGAATTGAACCCGCGCGGGACTCCCGTCCGACCGCCAACCTACAAGGCGGTGCCGCTGGATCGGTGGGTATGCGACTGGAGGATTACTGGGGTGTCGGCCCGAAGACGAGCGAGAAACTCCGGGAAGCCCTCGGCGTCGAACGCGCGATCGAGGCCATCGAGAGCGCCGACATCAGGGCTCTCGCGGACGCCGGAATCCCCCGCGGACGGGCCGTTCGGATTCTCCGGCGGGCGAACGGTGCGGCGGGGATCGACACGCTCGGGACCCGAGACACCCGCGACGTGTACGACGAGTTACTCACGCTGGCGAGCGAGCACGCCCTCACGGCGCACGCCGCAGACCGTATTCGCGTGCTGACCCCGCTCTCTGACGCCGGTGAACGATCGGACCGACTCGACCGCGTTGACGCCGCCCGCGACGCGTGGACGGAACTCACCGAGGAGGAGCGTGAGGCGGTTCGGTCGGCCTTCGAGTCGTACGACGACGCCGGCGGAACCGATCGCGCGGCGGTCGAGACGGCGCTGTCGCTCCGCGCGGTCGGCCTGCGCGGCGGGACGTTCGACGCGCTCGACGACCTCGACGACGAGTCGTTAGAACGGGCTGCGAGCGCGCTGGGGACCGTCGGCGAGGACGGGACCGTCGCGCCCGGTGCCGACGAGGAGTTGGACCGGTTGCGCGAGCGCCGCGACGCCGTCGCCGAGATGGAGTCGAGCGCGCTCGACGTCCTCGAATCCGTCCGAGAGCGCGGCGTCCGCAGTTTCGAGGAGTTCCGCGCGGCATTCGTCGAGTACGTCGCGAGCGAGACTGACGTCCGCCGCGGGCGCGTCGAAGCCGCCGTGGCCGACGACGCCCGCGACGAGGCGGACTTCGTGTCGACCTCGCTGCGGTCGCTCCTCTCGGAGTTCGACGCCGAGGTCGAAGAACGCGAGGCCGCCGTCGCCGACGAGCTCAGAGACTCGATCGAATCCGCTCGCGAGGACGTCTCCGTCGCCGTCGATGCGGTCTCGGAGATCGCCTTCGAGCTCTCCTTGGGGAGATTTGCGACCGCGCACGACCTCCGACGGCCGCGGCTCGTCGAGGACGGCCTCGCGGTGTCGCGAGCGCGAAACCTCACGCTGTCTGGTGACGTCCAACCGGTGACCTATGCGGTCGGGACGCACGACGTCGACGGCGATCCGAGCCCGCCGTCAGGTGACCGCGTCGCGGTGCTCACCGGGGCGAACTCCGGCGGGAAGACGACGCTCCTCGAGACCCTCGCACAGGTCGTCGTCCTCGCGTCGATGGGGCTGCCCGTCCCCGCCGAGCGCGCTGACGTCGGCCAGTTCGACACGGTGGTCTTTCACCGCCGACACGCGAGCTTCAACGCCGGCGTGCTGGAGTCGACGCTGAAATCGATCGTGCCGCCGCTCTCGACGGGCGACAGAACGCTGATGCTCGTCGACGAGTTCGAGGCGATCACCGAACCCGGGCGGGCGGCGGACCTGCTGAACGGGCTCGTCGACCTGACGGTCGATCGCGACGCTCTCGGCGTGTACGTGACCCATCTCGCCGACGACCTCAGTCCGCTCCCCGCGGAGGCGCGCATCGACGGCATCTTCGCCGAGGGTCTGACGGAAGACCTGTCGCTACAGGTCGACTACCAGCCGCGGTTCGGCACCGTCGGCAAGTCGACGCCGGAGTTCATCGTCTCTCGACTCGTCGCGAACGCCCGCGACCGCGCGGAGCGACGCGGCTTCGAGGCGCTGGCGTTCGCCGTGGGCGAGGAGGCGGTACAGCGAACGCTCTCGGACGCGCAGTGGTTCGAGAAGTGAGCGAGGCTCGGAGACGGTTGTCACTACCCATGGGTGTTGGCGGACAGTCGGCACCCGCGTCGGATCACGGCGACGCACCCGTCTCAGCGTCGCCGTCCTCGTTCGTTCCCGCGTCGCCGTGCCGAGCAACCGCGAAGCGGCGCGGGGCGTCTCTCAGCGCACGCGACTTCTGGTCCCGGTATCGTATATAAACGCTCGGCAGAGCGGGCTGCCCGCCGGGCCAACGCTTTTGCGAGCGCCGGGCCAAGATCTCTCCAATGGTCAGACTCCCGTGGCGTGGGCGCGGCGCTGAGACGAACGACGACGGGAGTCACTCCACCGAGGGAGGCGACGGCGACGAAGAGAGCGCGAATGAACGCGCGGAGCCGGACGAGCGCCATTCGGACGCCCGACTGGTCTGCGAGTTTCAAGACGGCACGCTGTGCGTCTACGACGACCGCGTCGTCATCGAACGCGTGGCTCGCTCGCGGTTCGCCGACAAGACGATTCCCGCCGCCGAGATCAGCGGCGTCGACCTCTCGAAGGGGATCACGATCGGATACATACAGATCGAACAGGTGGGCGTCGCTGTCGACGAAGGCGGGCTACTCAGCGATCCGGTGAACGAGAACACGCTGCACTTCGGGCGCGGGGGACGGGACTGTGCAGCGGACGCGCGAACGGAGATCCTGTCGATCGCGCGCGGGTGAGTGATCGATCAGAGGAGACGTCCATCGATCGGAGGAGATCGACTCACATCTCCGCGCTCTGTTCGTCGATCGCGTCGGCGGCGATCGACCGGCCTCGCGCGTTCAACTCGACCTCGTGGCGGATGCGGACCTCGTCTAAGACGTCGTGGTCGATGAGGCGGACGAACAGCTCTTCGACCTGCTCGACGTCGATGCCGAGAAACGCGGGGATGTCGAACGGCGAGACGCCGGAGTACAGCGCCATCAACACCTGTTTGTCCTGCGTAGAGAGGTCTAACGACGTTTCGGTCTGCTCTTCGCCGATCCGAAGCAGCGATCCTAGGATCACCACGTGTCGCTCGGGTCCCGACACGTACGTCTGCACGCTCGTCGAGTCGTCGGAGTGTTCGACCTCGATGACCTTCCGCTGCTCTTCTCTGACCGTCCGGTGTCCGATCTCGATGTCGCCGATGTCGTCCAGCGGGATCTCGACGAACCGACCCGTGACGGTCGCGATGCTGACCACCTCCGCGTTCTCCTCCACTTTGAGCCGCGCGCCGACCCACTCGGTGTTCTGGACGACGCCGCCCTCGACCGCCGGGTGACGGACGAGAAACTGCGTCGAGGAGAGCAAGGTATCGTAGATCTTCATCTTGAACTCCTCGAACTCCGCGGGCGCGACGAGGACCACGTCCTCACCGTCGTCGAACTGGAGAGCGATGTAGTCCGAAACCGTCGCGACGCGCTGGTTCACGTCGAATCGACCGCCGACTTGGTCGACGTCGCTCAGTAAAAAGGTGCGCTTGCCGCCGGTTCCGGCCAAGACGATCCGTCGATTCGAGAGCAGAATCCGGCCGTTCGTCCACGCCGCGTCGTTGCGCTCGCGACCGTTTCTGAGCGCCTGCAAGAAGCGACCGCGCGTGTCTTCGACCTTCGTCTCATCGGGTTCCACGTCTGCTCACCTCCGCAGTGCTGACGGCTGTTTCGCTCCCGTGTCGCGGTAGATTCTGAGCCGCTTTTCGACCGCCTCGAAGCGGTCGCGGCAGGACGACGGCACGGTCTCGGTCATCCCGATCGTCAGGTATCCACCGGATCTGACGGCGGAGCCGAGCGTCTCGAAGATTGCCTCCTTGGCCTCCTTGTTGATGTAAATAAACAGGTTCCGGCAGATGACGAGATCGAACGTGTCCGGCGGTTCCTCCTGCACCAGATCGTGGCGTCGGAACGAGACGAGGTCCCGCACCTCGTCGGTGACGCGGTACGTGTCGCCGTCGCGGTCGACGTACCGATCGCTGTGCGTCAGCGGTTCGAGCTGCTCTTCGAGATCGTTCGTCTCCGAGGCGTGATACTCGCCGCGGCGGGCCGCACGGAGAATCTCCGGTTTGATGTCCGTTCCGAGGATTTCGACGCGCCTGTGATCGATCCGATCGTCGTCGAGAGCGAGCATCGCCGCCGAGTACGCCTCGCGACCGTCCGAACAGGCGGCACTCCATATTCGGATCCGATCGCGACCGGAACCGGAGTCGCTGAGATCGGCCAGCAGTTCCCTGAGACCGTCCCAGACCTCGGGGTTGCGGAAGAAGCTCGTGACGTTGACGCTGAGCGCGTTCAAGAGCGCCTCCTGTTCGTCTTCGTCGTCCCGCAGGAGCACCAAGTAGGCGTCGTACTCGTCGACGTGCCGACGTCGCATCCGCGCGGAGACCCGCCTGTCCAAGTACGACCGGTTGTACGAACTGGTTGCAAACGACAGCGAGGACTCGATGTACTCGAGTAGCTCCTCGAACGTCTCGGTGTCCGCGTCGCCGGTCTCCTCACCGAGGCCCATCAGTCGGCGGCCCCCTCGGCTTCGACGTTTTCGTCTTCCGGCGGGATCCACTGTCTCCGAGCCTGCTTTCCGCGTTCGGGGATGGAGAGAGAGTTGATATCGAGGATCGGCACGACGTTCCCGTCGCCGACGACGGCGGTTCCCGACAGCCCCTCGGTCCCCTTGAGCGGCCCCTGAAGCGGTGTGACGACGACTTCTTCCTGTCTGGCGACGCCGTCGCACCGGAGCGCCACCTGTCGATCCGCGGGGCGGACGCGGACGATCATTCCGCCGTCTTTCGATTCCGATTCGAGCGACAGCGCCTCGCGCAGGCGGATGAGCGGGAAGATGTGGTCTTCGTGGACGACGACCTCCGCGCCGTCGACGCGCTGGATCCGCTGCTGGCGGGAGATCTCGTCGATGTACTTGATCGGCACGCCGAACTCCCGGTCGTCGATCCGGACGAAGAGCACCTTGATGATCGCGACCGTCACGGGGAGTCGAATCGAGATCGACGTGCCCTCTCCGAGCGTGCTGTCGACGTTCACGGAACCGTCGAGCGATTCGACGGTGGTCTTGACGACGTCCATTCCGACGCCGCGACCGCTGACGTCGGTGATTTCGTCGTTGGTCGAAAAGCCCGGATGGAAGACGAAGTCGTACACCTCCTCGTCCGGGAGTTCGGCCAACTCCTCGCGCGAGCGGATGCCGTTCTCGGCCGCTTTCTCCCTGATCGCGTCGGCGTCGATGCCGCCGCCGTCGTCCTCGACGGTGATGACGACGGTGTCGTGTTCGCGCTCGGCGCGCAACTCGATCGACCCCGTTCGGGACTTCCCCGCCGCGACCCGTTCGTCCGGCGATTCGATCCCGTGATCGACCGCGTTTCGGAGCACGTGCATCAGCGGATCGGAGATCTCATCGAGGATCGTCCGGTCGAGTTCGATGTCCTGTCCCTCGACGGAGAAGCGGACTTTCTTGTCCTCCTCTCGCGCGAGGTCGCGAACGAGCCGCGGGAACTTATCGAAGACCTTCTTCAGCGGGATCAGCCGCATGTCCATCACCGTGTCTTGGAGATTCGAGGAGATCTTGTCCAACTCGTCGATGGTGTCTTTCCCGGCGGTTTCGTCCGTGTCCATCGCCTGCCGGAGCTTGATCCGGCTGGTGACGAGCTGCTCGACGAGGCTGTGGAGCTCGTCGAGCTGGTCGACGTCGACCCGGACCGACTTCACTTCCGAGATCGAGGGCGTCCCCTCGTCGCCCTCGTCTCGCCCTCCCGCTTCGGCGTCCGATCCCTCAGTTTCGCCCTCCGCTGTGTCCACTGAATTGCTTTCTCGGACGTCCTCGGGATCGCTTTCCGCTGTGCCTTCGGTGTCGTCGGCTCCGTTTCCGTGTTCGCCTGCAACGGCTTCGTCCGACTCGTTAGCGCCGACAGCGGACTCGTCGGTGCGTACGTCCGCGACGGCTTCGCCTTCCGCGTCGTCGACACCGGAACCTGCTGCCGCGCCGTCATCCGCGTCGCCCGTCGACGTGTACGCCTCGACGACGGCGTCGACGGCCGCGGCGGCGGATACTTCGTCGACCTCTTCGCCGGCCGCGGCATCTCCGTGGCCCTCGTCACCGCCATCGTCCACGGCGTCCCCGTGGCCCTCAACACCGCCACCGTCCCCGTGGCTCTCGATGGCCCCCGTACCCGCCGCGCCCGTGACGTCGTTGGCCTCGTCGAGGAACGCCCCGACGTCGGTCAGCGCGACCGAGTTCACCTTCCAGATGTCTTCGAGCGTCGATTCGAGCTCCGCGCGGGAGGCGTCGGCGACGAAGATGACGAAGTCACCCTCGAAGTCGCCCTCGGCGATGCAGTTCAGGTTCGGCTCCGCGCCGACGACCGCGAGATCGTCGGGGAGGCCGCTGACGAACAGCCCGCCGTCGACCCCCTTCATATCCCCCGCGTCGAGTTCGATGCGGGCGTGATAGAGGTGGCTCGCGTTCGCGAGTGCGGGATCGTCGGCGTCGAGGACGTCAGTCGCCCGATCCAGCGCCTCGTGGTTGCTCGGCTCCGCCGACGTGGAGGCCGAACCCGTCGACGTGGAAGTCGAGTCGTCGCTGGCGGACGCGTCCGTCTCGGCCGACTCGGCCGAGCCGCCTCGTTCCGCTTCGACCGACCCCGTTGCGGTTTCAGGTTCTGCGGCCGCGCGAAGCGACTCGACGAGATCGCTCGGGTCGCGACGGGACTCGCCGTGGGATTCGATCTCGCGGAGGATGTCCAGAATCTCGTCCATCCCGTCGAAGACCAGATCCATCCGCTCGGTCGTGACCTCGATCTCGTCGTTCCGGACCGCATCGAGTAGGTCTTCGACGGCGTGCGCGACGGTCGCGGCGTTGTCGAACCCCATCGCGCCGAAGTTCCCCTTCAGGGTGTGTGCCTGTCGGAAGATGTCGTCGATCGCCTCCGCGTCCTCGGGGTTCGCCTCCAGATCCAGAAGGGAGTTGTTCAACTGGGTGATGCTCTCTTCGGACTCGGTGATGAATTCCTGGTATAGTTCGTCGTCCATACTCACTCCTCCTCCGCGAAGAACTCCAGCGCGCTCGGTGCGACGTCTCCGGCGGCCGCGACGACGTCGACGCAGCCGGTCTCGATGGCTCGTCGCGGCATTCCGAAGATCGCCGAGGTCGTCTCGTCCTGTGCGACGGTGTACCCACCGCTGCGAGCGATCCGGCGCATTCCGTCGACGCCGTCGCGGCCCATCCCGGTGAGGAGGACGCCGCACAGCGGGCCGTCGACTGTCTCGACGGTCGACGCCATCGTCAGATCGATGGCGGGACGGACGCCGTGGATCTGCTCGGTCTCGGTCAGTTCGAGCTTGAGCCGCCCGTTCCTGTCACTCGTGGTGAGGAGGTGCTTGCCGCCCGGAGCGACGCGCGCCTCGCCGGCCTCGATCTGTTCACCGGATGCCGCCTCCCGGACGGCGTACGCCGACCGCTCGTCGAGTCTGGCCGCGAACCGCTCCGTGAACCCCTCGGGCATGTGCTGGACGACGAGAACGCGGAGGTTCGCCGCTCTCGGCAGCTCGGAAACGACGCGTTCGACGACGTTCGGCCCGCCGGTCGACGCGCCGACGACGAGCGTCCCGACGTCCGGATAGCACCGTTTCGAGTCGCGAGTGGAGGTCGGAGTCGGCTCTCGATCGGCCGCCGAAGCCGTTGTGGCTTCACGCGCGGTCGTCGATCCGTTCGTCGGAGGGGACCGCTCTGCGTCTCTCGTCGATCGCGCACCGGTCGATGACCGCGCCCCGGCGGACGACGCGCCGCCGGGTTCGGCGGTTCCGACCGATCCAGCGCGTGCGTCGGCCGACGCGGACGATCGATGGGGCGCGGCGGCGCGAGCGTCCGCAGAGAGGTCGACGCGGGCGGCGGATTCGACCTTCTCGACGAGTTCCTGCTTCACGCGGGGCATCGACGAGGTGACCTCGCCGCCGGGCTTGGTGACGAAGTCGACCGCGCCGCGGTCCAGCGCCTCGAAGGTCACGTCGGCGTCTTCCTCGGTGTGAGCCGACAGCATCAGAACGGGCGTCGGATGTTCGCGCATAATCGCGTCGACCGCTTCGAGGCCGTTCATCGACGGCATCTCGATGTCCATCGTGACGACGTCCGGGTCGCGTTCGCAGACCGCTTCGACCGCCTCGGACCCGTTTTTCGCCTCGCCGATGACGTCGACGCCGCCGTCTTCGAGGAGGTTCCGAATCAGCGTCCGCATAAACCGTGAGTCGTCGACGACGACCGCCCGCGTGGATCCGTCGCTCTCCCCGGACCCAGAGGCCGCGCTCATCGCCCGTCGCCCCCGTCTTGGTCGCCGCGGTCCGCGTCCTCGGCGACGCATTCGCACCCACGCATCTCTATCCGACCATCCAGTCTAGGGGACTTAAGCGCTCGCCGGCGAAAATCAGCCGTGATAATAGCGTGAGTACATTTATTGTCGATCTGTCCGGCTGAACAGACAACACCGGCGGCCGCGGGAGGTCGCCGGCGACACCACTATGGCGCAGAATCAAACCGTGGCGGCGGGCCAATCCGACTCGGCCGCCACAGACGACGACGCCACCGCCCGCCAGATGCAGGTCCTCGAATTCGAGCTGGGAGAGGAAACGTACTGCGTCGACATCGACTACGTCTCCGAGATCGTCGACCGCGGGTCGCTCACGTCGGTTCCGAACGCACCCCCGTACGTCGAAGGCGTGATGGACCTCCGGGGGAGAACCACCTCGATCGTCAACCCGAAAACCCTGTTGAACGTCGATAATACCAGCGAGGCGAGCCGGATCGTCATCTTCGATGCGAAACAGTTCGCCGACGCGGCCGCGGTCGGTTGGCTCGTCGACGAGGTCGACCAAGTGATCCGCGTTTCGATGGACGATGTCGAGGAGCCGCCGATGGAACACGGCGACTTCATCGAGGGGATCGTCCGCCGCGACGACGACCTCGTCGTGTGGATCTCACCGACGAAAACCGCGACCTCGGAAGGCGCGTAGTCGACGGGGGACGGCGTCTCTCAGACAGTGAACGGCGTCTCGTCGACGGACCCGATTCTCTCACCACTGGACTGTTCTGCACGTCATCACCGAGCCGTCCCGAGGACGATCAACACTCCGACGACGACGCAGCCACCGGCAACGACGAATGCCGGGAGGTAGCCGAATCCGTCGGCGATCGCGCCGCCGACGACGCTGCCGATACCGCCGCCGAGGCTGCCGATCGCCGTGTACATCCCGAGCGCTTCCGCGCGGGCCGACGCGGGCGCGAGTCGGGAGACGAGCCCGGTGGCGGTGACTGCGATGACCGCCCACGAGCCCCCGATCGCGAGAAAGAGCGCGACGACGACGAGCAGGCCCGCCGGCGGTGCGACGGCCGCACCGGTGACGGCGACGACCGGGAACGCGCCCGCGCGAAACAACAGCGCGCCGGCTTGGAGTCGGAACGGGTCGTAGGTCGTCGCCGCCGTCCCCGCGGCCGCGTACGTCGCCGCCGAGGCCGCCGCACTCGCGATGAACAGCGCGAACACCTCGTCGGTCGCGTAGCCCGCGTCGACGAGATACGCCGGAAGCGGACCGAAGAACGCCGAAAACCCGGCGAAGAAGACGGTCGCCGCGAGGAGATAGCGGAGCAGCGTTCCGGAGAACCTGTCTCGCAGGCGTGAAAGCACGCCCGCGGTCGGCTTCCGCTGGCCGGTTAGCCCGCGCGCGATCTCCCGGAGCGCCCAGTACATTCGTCCGGGACCGAACGGGACGGCCCACGTGGCGCGGGTCGCCATCCCGTTGGTAAAGGGGAACCGTCTGGCGAGTCGCCGAAACCGCTGCTCGGAGATCTGCGTCGGCTCGGGGTACCGGAGCAAGACGACCGCGACGCCGCCGAGTGTGACGACCGCACTGGCGACGAAAAACAGGCGCTTCGACGCGAGCGCCGGGAGGGCGAATCGCGCTCCGACGACTGTCGACCACGCGCCACCGACGACGAGTCCGACCAGCCAGCCGTACCCCTGAAAGTGGTTCAAGCGACCGAACCGCCGCGGCCACGTCGACGGTTCGTAACCCTCCACGACGATGACGTTCAAGACGGGTGCGGCGGCGGCAACGACGAACCACAGCGCCGCGTTGGCGACGAGTACCGTCCACGGCGACGAGAGGAACGGAAGCCCGAGAAAGACGGCCGCCGAGAGCCCGAGCGCGACGACGACGAACGGCCGCCGACGTCGCGCTCGCGTGACGAGTCGACCCCAGAGAATCGCGCCGGGGACGCCCGCGAACGCGGCCGTCGCGGCGATGAGACTGACGACGAGCGCGCCGGCCCCGAGATCGATCGCGTAGAGCGGCACCAGAAGCGACGCGGCACCGACGGCCGCGTAACCCATCGCCCACCCGTAGAGCCAGCCGTCCGTTCTGTGTGCGTCGCCATCGCTGCCACCGACATCGCCACCGCTGCCACCGACATCGCCATCGCCGTCACCGTTGCCGTCGATGCCTCCGTCAGCAGCCCCCGCCGGTGTCGGTTCCGCCGTGGTTGCGTCACCGGATTCAGCCCCGCGTTCGCTCACGTCCGGCGGAAGGGCGGGCCGGCCTATAGTTGTTGTCGGTCGGCACCGACCGACCCCGATCGCGTGGCGGTCGATCGGAGCGCGGAACCACTCCGAACACAGTCAGTACAATCGATCCGGGGTCGCTCCCCCCTCGTCGTCCCCGCCGCGGTCGAACAGGAGGTCGAAGGCGGGGTGTTTATCCAGCACCGCCCCACAGCGTCGGCAGCCCGTGAAGAGCGACCGTTCAGCGGTCCAGCGGTCCGCGCGCCTCACGACGGCGGTCTCGCCCGATTCGTAGCGCCCGCCGGACGTCGAGACGTGATCGAACGCGCGACCGCCGCACGCCGGGCAGGGGTCGCGCATATCCGTCCAATCCTCCCGTTCGACGTCGGTGATCGTGAACGACTGTCCGTCGGCCGTGACGCGGAACGCTCGCTCCATCGGCCCGTCTGGTAGCGCTCTCGAATAAAAACGTTCGGAGGACCGGCGTGTCAGTTCTGCCGAACCCGCCTGTAGGCACCGGCGGGCTGTTCGAGCTTCCACGGGTCTTCGAGCGCGGCCGCTTTCTCGTCGGTTCCGCGTGATGTCAGGACCCCGACGTGGTAGAGCTGCGCCTTGTATTGGAAGTGAACGCCCGATTTGTACACCGTCGGATCATCGAGGGCGGTCGTATCCAGCGTCCCGTCGCTCCGCAGCACGGCGTCGCGTTCGCGCTCAGTGAAGAACACCTCGACGGCCAGCGGCCGGTTGATCGCACACGCGGCTTCGGCCACCTCCGGGAGTCTCGCCGGGCAGACACCGCCGTGGTGGAGGTTTTCGAGCGCGTCGACGACGAGCGTCGTCGGCTCGTACTGCATCGTCACGCCGCGGGCGAGTTGCGCCCAGCGCGGCGCGAGTTCCGTGAATCGCGTCTGCTTGCCCGTCCACTCGTCGAATCGCTCGAGGGCCGATTCGACGCTCCCGTACTCCGAACGCGCGAAGCGGACGACCTCCCGCCCGAGGTGGGTGAGTCGCTCGACGCCGCGCGAGTCCACGAGGCCGAGGAGGATCGCCCCTCGGCGGCCGTCGTCGACGAGACGGATGACGTGGTCGGCGTACGTCTCGTCCGTGTCGGCGTCGGCAGCGAGCGCTAGGGCGTAGCCGAGGTAGTTCTTCGGGTGATTGACCGGGAAGCTCCCGGCGTTCAGGCGGTGGGTGCGCGCCTGAAAGCGGATCGCCTCGACGCCCGTGGAGAACTCACCCGCACCGGTCACGCGCGGCGGTTCGAGCACCGACGCGGCGTCACCGCTCTCGACGCCGACGACCCCGACGTTCAAGTTTCGAGCGAGCGCTCGCGACGTCTCGGTGACGCTCTCGGACGGGACGGCCACGTAGCCGAGGTTCACCTCCGAGAGCCGCGAGTGGACCTGCTCGATGCCGCGGGCGACGTCGACGGTCCCGGCGTTCGCTCGATGTCCCTTCGCCTCGACGGCGACGACTGGGCTGCGGGCCGCCTCCCCGTCAAGCACCTCCCCGGACGGCAGTCCCACACCGAGGAGGTCCGGTTCGCCCGAGGCCAAGCGGATCGAGTTGAACGGCCGGAGCCGCTCGCGGATCTCGTCGGGAATCGACCACTCGCCCCACGAGTCGACCGTGAACTGCGACTCCGTAACGGCGTACTGGTCGGACCGATCCGAGAGGTCGGGATAGAGCGCGTCCTTCGCGGCGGCGAGCACCACCGGTTCGGCGAGCGTCGTCATCGACCGGGCGTTCACCACGGGGCGACTTAGCCGTTCGGACGCGGCGGCAGTCCGCACTAATCAGAGACGCGCGTACGGACCCGAACAATCAAGACTGCACGCGCAACAGAGTACAGCAACCCGACCACTATGCGCCAGTATCTCGATCTCGTCACCGACGTCCTCGAAGAGGGGGGGTACAAACCGAACCGAACGGGAGTCGACACGATTTCGGCGTTCAGCCGCCACTACCGCGTGGACCTTTCTGCGGGCTTTCCGCTGCTCACGACGAAGGATCTCTCGGGAGCGCGCTGGAACTCGCTGATCCACGAGTTCGTCTGGTACCTCTCGGGCGAGGAACACATCCGGACGCTCCGCGAGGAGACGGGAATCTGGGATGCGTGGGCCGACGAGGAAGGCAATCTCGACACCGCCTACGGGCGCTTCTGGCGACGCTTTCCGGTCCCCGAGGAGGGGCTGCCCGGCGAGTCGTGGCCCGAGGACGACCACCGCTGGATGAACGACGAGGGGACGTTCGATCAGATCGCGTACGCGCTGGATATGCTCCGGGAGAACCCCAACTCCCGTCGAATCGTCATCAACGCGTGGCACCCCGCCAACGCCGCGGTCTCGACGCTCCCCCCGTGTCACTACACGTTCGTCTGCAACGTACAGGGCGACCGCCTGAACGTGCACCTGCATCAGCGCTCCGGGGACGTCGCGCTCGGCATCCCGTTCAACATCGCGGCGTACTCCCTCTTGGCGACCGCGCTCGCCCAGCGGACCGGATTCGAGCTCGGTGAGTTCGCCCACAGCGTCGTCGACGCCCACGTCTACTGCGGCGCGGGCGACCGCGGCGCGTGGTACGCCGACAATCTCGACGAACTGCAGTCGCGCCTCGCCGCCGTCGACGATCGGGCGGGGTACCGCGACGTCCGCGAGTGGCTCGTCGAGAGCGCGCCGCCGGAAGCCGACGGCGAGGAACGCTACGACCACGTCCCGGGACTGCTCGAACAGTGCGCTCGCGAGCCGCGCGACCGCCCGTCGATCGACGTCGCCGACGTCCCGCTCGACGAACTCACCTACGACGACATCGAACTGTCCGGATACGACCCCGCGCCGGGGATCGACTTCGCGGTGGCCGAGTGATGACCGAACGCGCTCCAAACCGGGGGGACCGCGGGAGTGGCACCGACACCGACCTTGAACTCGTACTGATCGCCGCAGTCGGCGAGAGCCGCGTCATCGGTCACGACGGCGGGATGCCGTGGCACTTCGGCGAGGACCTCAAACATTTCAAGCGGACGACGACGGGTCACCCGGTGATCGTCGGGCGCAAGACCTACGAGGCGGTCGTCGACGCGCTCGGCGAGCCGTTCCCGGACCGAACGAGTGTCGTGCTCACGTCGCAGTCGCTCGATCTCCCCCCGGGAGCGGTGCTCGCGAACTCCGTCGAGGAGGCGATCGATCGGGCCGCCGCCGACGCCGCGGAACGGGGCGTCGAGACGGCCTACGTCGCCGGCGGCGGCCGCGTCTACGAGCAGTTTCTCCCACACGCGGATCGCCTGATCCTCACGGAGATCCACGGGACCTACGACGGCGACACCTACTTTCCGGACTGGGACGAGGACGAATGGGTCGAAACCGAGCGGGAACCGCACGCCGAGTTCGACTTCGTCACGTACGAACGGATCGACTGCTGACTTCGGAGCGACTGTTGTACGGGCTCGACTGCTGTGGACGGAGCCCACTGCTGCGATACACGGTGTTGCTTCCGAACGACTCCCGATCCCGCATCAGTGTCGAGTGGGGTACATATTTTTACAATATGCTAACAAACGTCTCTCCGTATGAGTGCGACGTTCGAACTATTCGAGGACAGCGCAGGACAGTACCGTTGGCGACTCGTTCACTCGAACGGGAACATCATCGCCGACAGCGGCGAGGGGTACGCCACAAAACAAAAAGCGAAGCAGGGGGCCGAGAGCGTCAAACAGAACGCGTCGGAAGCAGACGTCGTCGAGGTGGATTCCTGAGTGGTTGATCGGGTTAAGCGAGGTCTCGCGCGCCGGTGCATCGACAGAGCCGGTAAAATCCCGTGGCGGTGGTGACTTTATCCGTCCACGGCTCCGAGTGAGAGCAGATGAACCGAAACGACCAGCAGGCGTACGACCGGGGGACGTCGCTTTTCTCTCCGGACGGACGCATCTATCAGGTCGAGTACGCGCGCGAGGCGGTCAAACGCGGCGCGCCGAGTCTCGGGATCCGAACGACCGAGGGCGTCGTAATCGCCGCCCAGCGCCGAACGAGTTCCTCGCTGATGGAGGGCGAGAGCATCGAGAAACTACACAAGCTCGACGACTTCTTGGGAGCTGCGTCTGCCGGTCACGTCGCCGACGCCCGTCGATTGATCGACGACGCTCGGACGGCGGCCCAGCGCAACCGCCTGCGGTACGGCGAGCCCCTCGGCGTCGAGACGCTCACGAAGACCCTCTCCGATGAGATCCAAGAGACGACCCAGTACGGTGGCACACGGCCGTTCGGGGCGGCGCTTCTGATCGCCGGAATGGACGGCGAGGGCCTCGACGCGCGCCCGCGACTCTACCAGACTGACCCCTCCGGCGCGCCGCAGGAGTGGCGAGCCGTCGCAATCGGTTCCGGTCGTGACGACATTCAAGAGTTCCTCGAAGACACTTGGTCGGAGTCGCTCACGATCGACGAGGGCGTCGAAATCGCCGTTCGAGCGCTCCTGAGTGGCGATGACGAACTTGATGCGGGCAATGTGACGATCGCGACGATCACCGCCGACGGATATCGAACGGTCTCCGAGGACGAGATCCAATCGGTGCTCGACGAACACCAAGAACCGACCGACGAAGACGACGAATAGCGGCTGACGCTGTTCGATCACCGTCCCCGTCGCGTACGCCACACCACCGCACAGCGGGGGCAAAACGGAACCGTTTTACACATCCCGGCGATATCGAAAGGTGTCGCACCGCTCCGTTGGTGTAGTCCGGCCAATCATCTTGCCCTCTCACGGCAAGGACCAGGGTTCGAATCCCTGACGGAGCATCCTTTTCCCGCCGCTGTCCGGTGGTTTTGACCAGTGAATCAGGAGTATATTCACCAATGCCATTGGGCAATCCGACTCAAGAAGTGCATCGACCCCGCCGCCGTCTTGCGATTCCGCTGAAATCACGGGCATGTAATTTCAAGCGGGGAAATCGACCGCTGTCTTGCGGTTCTGAAAATAGGGGGAGCAAGGAAGCGGGTATGATCCGAGGTGGCAGGCAATGAAAGACTCGAAGAAGGCAACCAACCCCCTCGAAGGCATCGCTATCGTGCCTGAACCGTCGGAGAAACTTCTCAACGAGCGCCAACGAGTCGATTACCGGACTGAACGGGAACAGTGTCTCGAATGGTTACTGACCTTCGGCAAAGATCCCAGTCACGCCGACGGCTATGCGTACCTGACGGTCAAGAATCGCGCCAGCCGAATCGACCAGTTCTATCGGTTCGTCTGGGAACAAGAAGACCGATACACGTCCTCGATCACGACCGATCATGCGGATGCATATCTGAACTATCTCGCCCGCGAAGAGTACTCGAATGCCCACAAGTCCGCCTGTCGGAAGGCGATAATGATGCTGTACAAGTGGCGTGCCCATCAGCGCGGTGGAGACGAGTGGTCGCCCAAGATCACGTTCACGCGGTCTAATCAATCGACCACCCCACGCGATTACCTGACCCAAGAAGAACGAACCAAGATCCGCGAGGCCGCGCTGGAACACGGGAGTGTACCCAATTTCGATGACGTGTACGGAGATGAACGGGAGCGGTGGAAGGCGTACCTTGCACAGCGGTTTGAGAAGCCGAAATCTAATATATCACGGGAAGATTGGGAGCGGGCGAACAGCTGGAAAATTCCGACGCTCGTCTGGACCAGTCTCGATGCAGGACTCCGGCCTATCGAAGTTGAACGTGCAACTGTGTCGTGGGTAGACGTGGAGAATAGCGTACTCCGGATCCCTCGTGAAGAAAGTTCAAAGAACGAGGAAAACTGGATCGTCGGTCTTCAGGATCGGACCGCGGAAATGCTTGAGTATTGGTTGTCACAGCGGCACGCGAACGACAAGTACGATGGCACGGATGCGTTGTGGCTTACCCGCGAAGCGAATCCGTATGGGTCCAAAGCACTCCGTTATATCCTGCAGAAGCTATGCGATATTGCGGAGATTTCGACTGAAAATCGGACGATGAGCTGGTATACGATTCGTCACTCCACGGGCACGTATATGACTCGTGAAGAGGATCTCGCTGCAGCACAGACACAGTTACGACATCTCAGCCCGGAAACCACAATGAAGTACGATCAAACGCCGGTCGAGGACCGTCGAAACGCGTTAGACCGGATGGGTTGATCAGGACGAACTCGACGACTCCTCATCGGAGAGGAGTTGTCGACTCACCCGAACCCGGTTCTCTGTCGTGTTCTCGATGATAGCGTTGATGTGGATCGAACCGTCGTCCCTTGGAGTGATCGCATCCTCGGGACCCGTCTCTTCGACCTTCCCGAACTCTGTCTGGAGATCAACGCCGCTGTACGGTTCGTAGTCCGGGTCGTTTGCCGCCCGTTTGGCCTTCGAGCGGCTCTTATTGAGTGTCTCGCATCGCTCTTCGACCGCCGAATTTCCGTACGTCGTTTGTGTCGTCTCCAGAGTGTCGTGCCGAAGTTGGTCGTTGGTCTGCACAAGTGAGCCGTCCGACTTCATTTGCCGGCCGACCGAGTGTCGAAGACTGTACCACCGTATCGGTCTGTTCTCGGATGTGATCCCAGCTTCCTCGCACAGCCTTCGGATGAGGTTACAGAGGCTGCTGGAACGATATGGATTGCCTACCTGATTGAGCCATAGGGAATTCGTTCCGTCATATTTTTCGAGATGCCGTCGTTCTCGGATCCACCTGCTCAGCGCTTCACAGGAGTCATCCGACAGAGAGACCTTCTCCTTTTCGCGCTGCTTAGAGGCCGCATCTGTCGGAATCACCAACATCTGTTGATCCGGTTTGTACCAACTGACTTTCGCTCGCTGGATTTCTATTGGGGTGAGTCCAGCATCGTAGCCGACTGACACAAGGGACCAGATCTTTGAGCTGTGGTCCGCTTTTCGCCAGTCGTCCCGGTTTACGTTTTCTTTTGGTTTACTGAGTCGCTGGGCGACGAGACCATTAATTCGATCCCGTTCCTCAGGTGAGGTCTCGTAATATGAGGGGAGCTTTTTGTACGACTCCGCAACCTCGAATAGTCGCCCCATCTCTTCGTATGAGAATTCGGCTGCTGAGGTGTGATTACCGTCGGAAAAGCGAATTCGTGATTTCCACTCGTATTCCAATCTGTCTGTGTGGTACTGCCACTCAAAGTACTTTTCTAACGTGTTAGAGAACTTCCGCTTTGACGACTTCGAAAACGCCTCGTCAGTTCGCTTTGTGATCGTGTTTTTAGCGAGAAGAAGCAGTAACTCTTCGCCTTGGTCCGGAGTGATTGTTGTAACGTCCGACGTCTCCAACAGCGAGATCGCCTCACGGTGTAGTTGGTCCAACCGTCGAAAGTATTTGTCTGCAGTCGAATCTGCCAAACCTTCGTACATCAGGTGATCTTTGCCACGCTCCAGCATCCACTCGTAAAACGCTTGATACTCC
This sequence comes from Halobellus sp. LT62, assembly GCF_037031285.1. NCBI lineage: Archaea > Methanobacteriati > Methanobacteriota > Halobacteria > Halobacteriales > Haloferacaceae > Halobellus > Halobellus salinisoli. The sequence goes on from NZ_JAYEZO010000001.1 coordinate 883,853, forward strand.
TCTTGAACGGGGGCCTGTTGTTCCTCAAGCATCTCCGATAGTTGCTTGGAGATCTGCTTTTCTTCGATACTGTCGCCGTCTTCGCTGGTATTTCGTGTCATCTCCGCACCCCCGGTATTATCTACTGTATTTAAAGGGTTAGGTGTATAGCCAATTCAAGCGGGAATAGGACCAAGAAATAACGAGAATGCAGGGGAAAATTCAAATACCATCTACTCAGAATCCGGATACCAGGTTGACAGCACGACCATATCATCAGGAAAACCTGCCACAGCCTGTTTTCTTTAATGACGAAAATTTCGGAATCGTCACGCGCAGTTCGAATAGAGCTACGGCGAAATAACTCGCCGGATGTCGACCCACGTGATCTGGTCGTCTCCTCGGTCTAGACTCGACCGTGCAGCGTTATCCACGAGTTGCTCCAAGTCAGCTGCACTTCGCTCCGGGGTCCAACCAGCAACCTGCTCAAGATGGTCGGCCGACAGGCTGTTTGGTCGGTCAGCCAGTTGCGCGCGCAGGATGTCTTTTCGGCCTTGGTGATCCGGTAATCCAATATGGATCTTCTTATCGAGCCGCCCCGACCGGGTACCTGCCTGATCAAGAGCGTTCAGTCGGTTTGTTGCCCCGATGAATACGATATTGTGTTCAGACGTGGTTTCCAAGTGGCGTAGAAACTCGTTTACAACCTTGCTATCTTCCTCGTGTGCGCTTCGGGTGTCTCGGCTCTTCAATACTGAATCCAACTCATCGAGGAATATGACTGCACCCCCCTCGTCTGCAGCTATCTGCTTTGCCTCGTCGAATAGTCTCTGCACCTTCTGACCGGATGCATTAATCCATTTGCTCTGTACATCGGCCCCGCTAAGCTGGGTGAATCGGAATCCGAGCTCTGACGCAAGCGCCTGCGCGAGGTAGCTCTTACCAGTTCCGGGTGGACCGTGGAACACGATATTCGACGCGGAGATACCCAGTTGCTCTGCTTGTTCTCGGTGGGTCGTCAGGGGCTTGATTACGTCCCGGCGGAGTTCCTGCTTGACATCGCCCATTCCGCCAACATCCTCGAAGGAGACGTCTATGTCGGTCTCCCATCGGTACTGTAGTTCAGATGAATCCAGTGACGTTGCATCTCGCGTTTGTGTCTGGTCTTGCTTAGAACCGTTACCGTCACTGGGCTGGTTCGGTTTCGACTGTACACGGGCCTGTTGAGCGAGATGTGGCTGTAATCGCTGTCGAGCTGATGAATCGAGATCTTGGTCCGACCACTGGCTCGTCCTCTCGCGGACGAATTCTGGATCCATTGTGTTCTCTCCCTGTTCCGGGCTACCTGACGTGATCAGATGAAACCCCAATGAGCAGATCGTAGCTAAGGCTCCCAACCCGATGAGATACGAATTAGCGAACACGATGCCGATTATCAGACTGCCGCCACCGACAAGTGCAGTGATCACTATTGGGGCGTAATTTGGTTGCATCGAGACTCCTTTTAGTCCGTCCGGACCCACGGGGGGAGAGTCAGCTCGCTCGGTTCCACGACATAGTTTTTATCGAATCCGGGGTGTCTACGCGGCTCACGGTCGGTTACTGTTTCTTCGTCTGTATATCCGTGTATCCGAACACGCACACTTTCAGCACCCCACTCGATGATGTGTGCTAGGAAATACAGATCAGCGCTGAGGTACTCATACGGCTTTACCAACAGCTCGGGCCGACGCATTGCGGTCGTAGCTGTTCCCTTCACATCTACAGTGGTATCCCATATATCGAGGTCAGTTCCATCGTCGCCAAATCGGTATGTCTGCATATCGACATCTGCAGAATAAGCCGATGCAACAGCCATCTCGCAGATAATCCCAATTAGGTGACTCATCATCGAGTCCGAACTGTACACGTCACCACCGTCAATACGCGTGTAGGAGTGATTGCGCTCGTACGCGAGGGCGGCAGCTCTTCGAAGCTGATGGACGTTTAATTCGACGACTGGGAGCGATTCAACGGGTATGTTTGCAGGTGAAAGCGTGTTCGTGCCGTCAGAGATTTGACGGTGGGCTGGCGTAGTAGACATTGCTGTTTCTTGGTTGGAACAGCCCGGTCGCGTGTTCTAGCACGCGGCCCCTTTGGCGATGATCGCCGGGGACGGGCTCCATTTAACTAGAGGGGATGTACTTAAAAATAAGCTTGGATTTCTATATTCACAGGCCTCTAGACGGCGCTATTCGGGCGAATAGCTTATTTGCGAAGATGACTAATTTGATCCGTTCTGGCCTTCGATTTATTCCCACAACGCGGCCGAGTCACTGTCTCTTATAGCCGTCCTGTCAACTCTGGCTGTCGAGGAGCGGTTTGCTCTGTTGAAATCCTATTCTTCAGACGCATTATTGTCTGAAACAGCCGGTCGCTGCCGAGTGCGTAGATACCTCTATTGGTCCTGCCAGATTCGACAGATGTCCGTGGAGTTATGCAAGATACACAGCGCGTATCTTGAACGGAGTCTGGTGCAACTCTCAGGTAATTGGATCGCTCAATACAAACGCAGCACTTACCATCGTGATTTGTAGTTCGACATCTTGTCTCTGGGCTTCTGCCCTGGGTTGCGTTGATTCCTCGCCGTTGCTGGATACACCACCGCAAAAGGTTAAAAGCTATGCGAAGTTGGGAGTCTTATGACCATTATCTACAGGTTTCGCCCAATGAAATATTTGATTGACGACGACCGCGATAACGACTACCGCGAGCTTGAGAACCAGGAGATGGCACTTTCCTCACCACGATACTTTAACGACCCACTTGAGGGATATCAAGATGTATTTTGGGAAGGAGACGAAGTCCTGTGGGAGAACCTGCTCCGACATTATCTGTTGAATCTACATCAGGCGGCCATAACGTGTGCGCTTTCTGATGACGAGGAAACTCTCGATGAATATGCCATAGAACCCAAGCTCACCCGTGGCGATCTCTCCACAGATGAGCGTCGCCAACAATTCGATTCCATCTGTCAGTCGTTTTTCGAAGCGAAAGGATTCGAAAGAGTTGCTTCAAGTCTAGCTTCCCTGCCAGAGCCACTGAAGAGAAACAATCTCAAACATATCTTGTCGGTCATCCACCGCTCGGCACTCGAGTCTGTATTAGAGAGAATGAGGGCATCGGAAGTGATTCCGGAAGGGTGGCCTGAGGTTACGAATTCTGGTGGCTCTGAAACTGTTGAGGGACTGTTGGATGCTATTTCTGCCGCTATGGCTGATGAGGATGAAGAACTGTTAGAATCAGTAGCATCGCTAGTTGGACCCTTAGAATCACACATATACCTACAGCAGGCGGTGCCGGGGGTGGAGCAATTTGAACTGCAACATAAGAAATACAACCTCTTGTACCACTCATTTCCCGACCAGTATATAAGAGAAATAACCAACTCACTCATTCACACGAATTGGCACACGTTGTGTTTCGCAAAGGAATGCGCAAGTCCTCCGATGTGGGCTACGTATGCAGACGAACATAGAGGGGCCGCGTTGATGTTCCGCGCAGACCGCCAAACTGACGGGTCATGGGGCAAGATGAATGTCAACGAGAGCGCTGGTCCGAAAGATTCGGAATCTAATTCGGGGGAGATCACAGCACGATTGTATGCCGTTGACTATGAATCTCCACCGCCAGAAGTGGACTTCTTCCGGTTTTTAGGCACGCTCCCGCTCCCGAAACTTGAGTCAGCGTGGCATTCCACGCCGGATGGAAGAACTAGTCAGATGATCGGTGAAATCGTAGACGATCTGGATGCCTGGCGAGATAACCTTTGGAACCATTTCCGCAGTATGTCGACGAGAAAGCTGAGCAAATGGAAATATGAACAAGAAATTCGTATGGTGCTTCCTGATCTGTTGGAATCAGAAGGGTCTCATCGTAAGGTCACATATGATATGTCCCAACTTGAAGGAATTGTATTTGGCCTTCGCACTTCAGTTGAGGATCGTTTTGAGGTGATGAAGATCATCTCCGAAAACAACCAAGATGGTAATTCCTCTCCTGTTGAGTTTTATGAGATGGTTTACGATGGCAAGGACTTCAGAAAAGTGAAGCTAAATGTGGCCTAGTGTTCCTCAGGTACTATGTCTCTATGAGTGTGGAATCAAGTTAAACCCAACCCCTATATTCAGCAAGCATTTCCTGTCACCCGTTATGAGTTTCGACAGCGCCAGAAAACTCAAAGAGATCGTAGGCAGCTACCAGAACAGCAACTGTAGTGTTGAATAACTTGATAACGTCCGCTTCCTCTGGCTCCTCTAAATAAGGATCAGTCTCACAGTGGATGATAGAGTCTCGTTGTTGGACAACATCATCAAAATCGTCCCATAGCTGGGCGTACGGACCAGATGTAAGTCGAGTATTAGACACTTCTTCTAAACCGTGTTTAGCAATTGTATACCGGTTCAGATGTCCTTTCTCTAAGTCGTTTGCTTCGTCAATTGCGCTGTCAAGGTCGTGTCCCTCCCACCGATAATAGATGATCATCTGTCTGATCAGGCAATTATCGACTGCTGAGCGTAGCAGGGGTATTGCAGCAAGCAGATTATCTTCTTGAATAGCGTGCTGTGCATCCACTAAGAGGTCAACCCATGTCGGGTTCGTCACTTCTCTGTGTGATACGGTAGCCCGGTATGAGACATCGACCTCGTCTCCGAAACTGAGTGGTCCCTGACCGTCTCGATCCTCACGGAGTGTTGAATTGATCGCCAGATTTGTAGGTCCAGTTCGAACAACGGTAATCAGAAGGTTGTCTCCCAGCCGTGCTTGGTTCTGGGAGTCAGCGATCTCGAAGGGTAGCCAGTTTTCTTCGTTTATTCCTTTGCGGCTTGCTCCGGTAATGAATAGCGAAGTGTATTCACAACCCTCGTGTATTTTGTGCATCGGTACTGGGCGTGTCTCACCTACGTTTACTCCGTTAAAATCGTCAATCTGTCTTCCTCCAGGAGTGAGCGGGATATTAAAATAATTTCCTTCGACACTTCCTGTCCGATGTAGTGTCTGGAGTACTCCTGTATCCAAGGTAAAACCGCTCTGGCAGTAGGGGCAGATCACAAATTGATCTGGTTCCATTGAACTTGGCTGCAGATCCGGGAAGTCGAGAATGTCAATCATAGAATCGCAGTGACGGCAAGTAAAATTCACCCCTCCACCTGAGATCCCACTGGTTCTGGTATTCATAGCTGCTTGTTGTTCTCTCTCAGGTATAAACCACTCTTACACAGCGATGCGAATGTTATCTACAGCAGTCAGAGACTTCCGTGGTCAATACGCAGGCGAATTCTTACAGCTGATTCAGGAGAGAAGGCTCAGAAATAAACGGACACCCTGTGAGGAAAACATCCTCTGTCTCTCGCACGCCGCTCCTACTCAGTAACCGATAGGTCCTCAACCGAAATGTTCCATCGCTCCCTGTATTGACCGCGACCGGAGTAATAGCCTCAGTTTCCAAGGATTTCAACAGAGCCAACGGTTTTTATATACCTCACACTACACCTCTATGTCATATGAGTGGGTCATCGGACGATTATTCGGTTGAAGAGGCGAAAGAGGATCTCGGGATTCTCCGTCGCGTTACCGATGACGTCGTCGAAGCAATCGAGAACGCAGAGAGCGAAGAAGTATTGGAGTACCTCATCGAGGATGCCGAACTCGATCGAACCCACGATGGAGAGCGTGGCCTCGGGCGAGTTCGTCGCGCCGTTCTCGAATCTCCGTTAGCATCCGATCGACTCAAGCGAATTGTGAGCCTTCGAGGCGACGAAACCCCCGAAGATATTCTCGTCCCGCGTGATGTCCAGCGGAACGCCAAAGTAGCGCTAGAGGCGGGCAAGCCGGTCGTCCTGTACGGACCGACGGGAACCGGGAAAACCACCTTCGCCAAACAACTCGCCAGAGAGACCAGCATCGGCTATAGCCTCAATACGGCGACGCCGTCGTGGACGCCGTCGGACATTATTGGTGGCGTCAGTCCGGACTATACTGGTGAATCGCTGAGCTACCGAACGAAACTCGGGTGTGTCTCCGAAGCGGTGGAGCGTGCACGCGCGTTCGACGTTGAGTACGGTGTGATCCTGGACGAGATCACACGGGCAGACATCTCGAAGATTTTCGGCCCGCTCTACACGGCTATCGAAAACCCTCACCAGACGATCTTCGAGACCGACGAGGGAGCGACGATCGAGCTCGACGAGCGAGTGAACATCATCTGTACGATGAATATGTCGGACCGGACGGTGAACGAGTTGGACAACGCGATCACGCGCCGATTTGCGATGATCGAACTCGACGAGTACGAGGACGACAAGCGTCAGCGGCTCTTCGACGACTGGATCACTACCCACGTTACCACCGACACGGATCTGGACGAAAACGAGATCCTGCGGCTGTTCGAACGCGACTACGAAGGGATCAACCACGGGAATGAATCGACATCACAGGGCGCGATTATGCGGTTCGGGCCGATGCACTACCGGGACGTTGCCGTCTTCCTCGGGGTCGGCTGCCGTGAGGGTGGCGAATACGAGTATGATCAGATGGATGCAGTCGGACAGGCGTTCCGAACCTACATCGTTCCCCGTCTACTGAACGCAGCCGCATTTCCACAGATCGAGCGTATCGCGGAACACTACCGAGCACTGAACGGTGAATTCGAGGAATTCGACCTGTCCCCGGCAGCGGAACTTGCCGAACGAGAACTCGAACAAGAGCGGCGGCAGATGGGCTCCTACGAGTAATGAGCGCCGTCGACGAAGTCTACGAGTACGGGCAAGATACCTTCAACATCCCAGAGCGGGGTGAAATCCGCATAGAGGGGTGTCCGTCGTCCATCACGGACCAGCTTCGTCGTGCGTCGTTCACACGCGAGAGTCCGGGTGTCTTTACGAAACGGCAAGAGGCACTCGACTCGGATCAAGAGTACGAGGTCGTGACGGTCACAGTTGAGGGCGACGACAACGAGATACTCCACATCGAAGCGACGGACATTATTGGGGTCGTGAGCCTGACGCCCTCGTCGAAGGTGCAGGTCGATCCGAAGATCGAGTGGGAGCACATCTTCGATATGCTGTTGGCCGTGTACGACCAGAATCGGTCGGTCGAATATCACGGCATCCCGCTACAGGATTTCCTCTCCGACGACATCCATCTCGACGACGTGTTCGTCGTTCTGGCGATCAACTATCTCGACGGACTAGAGACTATCCAGCGGCACGGCTACATTCGTGACCTCGTAATCCAACGGACGAATAGCCTCGATGGTCGTGGAAATATCGACGTCGGGGAGACATTGCTGAACCACGCTCGGGGAACGATCGAACCGCACTGGATCCACAACGAGACCGAATACAACAACGCGGTGAACTCCCTGCTCCACTTCGCGGGGAAGACATTGCTTCGGCTCTTCCGTCAGAAATCCCCCGAGAACGACCACCCGGCGTACGATCGCATTTTCTCGGAAGTCCACCGCGAGGTGGAGCGGTTGGAGAGTATGGGTGTGAACAGCGGGCTCGACCGAATGGACGAGTATCGGGGAATCTCGCTGTACGACTTGCCGAAACAGCGTCAGTACTATCGCAAGGCGTTCGACGTTTCCAAGGCGGTGATGTCGTCGTCGCTCGGTCAACAGCTGCGTGACGGCCCACGAGAGCTGGTGGTGGACTACGTCCTGAATATGGAGTCGCTCTTCGAGCAGTACTCGCAAGTCGTCATCGAGCGCGAGCTCAACTATGTCAAGTCGTACGACCACCTCGGAGAGCTGGATGACGTTACCCCGGTTCGATCACCTTCGGTGAAGCCCTTCGAGGGAGAGGGCCAGATCTACCACGAGCCGGACCACGCGCTCCAAGAAGGCGAAGAGACGATCGCCGTGTTGGACTCGAAGTACTACGCCGAAGGCCACGATCCGGTGAAAGAGTCTCCATCCCGTTCCCGGCTATTCAGTTACGCGTACTTGCTTTCCGCAGATCGACTCGCATTCCTATGTCCGTTACTTGAACCCCGTCGACGCCGGGTGGCACAAACGGGGGCCGAATTACAGATAGTCTCGCCGGACGGAGAGTTCGGACTGAGCGCATACGACGAGGTCGTTCACGAGTATCTCCACGGCGTCCTCGGCGAGAAGTGCCCGGAACTCGAAGCGTTCTACGCTGTCGCAACGCCCGAAAACGAACTGTGCCTCGATGGCGTCGACGAAAGCGATCTGCACCGGGCTAAGGAGATGAGTGGCCCGTTCACTTTCAAAGACGTTCGGGACTTCTCGCTCCGGGTGATCAAAGCCGCGGCTGACGAGTACTCTTACCAAGTCCGTAATCGGTACGATTTGGAGCAAGACGGCGACTGGACGCGGGAGCAGATCGAGATGCGGTGTGAACGTCGGTACGAGTATGCGACGACGTGCGTGCCCGTTTTCTGTCGTGACGGGAGTCAAGAGTGGATTGACCTCTACTTCCTAGAGAACGGGTCGGGAGAGGTGGAAAAAGAGGGACCGCTGAAACTTTTGTAAGATAATCTTCCTCGTGGATATTTGGATCGTGAATTGAATCGTCTATTGGGTATTTTCGGCGCTAGTATTATTAACTAGCAGCAGGACTTCAAGCTGTTACTGGTCAGCGTGGTGAACAATCTTGAATATATTAATAGATACGAACGTGTTCATCACTCGTGAACAAAACCGTGTGATTCCTGAAGCGTTACAGGAATTAGAGAACTTGCTCAAGACAGCTGGGCACAATATCTTGGTGCATCCACTCTCTGAAGGAGAAATACAGAATCATAAAAACGAACAGATTAGAGAGAAGTCTCAGTCAAAGATTGCGACATATGCGAAGCTGACTTTTCCACCCTACCCATCTCCGGACGACGACCATTTTTACAACAAAGTCAACGGTTCAGCAGATAGTGACCGTGAGCAAGTCGATAACGCACTCTTATATGCTGTATACGATGATCGGGTTGACTTACTCATCACCGAAGATCAACCGATGCACACGAAAGCCGATCTGCTTGGAATCACCGACAAAGTCCTAACAATCGAAGAAGGTGCAAAGCACTTCAGAGAGAAAGAAGATGAATTGAGATCACCAGTTTCAATTCAAAAAGTCACGGTCGGTGAGTTGGGAGTTGATGATCCGATTTTTGATTCCCTGAAGGAAGAATATGGCAAATTCGAGAAGTGGTTCGCTGATCATCCCGATCGAGATGCGTGGGTTAACTGGAATAGGGACGGCACGCTTGGTGCTGTACTCATTCTGAAATACAATGAAGCTGAAGAACTTGGTGAGAACCCCACGTTAAGTCCGAAACCGCGGCTCAAGATTAACACTCTTAAGGTATCCGAGAGAAAGCGGGGATCCAAAGCTGGAGAGTTATTGATTAGTCTTGCAGTCCGAGAATCGATTAATCGCGGATTGGAAGAGATTTACCTTACGCACTACATCGATGAAGAGTCCGATTACTTGGTAAAATTGATTTCCAAATACGGATTCCAACACGCCTCGAACAAAGAGGACGATGAGGCAGTCTTCGTAAAACGGCTCACCCCGGGGCCTGGAGATGATCCTGATCCGCTTGAAACGGTAATCCGCTTCTACCCAAGTTTCCAGGACGGCCCACATATTGAAAAGTTCTTGATACCCATCCAACCAAAATGGCACAACAAACTCTTCGCTACCTACGATAAACGACAACCGACGCTGCCAGAGGTGACTGGACAATTTATCCCCGAGTCAAATGCGATTAAAAAGGCATATCTCACTCACGCAAACATCCGACGTATAGAGCCAGCTGACATACTCATTTTCTACCGTTCCCACGATAACAAAGAAGTCACATCGTTAGGTGTGTGTGAACAGGTGAAATACGGTGTGGAAGACCCAGACGAACTTATGGAATTGGTTGGTCGCCGGTCTGTCTTCTCAATCAATGAAATAACAAAGGTTGCTCAGTCACCAACGACAGTTCTCCTTTTCAAATGGCATTTCGATTTCGCGGACCCAATACGGTATCAAGTGCTTCGAGATGAGGATATTCTTGCAGGCCCCCCACAGACTATTCAGCAGTTAGACGAATCGTCCTATGAACGACTTAAGAAGCTAGGTGACATCGATGAACGTTTTATTATCAATTAAACCAGAGTTCGCTGAAAAGATCTTGTCAAGCCAAAAGAAGTACGAGTTCAGAAAAACCCCAATTAGGAAGGCTGATTCCGTAGAAAATGTGATCTTGTATGCTTCTTCGCCGGTTCAACGAATCGTTGGTTCGTTTGAGATACAGCAGATCATCAACGAATCTCCTAGCGCGCTATGGGAACAGTATGGGGGTGACTCTGGAATAACAGGGCGAGAGCGATTTATGGACTATTACAGTGGGAAGCAAGAAGGATACGCCATCGAAATCGGCAACCCCCAAAGGCTACTGACTGCGATCGATCCAACAGAACACTTTGACGACTTCACTCCACCCGTGTCTTTCCAGTACGTAAATGGAGAATTTGAATCACTATTAGAGCAAGATGCCGAGGAACCGCCTGTAGCTAGTGACTGAAGGATTAGAACGGCGACGTGATCCAATCTCCCTGTTCTCTTCGCTCCAGTTGCGGACCGAAGACTTCCTGAAGCGAATATAGTTCGTCCTCGTAGCGTAAATCGAACGTTTTCCCCTGTCGGTGGAATGAGCCCTCGACGACGAACTGGATCGTCGGACTCTGATATTCTAGATCATTTGCTCGACGATCCATAGCGCGTGCGAGCTCAGTAGCTAGTTCGCCGTCCTCGAATGCTTCTCCGAGGCCAATAACGCTGACCTTGTCAGGTACATCATCGTCTTCGAGATGCCGAATAAACCCTTCAACGGGAATCTGGTGGTCGAACGTGTCGTATTTCCCCTCGATGACGAGATTGTATCGCCCTGGAATTTGACCTGGGCCTGCCATTCTTATTTTGGAAGTAGCCCTGCCACGTTAAGTAATTGTACTGTCAATCCTCTTCTTCTACTTCTTCCGACTCGGATTCAGTTGACAATGGCGTTCCAAGTGGGCGCTGTTTATCTTGTTGAACGTCTGGTTTTTGAACCAACTGGTTCATACTCATCTCCCCAAACTCAGAGACTATTTGTCGCATCCGATCTCGTGTGTCCTGAAATGAATCATCTAAGTACAGCTTCGTCCGTTCAAACCCACTCATATACCGTTCACCTTTCTGGGTCTCCTTTACGTCACGCGATTGTCCCTCATCGTCTGTTTCGAGCATCCCCAGATCGAGATGCCGCTTTACACTTGTTGACAAACCCTCATCGAACGGTCCACGCTCCTTGACGATATGTTCAACATCCGTTTCTTCGGCCTCACGTCGATACCGATCTAACAATTTTTGGTATTTCCCTCGCCCCTTGATTTCCCCACCGGATTCGTGTAGCAGGAGAAGTTCTGGATGATGATCTTTATCGCTCATAGGAATTCCTCAAGAGTCGAGTCTTCGGTTCTAATTCTTTCTAGGGATACAATTTCAGACTCATCATCTCGGAAGTGCGACTGGATTCTATCGAGTGGGGACGTCATAATGACCTGAACATCCGCTTCCCGGAGATAGCGTGCGGCAGCATCTTGGATGTCTGATTCCAAATTCGTCAGTGGCTCGTCAAGGACTAAAATCTCCCAATTATGAGCTCCCTCGTTTTCCTGGGCGAACTTCGCTAAGGTGAGACTGAAAGCCAAGTTCATCAGTCGCCGCTCACCGCTACTCAACCGGTCATATGAGCGCCTGCCTTCGGAACCAGTACCGGGGAATTCCAGTTCTCCTTCAGAGGTGATCCCAACGTTCGTTCCTAGATCAGGAGCAATGCTTTTGTAAACCTGAGAGAGCCGGTTAGTGAACTCTTCTCGAATTTCGTCAAACGCCTCTTGTTCGAGCCGATCTGCTGCTTCATTTGCCAGTTCTTCGGACTCTTCAAACGCCGATAGTAGTTCCCGTCGCTGCTTTAACTGCTGTTCGAGGTCTTTTTGTTTCGATTTGGACTCTTCGAGTTCACTCCGATGACTCTCCAGTTCACGAGTAGTCCTCTCCTGAAGCTTATCCAGGTCATAATCGGCCTGTTTAAGCGCGGTTCTGACGAACTGGTTCAGTCCTTCTAGGCCTGGTTCGGATTCCTGAAGCTCTGCGATTTCCGCCTTTACTGACGCCAGTTCTTCGTCCAGCTCGCTGATTTCCTCTTTCAGATCTTGGATCTGTGTATCTGCATTATCTACCTTCTCACGAAGTCGTTCACGAAGTTCAGATAGGTCCCGTGGTCGGCCGCACTGCGGACAGTTATTCGGCAACCGATTGCGCGCCACTCTCTCTTCGACCAAGCGACCACAGACCGGGCAGGTGAATTCCTCGATCGCATCGATGATTAGGTCATTCACCTCTTGTGTGTACCGAGAAGCGTCACCGAGCTCTCTTCGCTTTTGTTTGAGAGTATCCTCTAGTGTGCGGCGTTTGTCGTATAATTCACCGAGACGCTCGGCAACCTCGTCTTTCTTCTGCAGCCGGGCACTGATGCTCTCGATCTCACCGGAATCGATGAGATTCTGGAGCTCCTCAATGTCCTCAATTCTGTTCTTGATTCTCGATGTTGGGAGCGCATTTAGGTCTCTCTCAAGCTGTTTGACACTCGGCCGATCTTCCCCTCGGCGACGAATTTCTTTTAGGTGCTCTAATTCAGCTCTGGCTCTTCGGTGTCGTTCGATCTCGGACTGATGCTCAGTCTGCAATACACTTCGTATCCTGTCCAGCAACTCGTCTCCATTTAGCGTGCTTATTGGCTGATCTGCTGGATTTGAAGTGATAAACTGCAACCTGACCGTTTCTTCAGGCCCGATGAACCGTTTTACTCCCTCGGTTGCATCAAGCGTCTTGCCATTGTGCTCGTACCGATGGTGTCGTTCGCGTAGCACTGCGTCTGAGTTATCGAAGTAGGCACTAACCTCGCTACGTTGTCCTGGTGTAACGCCGAAAGTACCGGAACGACCATACAACGCGTAGAGGAGTGCGTTGAAAATGAGCGTCTTCCCGGACCGATTCCCACCGTACAACAGCAAGTCCCGACCACCAACTGCTCTCTCATTGATAGTCGGACTTTCATCGATTGCGAAGTTCTCGACTTTGAGTCTACTGATTTTCATAGTTTTCCTCGTATGGGATTGAGAGCTCTTTCGCCAGCTGGTTCAGCTCCCGATAAGACCGAACGCTTAGCCCTCTGAGCAAGATTATAGAGATTAGGAGACCGACCACGATCCCCTGCCATCCGATCACGAAATACCCCGTGATTGGGACAGTGATCGCATTGATGATGCCAGAGAGAATAGAGATATGGTGGCTATACGCCTTCTCGTCGAAGTCGTTAATCGTCTCCTGCGTTTCTTTCGAGGCTGAGTGCCAGAAATTGCGTTTCCCAGTTATCTGATCGATAATTTCCGTGGACCGCTTCAAGTGTCCGCCTGCCCAGTAATAGTTCAGCCAGTGGTTTAGAACGACAACTGCGAACATAACAATGGATGCAGGCACTGCGGCGGCAACTATTGCTAGGCGGTCTGAGGTAACGAGTGGAACGTCCCAGTAAAGGAACACAAAGAGGGAATGAATGTAGAGGAAAAGTGCACCCCACCCACCATTCTTCACTTGTGATGTAATCCCCATCTTGTAGACAGACCAACGACTATGCGTATCATAAACGTTCTGGACGTTAACACTTTCAGCACCGATTCACAGATAGGCAAACTATGGTGGGTCCGACCTCTTCGACACTCCTACACGCCTGCCACCACCCCTGAAAATTAAGCTGGAGTCTCTTTGAGGAGTCGGTCTATACAGCCGCTCGCCATTTCACGCTCGCAACAGCGGCTCCTATTAACACGGCAAAGCCAATGCTGATCAGTACTTCCTCAAACCCCGATGCTGTGAGGAATTCATCCAGCGGGAACGGTGTGAGCTTAGCGATATAGTAATCTAGCGCAACAGACAGCGCTGCATCCACCGACTGCTTCACGGCAAACGCGTTAAGAAACTCCCAGCCCGTCAGGATTCCACTCCCGAAGACGTACATCGGGAACGTATTCAAAAGAACCACCCCGATGAAGTATTTCACCATCCCCGTGTTGTAACCCATACGTCTCAAAATGGTAGAATTATCTAAATGTTTTGTGGTGCCACAAGCCATTAGCGGCTCTGTTAGGCGAAACGAGAGATCTAAGAGCGGATTAGTAACTCGTGATGTCTCGATCCCCAAGGACTCGGGTGTAGGTGTCGTCACCGGTCACGTCCGCCAGCCGCCCGGCGAGTTCCCGCAGGTCGTCGTCAACACCCCACTTATCGACGTAGTTCTGTACGGCCTGTCCTTTCTCGTACCGGTACCGAAGGAACTGTAGCTTGTCGAGGTTTGAGAGGTGATCGCCGCTGTCGCCGTTGGTACGCTCCTGGATGTAGGCTTGCCGTTTCTCGTTGTCCCACGTGCCGAGCTCGAAGCCGTCGTCCTGGTTGTAGAGGCACATCTGTTTCAGCTCCTCGGGTGTCGCGTTCGTCCCCCGGCAGAGTTTGTTCACGTCGTCGAAGGACGGGTCGTTGCTGTCGAGGAGATCGATGAACACGTCCTCGACGCCGATGTCGCTAGCCTCTTGGATGATCCCGTAAATCTCCTGGACGACTTCCTTGGCGGACATAATCTCGCCGTCGCGCTGGACCTTGCCGTGATGCTTGGAGTATTCACGGAAACACGCGCCCATCTCCATCACGCCGATGTCGCCCCGTGAGAGGTTCCGGTTCTCTTCGAGTTGTTTTCGGGTGCGACGGGCTGTTCGGTAGATGTCGCGGCGTAGCGAGTTCCACGATGCGGGTTCTGTTTCATCAATTGGTCGGGCTACGACGATGATGTCGAAGGAAACAGCTTCGCCAGAAATGAACTTATGAAGATCTGCTGAAACAGGGTAGGTCGCTGTAACTTCAAATCCAACATCACATAATGATTCGAGCAGTTCTCCCCAAGATTCGGAGTCACTGTGATGATATGTGAAGCTCAGAACTCCCTTTTTCTTGAGAGTACGGTTGATTGCAGAGAAAGCCTCATGAAGTTCTGATTCAAATTCTTCCGAACCTTTTCCAAGGAATGGATTCGCAACGATACTTTCTTTTCGTGGTGTCTTTGAACTATCAAAGCCATCATAGTATTCTTTAAGAAGGATTTTCTGCCAAACATAGAAGAAATCGGCCACCTCTGAGTAAATTATATTATCGTAGTAGGGGGGATCTGTTATGACGGCATCATACTCATTCTCATCATCAAGTAGTCGCATATCACCCTGTGTGACGGTGGCATTTTCTCCAATCGGTTGAGAAAATGGTTCAGTTTCCGTTGTCTCACCATTACTAATGTATCGCTCAGTTGGATTTTTGGCGTACTCAACACCAGTGATAACCATATCCCATATGGAGTTGAAAGTACCCATCCCGAACTTTGCTCCCCAGACGTTCCCTTCACATGGTTGATTCGGTGGGTCAAACGAATTTGTTTTAAATATGTGATTTGATTTGTTTGCTGTGAATTGATATGAGGTCATCATCGTGTTTGTTCTCAGACAATCAGAGAAAGCGAGAAGAAGATACTCTCTCAAATTTCGTTTTTTGACCTTTGATATACTTTTGAGTAAAGTGGAAAGAGAGAGGAGTTGACGTTCATTGAACATATCTTCCCATTTCTCGTACCCGTGATCAAAAAGAGGATTCCGCTCGGAAGTCATATGTCCCGGTGGGATCTCTTCGCTGGGAACGTACTCACGTAAATCATCGTTGTTCTCCCACTCTTGTTTGGCTTCTTCATATAGCGATATATCGGCGTCTTCTGCTTGTTTGTAGCCCTTATACGCGCTCGTTTCTTCTCCCGCTTCATCACAGTGCTCGCAGTAATACTCAACTGAATGGAGACACAGATTGTATCCACCCTGCTCCTGAATTGCATCCGTAATCGCGTACTTCTGTCCACAGTCGGGACAATTGTACTTCCCACCACGCGAGACGTTCCCTTCCTTCGGGACGAATCCGTGGCCACAGTCGTTGCATACGCTTTCCGACTGCCAGTCATCCACCAGCGTCACCGAGCCACAGTCTGGGCAGAGGACATTGTACTTGTCGTCGTTCTCGTAGCGACCCTTTGCCACACGGTAGTCCTTAAACAACGGAACCGTGTGCCCACAGGAGACGCAATCCAGTTCCTTCACCCAGAAGTTGTACATCACGTCCGCTTCGTGATCGCCGTTCGGACAGGGCGTCTTGTAGTACTGCGTAATCTCGTCAGCAACGTCTTCTTTGATCTGTTCGAAGGCCGCCTCTAGTTCTCCGACATCGGTCTGCCCAGCTTCGAGTTGCTTCTTCGTGACGAACCACGCGACGGGATTCAGGTCGTTTCCGACGACCTCAGCACCGAACCGCGACGCCTCGACGAGTGACGTGCCGCCGCCCATAAACGGATCCAGAATTTTCTTATCTTCCACACGTACGTCCTTGGGATACAGCTCCCAGAGGCTCTCAGGGTCGCTCAGATCGACGCGATCGATAAGCGATGCGATGTCCGTCTGCGTCTCGTCGCCCCAATCAGCGAGCGTCTCGTTGTCCTGTCCGGGCTCGAAGACCTCGACCTTCTCCGGATCATCGAGGAGCGTGTAGAGCGAGATTGCCCGGAAGACACAGCCGAGTCTTCGGGCCCACCACTTGTGCATCGTGTAGATCGGCCGGTAGTGCATCTTCGCCCGGCCTTCTTTCTCTGCGATTTCGTTCACGCGCTCGATAGGGAATCCCCGTTCGATGGGGAGCTCCGTCCGCTCGCGTTCGGTAGGTGGAGATCCGGATTGCTCAGACATAATTCAGTATGTAGTGGAGATTACGGACGAGCCTTATAATTGTGCAGTCTCGGTAAGTTGTAGAATCGTTCTGAACGAGGAATTATGATGGGTATCCTATTGAGCAATGATGAACTGTTCTGACTTCCACGACCAAGAGAGGATTCTACAGAGGACGGCGGCGATCTTCACGGGTATCCCTGAGGTCAACCTGCTAACGAGAGTACGCCAGTGACTCCGTACATAAGCGCTCGTTGTGCCATCTGTGTCGCCACGTCTTCACTTATGTTCGCTGCCGCTCCCAAAAATCGCTGCAATCGAGTCTCATCCTGCTCACCTTGCAATTCTTCTTCGAACTCAGTCAGGAGTTCTTCGAGTTCTTGCTTTTGTTCAGGCGGACGCTGAATGTGTTGAATTGTTTCTTGAATGTGCTCAATCGTGATGTTTAGTTCGACTGTTTGCTCAGTAGTCACGTCCGTTTCCTGTATGGCGTGTTGTTGAATCACGATAGGTCGCATTTCCGTTACGTCGTCAACGCGTTCGAAGTCTTGGACGTCGAGTTCGAACAAGTCTGCGATCTGCTCCGTTTTCAACTTAATTTCTCGAAGATCTTCGTTCGCTCGTTCAATTGTGTGGTGCCGGGTCAACGATGCATGCGTTCCTTCCACTTCATCAATGCTGGCTAACCGATCGTTGTCAGAGTATCCATCTTGAAAATCGTTCAGAACCTCGTTGAAGCGTTCAGCGGTGGTTTGTGACGACGTGGGTTCGGTGACTTGCAAATCGTTTGCGGCTTGATCATGCACTCGTTTCAATGAGCGAACGAGGTACGGGTCTACCATATGGTCGGCTTAGTGTACGTGGGTCATCAATCCATACGCTTGACTGGTGCAACTAACGAGAATTGTGTTCACAGCGAACAGAACTATAGTGACAGATCATCCTTGTCCTGCGCGCTATTTCTATTCATTTCTCAAGATTTCAACAAAGCTAGCGGGCCGTATTTATAGGGATAGAAAAGCCAGTAAGGGGCAAGATGCAAATAGCGGAGCAAATCCGACCTAAAGAGATCGGAGATCTGTTCAACCAAAACGAGCGACTGCGTATACCATCCTACCAGCGGCGGTACTCGTGGGAAGATGAACACTTCGAGGATCTCTGGAACGATCTGAACAGCATCGACCCAGAGGGGAGCCATTTCTTCGGAACGATCGTGTTTATGTCCGGGACACACGTCGCCGGGGGAACGAACGAGATCGACGTCGTGGACGGCCAACAGCGGATTACGACCATCTCGATTCTCCTCTGTGCGATCCGCGATCATCTCGAAGCCAACTATACCGAAAACGAGATCGGACAGCGGATGGAGTCGATAGAAGGGAACCTCTGGATCGTCGATCGGGACGGAGAGAAACGAGGAATGCGCCTCACTCTCGGTAACCTCGATCACGACAGCTACGAGAGCCTCGTCAATGGATACGTCGACGAGATCGATAACGGGAAAATCGAAGCTGCGTACCAGTACTTCCGCGACAAGCTCGATGCCGAATGTGAGACGCTTGATGCAGTCAAGTCACTACACGATCGGATCCTCGATCAGTTGATCTACGTGTCGATAACAGCGAAGGGACACTCCGAGGCGTACCATCTGTTCGAGACGATGAACAACCGCGGGCTGTCGCTCTCTCCGATTGACCTGATGAAGAACTATCTCCTGATGAAAGCTGCCAAACGAGGCGGAGTCGACGAGGACAGGGTCGAAGACCTGTGGGGGGAGATCATCAAAAACATCGATAGCCTCACCCATCTCAACGATTCTGGCCCGACGTTCTTCAGACAGTACTTCATGGCTTCGAGTCTTCTCGGCATCAATCAGAAAATCACGAAGAGCAAACTGTACGAGCCGACGTTCACCGAAATCATCGACGAGATCGATGATATGGAGACGCTGCTGACCGACATTCGGGAGAAGTCGACGCTCTTTCGGAAATTGTTACAGCAGGACATCGATCACTTCTCCCGTAGTGAAAACGCCGAGATCAACCGACTGCTCCGCGATGCCGAGATCGTTTCCATCACCCCGTTTACCTTCTTTCTCCGCGCCTTTTCTGAATCAGACGACGTCGATTTACTGAAGGGGGTGATTCGAAAGTCGAACGCCCTGCTCATCCGGAGACAGATTTGTGACCGAAACACGGGCCCACACGACACGATTTTCAATCATCTGGCCCAGAACGCGTTCGATGCCGATGATCCGCTCCAATATATGGACGACTATCTTCGGTCAGAGGGCCGATTCCCGACCGACGAACAGTTCGAACGACACTTCACCCAAGAGGATTTTTCGCGGTCAGATCGAACCAAGTACGTCCTCGGCAAGATCGAAGAGGATCATTACGGCCACGGCGGAAAAGAGGTCGTCGAGAGTCGCTACCAGGTCCATATCGAGCATATCCTGCCAGAACATCCCGGAAAGAATCTAACCAAACTCTGGCTCGAACCATTCGATATTAGCGACGACGAACACGCTGATTTCAAAAAGCGGATCGGGAATCTAACGCTCCTCGAAGAGGATCCGAATATCCGCGCCTCGAACAGGTCGCTGGAGAAAAAGCAACAGTACTACTCCGAAGACCGAACCGATTTCAAGATGACCCACGAGTTACAAGACCGAGATCGGTGGGGCGTTTCAGAAATCGAGGAACGAAGCACGCAGCTCGCTGAAATCGCTACCGAAGTCTGGAATCTCTAAATCGCCTCCAAACTGCATCAGAGTCACGTTGAAAACAACGAACGACAATCCAATTCCTGCCAATCGTACTGGGGCTGTCTAGCAAGCTGATGTGCTCTTTTCATTACTTAAAGCACACGGCTTTGTTGTAATCCTTAGCTAGTGATAGGTTCTGACGGGCTTGTTGAATACATAGGTTCGATGCAACAGAATGGTAGCGGTAGTTTGTCCAATTGTCGTTGAGGTAGTGTCTACGGTGCTGACTAGGTGGTTCTTGCCCTGTGCCTTCGCCTCGTCTTCGCTATCACCAACTACGAACCCAGAGACAATCCGGGAAGCACGATCATCACGGTTTGATATGTTCTATGACACTCTCTTACTGCATCTTAGGTACTACGCCATAGAGCCTTGAGTTACGTCGGGAGAATGTACCTTATGACCACCCATACTACTCGCCGAAGAAATAAAGTAGGAAGTTCCTATAATTTAGATGATGACTGTAGACGAGATCTCCTCCGGAATCCCCAAGTCACATAAGACGATGTTAGATGAATTCGAATGGAGTAATGAAGTAGGGCGTGTTGATATGGCTGGAAATGTCGTATATTTTGATTCGTTCTTGATAAGTGGATTAGGGAGTCGTAGTTCTCATTTCAGAGCTGTTCAAGATTTCCGAAAAAGAGGGGAGCATAAGTTAGAGTCCAAACTCTGTGACGAATTTCCCCTGATTCATATTGGTACATTTCCTCATAACGTTTCGCTGTACTATGTGTTATCGTCAGTTGACGAATTAATCAACGATAACCACCTCAAAGTAGATTTTCCGATGTTTGGTGGATACGTGGCTTACGAAAGGGACCTTGGCGAAAATGCGGTTGAATCGTTATCCGATGATGTTCGAAATAGATTTGAAGAATTACTTAACAAAACTTTGGAATATCCTGTAAAGGTTCATTGGGGGTCCTTGCCGAACGTTGAACAGTCCCCTAATATGTTCTATTTCGCCACAGACGACGGTTTTCTCACTGGTAGCGATGTATATCCCAATCAGCAGGCTCCTCACAGCATTTTCTTCAATTACAATGACATCATCAACACACCTATTTCGGAGAGAAAACCAAAGAGACTACTTCATTTTGCATCCCCTGAGACAGGCGGTTCAGGTCCAACTACAACTCCGACTGTTGAGGAAGTTTCACTCAAATTTAATCCCGCAACGGGAGATCTAATAGACTCATCTATCGAAATACCACTCCTTGAATTAGATTTAGAAATACGAGATTACCTTCAGATCCGTGTCGGCACAGAGGTGAGTTCCTGAATGTACGGTTTGGATGACGCACTTGCTTTCTATCAGGCCTATAAAGCAACTGTTGACACTCTAAGTAAACTCAAATCAGTCTACGTGAGCAGAATAGTCTCAATCGACTCTCTACAACAATCGATTCAGCAATCTGAAGTTGATTTTGGCGATGAAATCCGGGTAAGCGGTATCTTTTCAGATTTTGTGCCAATCACACGCGATCTTGCTTATGAGAGTTCCCTAAGGAATGCTCCTTTGCTACTTGGATCCCTACCATGTCGACCGTTTTCAATCGATGATCACTATTGCGCAGCAGTTCAATCTGAAGACGAGATACTTGCAGGAACTACTAATTCGATTCCAATATTTTACAAAGATGAAACACCCCGCCCGACCTATGAATATCTAAGCGGATACCGTGTCGTGGTTGACGGAAAGTTAATTAGCCTCTCCGAGGAGTGGAGTCAACTCCTTGATCTTGAAACACCTATCGGGATACAGGTGACGAATATCGAGATAGCTGGTGATCCGGTAGATGAACTCGGTCTCATCTTTTGGAAGGTGGTCAAAGATGAAGGTGAATCCGATGTTGACGTTGGACGAGCAACACTAATGATGATTCGTGAAGAAGCAGAACTTTGGATGAGCTGGATGCGCGTTGATCAGAACCGGCTTTTGGCTGTACATGGGTGGGGCTCCAACCACCGCCATGGATGTATCGATGAAGATGCTGAAGAGGTGGTCGAACTTCATGCAACAAACATTATGCATGATGACCTCTTCGATTCACAGAAAAATCATATGAATAATCGGCTTGATAAGTATCCACTTGAGCTTGGTTGGGATATGAGATCTAACCCGTCTAAATATAGTGATTGGATCCAACAGAAATTGTAGAAATACTGCTTCGTAGGATCGGGCCCGAGGCGAAGGTGGCTTCTCCGGTCATAGTTCGACTCCGTACGCATCGGCCAGCGTTTCGAACTCTTCCCATCGCGGCGTTGCTGCAGACGACTTTTCGCCTTTCGTTTCCAGAAATTCCAACAGCGGTTCGACGATTTCCGTAATCCCATAGCCATCAGCAACCGTTAGCAGACGCTCCAGTGAGAGGTCCGTCTTCGCCTCAAGCAAGAGAGCGTACTTCCGGTGACGAGAATCGTTTTCGATAAGGAGCAGATGGCAGAACAGATCTTCAGGCGTGAGCGCTTCACGATCCTCTGAATAGAAGTAGTACTGATCGGATGTCGTGAAAAACTGAAGTCCGTGCTCAGAAAAGGCATCGAGCCCTGTCCGATGGTAATCAGAATGTTCAACAGCAGTATCGGTGCGGACGAGAAATTCATCGTGTGACTCCCAGACGATCGTTCCGCTTCCAACGTCGTGTTTGATCCGGACGAGGTGGGTGTGGTGCTGGAGTTCGTACGCAAAGACGTGGAGATCATTGAACGCATCCGTGAGCCTGTATTGACTGTGTTGCTTGACGGCCATCGCTCGATTTGTGAGCGTCTGTAGTCCGCGGTAAATCGTTGCGCGTGCGTGGCCCGTTTGCTCTGCCAGTTCGGTTGCCGTCCACTCGTCGTCACTACTCAGATAATACAGGATATTCAGTATCGAAGGCGTGAGTAGATCCGGAAAGTCGACGTGAGGATTCGATTTCGTGAGTGACTGGAACACTTCAACGCAGCGGGCACTACCTGGCTTGGCGATGATTTTGTTGCCAACGCGTTCTTTGACGACGAGATCACGCCGGG
The DNA here is from genome assembly GCF_037031285.1 of Halobellus sp. LT62. Classification (NCBI taxonomy): domain Archaea; kingdom Methanobacteriati; phylum Methanobacteriota; class Halobacteria; order Halobacteriales; family Haloferacaceae; genus Halobellus; species Halobellus salinisoli. The sequence continues at coordinate 906,514 of NZ_JAYEZO010000001.1, forward strand.
CCAAGTCGTTGAGAGTATCCGAGACTGTGTCCTCTCGGTAATTTAGTTCATCAGCCAGCTCATGACGTCCCTTTGGGGTGCCAAGTGCCGAGAGGACTCGGAGTCCTCGTTCGCTTATCATGTTGTCTCATAATTGCCCGTGTAGTATTTAAGCACCTTGGCGAATTTGGGACAAATGGTAGAATTAATTATATTTTCCGAGTTACTCTAGTAGGGGCCGGCCGGCCCATCTCTTAGCAAATAGTCTATTTTGAGCGCTACTTCTGGAAACTGATCTCGATCCGCAAGCTCGTCGCTTCGTCCGGCATCCGTTCGAACATATCCTGCACCTTGGCGTAGTCCTGTCCGGATCGAAGCGTCAGGCTCACCTGCGTGCGGTCAACGTCGGCAGTCCCCTGTAGCGTTCCAGGAACGCCTTCCTTATCCGGTAGCATAAACGTGACATCGCCGTATTCGACCTCGCCAGTCTGATGCTCCTTTCGCCATTTCTTCCGCATCGCCGCGACGTCTTCGCCGTTGTACTCGAAGCGCCACGTGTCGGCTTCTGTGTCTGCCTTCCGGAACGGATAGCCGGGCACCCAGTCAGACGCCTTGTCCGATCCGGTCGTGTTGACGACGTACTCGGGCTCTTCGTCCTTGCCGATGTTCTCCAGCAAGAACGTCCGAACCATATGTTCGGTGACGCTGCTGTCAAACCGGTCGGTCACCTTGTTCACGGTGAACTGGTCGCCAGGATCGAGCTCCTCGATATACTCTAAGATTTGCTCGCCCACTCGGTCTGAAACCGTCGGCACGATCTTGACAGTCGTGGGGTCACGGTCACCGAGTGACTCTAGGTACCGACCACCGGCTTCCAGAACGTATTGGTCCACAAGGAAGTCGTTGACTGCCTCAAGTGCTACAGTCTCCGTTTCATCGGGTGGCAGGAACACGCTCTCATCGCTTCGAATTTCTCCGATTATCGTATCGAGGTTCGCGTACCCATCCTCGTCGATAGATTCTTCAATCTGTTCTGAGAGGTGAGATGCCCCGACCACGGTCGCACTCCCGACATCCCGCAGCGTCGCGTCCGACTGCGGTTTGTCGAGAATCTCGTTTCCACGGACGATGACGTATTGATCCTCGCGGTTGAGTCGACCGATGGCACGCATAATGATGTCGTGGCTGTCCCCATCGATCCAGATCTCTCCGTCCTGGACGAGTTCGAGTTCGAAGTCCCCGATGTCGAGCGCTGTCGTCCCGCTGCCGAACCGCTGTCGGAGCTCCTGTTCCACGTCGTCGACGCCCCATACCCCGACGGCATTCTTGTGGACGAGTACCGTGTCGAGCGAACTGCCGGAGAGGTCGTCGCGGAACCCACTCGAATCGCGGGCGAGAATCGGTTTCTCTTCCAGGGCTTTGACGGTAGCGTTCAGGACGTCGTTGGCGCTTCCGGGGATGGGGAGTTCGGGATCTCGCAGGAACTGTTCGTATATGTCTTCGATCGAAATCTCGCCACGCCGGTCGAGCAGATCTTCGACGATTGGCCAGACGTGGGTCTGTAGATCGAAGGGGTCGGCAGCAGCGGAGTCAGCGATATTTGACGCGCTCAGCTCAGCACCATCTAGGACGTACACATCGAGGTCCATCGGAGCTGCAAGGTCGAATTCGTTGAGTAGGTCGTCGCCGTCGAGAACCTCGCCATAGAGCAACTGGAGCTCCTCTTGGAGTTCGCTCACTTCCTGCTCTTTCATACTCTCGATGGACTCACGGATCTCTTCGTCGAGAGACTCGTCTGCGAGCACCTGTCGAGCCCCCTCGATGTACCGTGCCTTGTCGATGTACCGCGTTCCGGATTCGATGGCCTTGTCGCCAGCGGGCTGGACGAACACGAGCGTGTTGCGCCACTCGCGTCCACGACCATCGTTCGTGATGGCCTTCTCGACTTCTTCCTGTGTCCACTGGTCGTCTTTCACCACGACCTTGATTTCACGAGAGTCGGGGATGTCCCGAATGTCGTTCGTGCGGAACCCGACAGGATACGCGTTCGAGCCGAAGATGTCCGTAATGAAGTCCGCAATCTCGGCTTTCGCTGCCGTTTCGGACACGTCGGTTGCGGCGTTCCGGATGAGTGCGTTGGGGTTCTGCCGGTCGCGGATCGCGTACTTCCCGTTGAGTTTGTGCAGATGCCACGCCACCCCGTGTAACCGTTCGAGATCAAGCACGACATCGGCTACGAGGTCACCCGTCTGATACGCGCCCATCACGATTTCCGAAACGTCGGCTCCTTCTCCCTCACTCGGTTTCAGAGAGTACAGGAGAATCGTGTTCAGAACCCGGCGACCGTGTGGAACGGCGTCTGTATCGACGCGGCTTTTGATGTCGCCTGTGGCGGCGTTCAGCCGCTCATAATTGATCTTGGCCAGTTCGTCTTCGAACCCGATCGCATCTATATCGCCGTGCGTGATCAGATCCGTCTGGTCCTGCATTTCGAGGAGAACCTTCGAGAAGAGGTAGATCATCCCGCGTGTATTCTGGTTCCCCTCATCAGCGTAGTAGCGCGTTTCGAGTGCATCGAGCAGCACGGGATGGAAGGGATAGAGATCGTGCATCTCGGACAGTAGATCGTCCGGGAGAGAGACGTGGTCAGACTGGTCGTAGGCATCGAAGTACCCGTTGACGATGTCGCGGGCGGCACTCTCGTCGATGTCGTCGATCAAGCGGTGGCGCAGGACTTCCCGCTTGTCCACCTGGTTGTTCATATTGACTTCGACCGCCTGTTCTCGGTTCAGGATGTCGTGGACCTCGGAATCCTCGCGGAGCACGGAGACGATCGTGTAGAGTTCGAGATCCGAGAGAGCGGTCGATTCGAGTAGGGACTGCAGAAACGCTTTGTTCGAGCTCTTGCGGTCGCCTTGGAGCGTGTCGAACCAATCTTCGAGCTCGTCGACGAAGAACGCGACAGTCTCGTCGCCGACGGCATCCTGAATGGTCTGCATATCGGGGTAGCCGCCGGACTCGAACGTTCCAGGATCGTAATCGAGTGCTTCGAAGAAGGGCTCCCAGAGGTACTCGTACTGCTCGTTCTGCATTGCGACCGTGATCGGGATCGCAGAATCGGGGAGCGCTGACTCGAATCCCTCAACCGAGTCGCTAGCCCAATCTGCCGCAGCACCGGGATCATCGAAGCAGTGATAGAGCGCGACCATCTGGTGGGACTTCCCACTGCCGTACGGGCCATAGAGAATGTGTGTTCCGCGTGGGTCGTCGCCGGTCAGAGAATCCCGCAGGATCGTGAGAGCTTCTCGAAGCCCCTGTGTCATCAGCGTCCGTTCGAAGAAGAGCTCGGCATCTGATTCGAACTCGTCGTCGTTCTCAACGTTGTAGAGTTTTACTTGTCCGTCTATTTGGCCATCGTCTCGAAGTTCACGGCTCAGGGTAACCGTGTCTTCAAGAGTTTTGGGCAAAGCCTCAGTTCCCGACATCTTTTGATACTTAAGCAGTGTTCAGCAAGAGACAATAAACGCTCGGGTACTCCAGTTTCAGGCCTGAAAACGCACATACTGGTGTTGCTGTCTTGTGTAGTGGTTTCTGATTCTCCCGAGGTTTAAACCGTGAGTGGTAGCTATTTCCCAGCAAATGAATCCAGCGGAGAAGTTTGTCCACTCGATGGCAGATAAATCACCAGTTCATCAGTACCTGGCGGAGCACGGTCAAGTGGTGGGATCCGCAACAGAGTGTGTAACGATAGCTGGATATGAGATTACGCTTTCTGAACGTATAACACAGGATGAAAAATCGCTAATCAGTGATGCCGTTCGTGCAACGCAATTGAGCGAGAAAGAGTGCTTTACTAATGCTCTCAGATTGTGGCAGTATGATCAGAGATTCAAATATGCCGAGGGATTCGCAGCCTTCTCAGACATTACTGACATAGCATTTGAACACGCGTGGTGTATACTTGACGGTGAAAAAATCGTAGATGTAACTTCCGAGTTTGACCATCACTTTGGCACGATTATTTGCTCAGACAGTATTTTAGAACAGTATACTGGGGCGAATATGAGCCCGAACGGGATCATTGGTAATCGGTCGGATCAATACAAGTTCCTCAGAGAACGGGGCTACGTACAATAAGGACAGGCTGCCATAGAACGATTCACACACTTGTAGTCACGATTGCTCAAAACGATCAGTACAGGTGAACTTTGTGCCGCATTGGAACGCCATCTACTCAGGATCTGTCACAAACGAGCTGCTGAATATAGCGCGCATATCCACAATTCGATTGTGTGACCACGGTTATCGCTTGTCGTACTCATCTTCGTAACGGGTGATGAGGAACGTGAGAAACGCGCCGACTTGGTGCAACAGCAAGACACAGTAGTGCTGATCAATCGTCGCGTGATCTTTTCGATCACCACCACTCCGTTGGATACCAGTTTGGATTCCTCCCATTATCTGCTCCCATTCACCGACCATCGCGTCATTCGGTTCAAAGAGGCCGTTTTTACGGCACGAATTGAGATAGGAGCCAACTTGCTCATTTTCCGTATTCCAGCCCTGTTCTTCAACACAGATTCGTTCCAACACGGACTCTAGACTGTTATAGAGCTTCTCTGGAATGATCCGAGAGAACTGTTGACCTTGATATAGTTCCCAAGCTTCATTATACGGCTCTAAAGCGCCACTCCATCGCTGACTTTTGGCAAGGGCACGGACCTGCTGATCGGACTCAATAATCGATTCGTGACTAAGCTGTTCAAATCGAAATGAGAACGGCCTTGAGGGTGGTGAATCTGCCCCCCTCTGTTGATCAACCGCTTTGATCACGTGATCTCGATTTTGGTATTCATACAGTTTTCCTGCATACTCCTCAACCTCTTTTTGATCAGGACGTAAACGCAGAAGGACTCCTTCTTCTACGAGTATCCTTCTTATGTCAATATCAAATTGATAAAGTGCTTCTGCAGAGTGGCGTTCAGAACTGTAGTCACTTGGAGTCCAGAGAATATCGATAATTATTTCTAGAAACGTCAAAGAATGATCCAAGCCTTCATTCTGAAGTAGTTTGCCGACGGCATCAATTGCAGGGCCGTAATTATTCACCTCTAAATAATCGTGTTGCAGTCCGACTTCTGTCCTGTACCGTTTGTACGCATCATCTATTTCGCCGTAAGAAACGATATTATCGAGTGCGAACTTTATCCGATTTGCTGCCTTCTCTGTGAGTTCTTTGTGTACCCGAGGCTCAATTTCTCTGTGACGATTGTACCACGGAACGTTGGGCATACATCTGGTATTTGTACGATAGCACAAATGTGTTCGTTATGACTGTTGAATTCACGCTCTGTACCTTGCACGGTTATCAGAACACCTCTCTGAGCTGGAAGAAGCCTCAACGGCCAATTAGCAGTCTCTCGCTATCAGTTATTTCATTCCAAGCTATCTTTGAAGAATAGGATGTAAATAAAGGTAAAGCTGTCAATCGTGGGGATTGTAGGTGATTGATTTCTCCTCTGGTCGCATAACGTATTTGGCTGTCACCTGATTCTACATTGATATGGCCGATTACGACCTCGTTGACACAGAGGTCACTCACGAATCTGCCGACGAACTTCTTGATTCAATAAATCGAGATTCTTCTGATGACCACGTGCAGACAATTCAAGCAGTTCGTCTACAGGCAGGGCAACCAGATTCTGAACTTAGATCTCTAAAGCAGTTGGACGAGGAGTCGGTCAAGCTACTTGAGCATCAGGTCGATGCCGCATATCAGGCCCTTTTCGAGATGGACGGGAAAGCGCTCCTCGCTGATGAGGTCGGCTTGGGTAAGACGATTGAAGTTGGGATGATCCTCAAGGAGATGCATTTCCGCGAGACGGATGATTCCGTTCTTATTCTTACGCCAGCCCAACTCGCCAAACAGTGGCAGGCCGAACTCCTGGAGAAATTCGGGCTTGAGTACGTGTGTAACTACGACGAAGAGTTCCGTGGCTTCGATCGTCACGACCATATCATAGCAAGCATCGATACCGCAAAGAGCGACCGGCATCGAGCGACGGTACTGAACCGGGATTGGGATGTGCTTATCCTCGACGAGGCACACTACGTGAAAAATGAGGAGACGGACCGTTATGATCTGATTGACAATCTCCCATACCAGTACGCATTTTTCTTGACTGCCACACCGATTCAAAACGAGTTGACTGACCTGTATAATGTCGTTTCCCTACTTCGGCCTGGATTGTTCGGGACGCGCGATGTATTCCATCACTATTTCGTAGACCGCAATCAGGAGACCCTCGTTAACCGGGACGAGTTGCAGGAGCGACTGAACAAGGTGATGATTCGGAACCGACGCGCAGATACGGATATAGACTTCACAAACCGGAGTATCGATACTCGAACCTTTGACCCATCCCCTGAAGAGCGAGAGCTCTGCCAAGCTGTCTCTGATTACGTCAGAAACGCGTATAGCGAAGATCAGGGGCAAAAGCTCGTTCTAATGTTACTCCAGAAAGAGGTCGTCAGTAGTCCGGCTGCGTTGAAAGCAACTATCGAGAAATGGCTTGATGATCAGTCTGAGCTCACACATACCGAAGAGTTAGAAACGATTCTCGATCTGATTGAGGGTATTGAAACAGTCACGAAACAGGAGAAGTTACTCAGTATTGTAGAAGAAGCCCGTGGCCGGGTTGAGATGGGTCGAGTCATCGTCTTTACGCAATTTAGAGCGACACAACGGGAAATCCTTGATCGACTTACTGAGGAAGGATATACTATCCACTCTTTCCACGGGGGACACTCTAGCCAAGAGAAAGAACAGATCGTGAAGAACTTCGAGGAAGACGGTGGCGTATTAGTCTCAACGGACGCTATGTCCGAGGGGAGAAACCTTCAATTTTGCAATATTATGGTGAATTACGACCTGCCTTGGAATCCGATGCGTGTTGAACAGCGTATCGGCCGTATTCATCGGATCGGCCAAAAGCGCGACGTATACGTCTTCAATATGGCTTTGAAGGACACGGTTGAGGAGTACGTCTTAGAACGGCTATACCACAAAATCGATCTATTCCAGCAGTCTGTGGGCCAATTAAGCTCTATCCTCACACGTATGGAAGAATCCGGGACGACGTTCGAGGACGAAATCTTCGAGCGGTTGGTTAACGCCGACTCCGAGGTCGATCTTGAGAATGACTTCGACGCGATGGCTGTTGACCTACAGGAGCAGCGCGAGCTTGCAGAGAAGCTTGAGGTGTTCAACAGCGGCGTTTTCGAGGGATTCGACTTGGGGGCACGTGATGACTGACGCCGCTCTTCCGATCACCCAGTCTGCCGTCGAACAGTTTGCTGACCGGTATCTTCGTTCCCTTGGATCCACGATTGAAAAACACGGAGACAAATGGGAAGTCACGATTCCAGAACAAGCAGATACGGAGATTTCATCTGGTCAGCTTGTCTTATTCTGTGGAGAGACCGCCACAGAGCTGGGTGAGAATGAGAGACAGCTTCATCCAGACAGCTCCTTCTTCCAGGAGATCGTTACTGAAGCGAGTACGAGACAGCCAACGGGTAAGATAATTCTCTCATCAGAGGATACCCAAGTGGAGATCCCATCGTGGCTTCAGGGGGATAACATCAACGTGAACGACGCAACGTTCACGCCATACTACGATCGGTCCGCCATAGCGATCCTCTATCGAATTAGTGTCGAGACGGTCAGTGAGTATCAAACACAGTTGCTCCGTACCACTGCGATGGATATTCGGTCAATGGAACGTCTTCCGAAGCTTGAAGAAACGTTTCTCGACTCTACATTGCCTACCGAATCACAGATTGAGAGCTCACTCGTAGATATAGAGAAATCCAACCTGGATGAATCGATTGCACGTACTCGTGAGGAAATTGCTGATCGTATTCAACCGAAGGTTGATCAGATTCATCAAGAGGCATCGAGGGCAGCAGAAGCCGAGATTGAGGAGTACCGACAGATGCAGGAACAACGGATTGAGGAGTTAGAAGAGAGGAAAGTCCGACTCTCGAATCGAGTCGATGATCTAAGCAAATCAATCCAAAGTAGCGATGCAGAAGACCGTGTAGAAGCGCTCCAGAAACGGAAGGAACTCAAATTGAATTACGAAGACGTGGACACAGAACTTGAGGAACTCCGACATCGGCGTGACCAAGGCTATCCGGAGAAACAGCGAGAAATTCGAGAGAGACACGCACTGGAAGTCGGAATAACCCCACTCACGATAACACAGATCGAATACGAACGAGGAGAGATCGAGTTTGAGTTAGAGGAAGGAACGGTCACCCGAGCACTGACACTTGGCTATGGTGATGGTATTGGGATTACTGAAGAACTGGACTGTGATTACTGTAAGCAGACCCTCGGGGAGTCCAACCCACTTCGAACTATCAAAGAAGGTTTGCAGTGCTCACGATGTTCTTCGAGCTAATTGTCCCAGTGGGTTCGTAACAGCGCAGGTGGTGTAGGTGATACAGGACAGCACTATGTGGGTGATTGCCAAGAGTGAGCATCTCAATGTAGTACGGAATCGTCGCGTGCGATTCCATAATCAACGCTGTTCCGATGTGGGTACATACATCTGCAACAGTTTTTCGTGACTCAGTCAGGAATGCTGTAGCCCCGGTATTTTGTTGTGAAAATCGGCTACTATTCACCGTGCCGCTGTATTGCGGTTTTGAGAACTCAAGTTTGAAAAAGCCAAGGTGATTTATTTACCCCCAAGATACCACCCGGTGCGATGCAACGAGTAATCAACCGGAAGCTCTACAACACGGAGCACGCTGAACAGATCGCACTATACGCGCCGCTCACAGATCGTGGCGATTTCAACTACCTGATCGAGGCGTTGTACAAAACATCTAATGGAGAGTACTTTCTCCATGGCGATGGCGGGGCAGAGACCAAATGGGCTGAGAAGATCAGTAATCAACGCTTCCCTGGTGAGGAAATCCAACTATTAACTGCCGAAGAGGCGGTTGACTGGTGCGAAGAACGAGCGATCGATGGAGAGACCATCGTTGAGGAGTTCGGTGATTTGATCGAGCAATAGGTGAACTGCCGTAGTTAACTGTTTGAATTCTCTGATCCTCTAGTAGCAAGAGTATCTAGTTGGCACGCAGAGTGAGTGACGAAATCAGGGGGTTTCGGTCACACTCTCTATTAGAACCGCGATCTCGATATATTCGGTAAGTACCCCAGTTGAGAGTATTCTCGTTGCTTTGACTACGAGAAACACGAATGTTTTTTACATTCACCCACGTCGACTCAGCCGCGCACGAAAGTGCGCAAGCGAGAGGGAGTGCAGGCCTGCAAGCAAGCTCTCCCTCTCTTGCGGCTCCCGTATGGGAGCAATTGGGGATAATCGATCCGTGGATTTAGTTGTGCCGACCGCCCGACTTGTCAGGGCCTATCGCCGGGCCAGGACATAGCTGACCCTGATTGCTCCTAGTGAACGAACCAAATTCCGATCACAAATGGAATTTACACTAGAATGCACCGAATGCAACGCCACAATCACAGGCAGCGACGACAAGAGCGAATTCAACCAGAAGATCGAGTGCCCGGAATGCCCGGGTATCTACGCAATCGCGGTGACTAAAATCAGATGACGGCCGATCTAACAACTACTATTGTGCGTAGAACGAGCGAGGTAGCTGGGACTGACCCAGGCGAGTTACCACCATTGTACGAATCCATCGATCCAGACGCTCTCGAAACAGTTGCGAGCAATTCTGAGAGTGTTGTGTTCACGTACGCAGGCTGTAATATAGTCATCAAAGGTGGAGACGTATCCGTTGAACCCATCGAGTGATATGATCGTGATAGAAATGTGTCAAAGCACGCGTCGATCCAGATTGCTGGTTGGTATTGTTGTGATGTTGGTAATCGGGATCGCTGGGGTGCCGCTCACGGGACTTACTACCAATGACGGAATTGCTACAGCGCAGGAAGGGAACGACGAACCAGAGATCGAGATGCTGTCTGACGTGGAGACGTCGACAGTGTACATACATACGAACTACGATGGATCGGTCTCATTCCTTCTCGGTTTTAATTATTACTTGGAGTCAGACGAAGAACGCGAGCAGTTCGAAGAATATACTGATGATTCCGATTTACAAGAGGAGATCGCGGACTCGTTTGCAGAAGATATGCGTGGAGTGGCTACCGAAACTGACGGAGCTGACGCGGATGGTATTCACGAGCCCGGTGCGCGTATCCAGATGACCGAGAACGGTGAGGTCGGGTTTGTTGACGTGTGGGTTGAGTGGGATGGGTTGCTCTCTGTCGAGAACGGCGAACTCGTGATGACGGAGCCGTTTGCCAGCGGATTCGGCCCACAATCTGATGCGGTTCAGAGTGCTGGATTACCCGATAATGAGGAAGCGGCGGTTGGGGTCGAGCCCACGCCTGTAGAAGACCTCGTCGTGTGGGTTCCACAGCGGGGCGCTGACCAGTTCTCATCGGCAACCCCCGAACCAGTCGAAACGGCCGATGAAGGACACGTTGTTGGGCTCGATATGTCCGAGGGCTTCAGCGATGACTTCGAGATCCGGATGGATCCGGCGGATGGCGCTGAGATTGGTCCAGATGCTGGGTCCGAAAACGGCGAAGATGGTTTTAGTCTAGATTCGCCTGGTCAAATGGGGACATATATTGCATGGACGGTTACAGCGCTTGCACTTATCGGGATAGTGGCTGGTGGAGTGTTCGTAGTGAGACGGTACCGTCGGTAATCTTCACTGCTTCATCACCCTTTAGCAGTAGATAGGGTGTTTGTGAATGAGTCACGTATGTCGGGCACAGACATAAATTATTCCTGGACTGACAGTAGGAGTTTGCCTGTGCGCGGGAATGTTTCTTGAAGAAAGTATAGATCCTCAGGTATCTATTGTTCTTCAGGTTCCTTTCGAACCTAAGGTAATTGAACTCCCAGATGTTCTTTTAGTGGCTTAGTTACTCAACCTCGGATCGGATCCTAAGGCACCTGTAGATCCTAAGTAGGACAATTCAGCCGATGTAAATATGAGGAGAAACACGTCTAAGTCGGATAATCATAAAATTCTAATCATATTTCACCAAGCGAATTTCACTCAGCACTCAAAAATGTGCAAGAATATATATTTGATTTAATACAAGTAGTCGAGTGTCGAACAGGGAATTCATATTCGAATTACAAGGACCGCTATGTATGCGAATAACCAGTTTTCCTGTTGCAATTCACAATATCGGATGACCGAGTAGCTATCCCCGAAAAACGAGGAATTCATTAGCAATATACAATGAAGAATGAGACAGATTTCTACCATAAATCAAAAATTTCCTAAAAGATGTTAATAATTTATTGAGAACCAGCGATCTACCCCATACGCACTCAAAATATACCGTCCCCGAAATTCACGGAAAACATTTTCAAAATACAATGAGTCGTGAAAAATTCCATCCTCGAATATCACGGAATTCGTTTTCAATTTGCAACGTTATTAACTGCTCAGATTTCCTTGCCTGATCTAATTTGCCGAAGAATTCTATCAGGTGCCATTTTTTCGGCTCCGCTATCCCCGAATATCACGGAATTCATTTTCAATTTACAATGAAAATAGCGATAATCGCGGGTCTGGTGAAATAGCTGGAAAAATCTCTTGGTGTTTCTAAGCGGATATAAAACACCAAGAAGCTCTTAAAATCCGTAACTCCGATCTCTTGGTGTTCTATAGGTCCCTAGAATTTCCTTAGGTACCCAGGGCTATAGGGATATGGAGAGGCATTCAGCCTACGAGTAATTGGTTCGACTAACAAGGGTCAGCCCAATTTCAAACGCCAGATGGATCGGCTGCTGATTTCATTCGACTTTTTGACATAGTTTTCACTCACTACTTGTCTTCGAACATTTTCCGCTTGAGCAGATAACCAGCTCCACATAGTGTTGCTACCGTCTGCACAATACCAAAGCCAGGTTGCTCCGTAACTGTATTCTCGTCTTGGTCTGGGCCGGAATTCGAGTCCCCCGTTCGTTCAGTCTCACTTGAGGTTGAATCATCAGTTTCCTCATCCTGAGTTGCGTCGCCCTCTACTACAGTCACGGTCGACTCTGCTTGGACTCCGTTGACGCTAGCCACGTATTCTCCCGGCTCGTCAAAGGTATAGTCTAATCTCACTGCCTCGGTGCTTTGGCCTGCAACGGACCGAAAATATGCCGGCGCAAGGTGGTGTGAAAAGGTCACCTAATACTACGTCGGTGGCACCCAGACATCCTGTAGAATTTCGTGAGCTTCCGCCATAACACGAGCACGGCGCTCGTTGTTCGCGTTTCGCGCCTCTCGAAGCATCTGCAACACGTGGTCGATTTGGTCTTGATTCTCTTGGGGCGCGGACTGGATCTCTTCGAGTTCTTCAATCGCCACGAGGAAGCACGAATCACGAAGCGTCATTCCGGGCCCTGCACTGTCCGGTTCATCGTATCCAGCAGATCCGGGTTGAGCGCTCCCCTCTCGCGTCATATCGATCGCCTCTGCCAGATGCTTATTGTTCGTAACGCCATCACCGTTGACGTAATCCATATCTCATAGTTGCTATGCAGAGTAGTTAACGCTTGGTGAGAATAAACACAGAAGGACAACAAAGAATCTTGACCTGAAGTGACACCAAGATCGTATTTGTTATCGTGCTTGGTTCGTGGCCTCTGTGATAACATCGACTAGTACGGTATCGTCAACCTTCGGTCCTCAACATCAAACGTTTCACTTTCACCCAGCTCGCGGAACCATTAAAAACCGTGAATGAGATATGATTTCTATGAGTGATGATTCGAACGACTCCAACGATGAAGGCCGGAAACTTTCCGAATCACGGGAAGCGCTCAGCGGAGAATTAACAGGGAACGCAGAACGAATCGAAAAATCTGAATCCCGCGACGGCGGAGACAAACCATCAATCGAAGAGGTAGGTTTCGGACACATTCCAACGAAAGTCCAAGAACAAGCCTCGAAAAAAAGCGACGCCAACGAAGACTAACCCGGGGCCTCTAAATGGTGGTTTTCGATCCGGAATACCTTCTGCTCGCGCTCATACTCATCGTTCCCGGGTTCATCGCAGCATTCATCGGAGTGACTCTCGGAGTCGTCGAGCAACGAATCTCGAATGCGAAATGGGTGATCGTAAGCCTCGTCTCCAGCTTAGTTATCCTCTCCGGATTTCTTAGAATCGCTCAGCTCCTCGGTGACTCGATCACATCCCCAGAGTCAGTCGTTTACGTGTTTTTCACACCAGAGTTCCAGATCACTCGAATTCTAATTCTTCTAGCGCTCTCGGTTACGCTGGGACTCATATACGCAGCAGTGCTTGCTCGGAACTTCCACGTGTGGTTGCGGGGATTGATTTGGATGGGGACGGATCGGAAGCGGAATCCGTGGCAGCCGTGGGAAGGGACAATGAAAGACGCTCACTTGGTGCAAGTCATTACACAGGACGATGAGCTTGTAGCGGGGGAATTAGCTGAGTACAGTCGAGCTGGTAGAGATCGGCAGCTTGTACTTCGAGATGTTGCTTGGTTCAAGGATAATCAGGATAACCCCCAGAATCCAGAATCTAAAGAAGTTAAAGAGGTGTTTTTTGATGATGAGATCAAGCAGGTGTCGATACTAATGACGGAAAATGGGGCTGAGAAAATGGCAGCAGAAACGGATCAGAAAGAAGAGGACGATAACGGCGGTTCAGAGGCTGTTGAGCGTAGGAACGAGGAGTAATCTCGGGACCAACGGCCCTGTTATAACCGGGGGTATCACCTACGATGAGGTAGGCGTCACTGGAGCAATGATCCCTCATTGAATGGGAATGAGACTCCCGATGACGCGGATAGCGTCGTTGTGCAGCGTTAGAAGCCCGCCGCACCATCCCTTCTAGGTAAGCCGCAGTCCGAATGGACACGCACCCGGATAGATTCCGCGAGGATACGGGGATGGGGGGCCGAAACCCACACTGGCTATACGGTGTAGGAAAAATGGAAGCCCGCCGATGGCCACACGTAAGAACACGTCTCTGTAACGAAAAGAAGGTTCAAATCCTTCCACCGCACTATATAAGACTGACCCGAGCACACCGAGTTTGTCAACCAGCGTTCCCGGTTGCATCACGGATCCCTGTTTTCACGCGCGCTTCAACCCCCGGAAACGCTGGTAAGCACGCGCGAGACTCCCTCAACTATCCGGTTGAGATGAGGTATTAAACCAAACCAACAGCTACTTCGACATAACAGAAGTGCCCCGCCCGCGGTCCGGGCGGACGCGAGACGAACGACACACGACCAACAGAATCGACGAACGAAACCAATGACAACAGAAACAATCAGCATCGAACTCAACCGCGACGAAGTCATAGAAAAATACCAAGATGAGGTGCTCTCCGCTTCCAAATACAAGGTCGAAACCCGGGGGAGCTACGCGAGTCGGGGAGTTCGATCCGGTGGCGAAGAAGCGCAGAACTGAGGGAGACCAGGACTGACAGTACAATCTTTAGACTGAGGGTACGACTATTTTATTGAAGCAAATGGCTCAGTATAACTGAATACCTAGTGTATCAGCGCTGTCTGTAGAACTTAAGGTAGCTGATCAACCTGTTTTTCCTAAGCAATTTTACGTGAGCTAGCATCATATTCAACCAATCCCGGTTGACTTACTCTCAAAATAACTACCCAGACTGCATCTGTTCTAACACAATCTCTCAGTACGCAACATCAAACTCATAGAACGTCTGTAGAATATCGAAAAGAATCATAATGGACATTCCCCATTGGGAATTGCGATATGGGAGATGACCGTGAGAAATCTTGTTTCGTACATTCTGCCCCGATAAATCCGCGTACCAGTATTTCATATACGCTATCCAGTCTTCGTCGACATCGTCTTCAATCTGATAAAGCAAACCACTAAGCGATCTCCTCTTCAATTCGCCAGTCTCAGAATTGAGTTGGAGTATGCTTTTATTATTTCGAGACATTAATTTTCTTAGAACAGCTTCTAATTGTGGCATTCCGATGTGGGTTGCCGCAACTGGGTTATGGTCAAATAGATGAATAATGAAGTCAGTCAGGTATGCGAGATTATCGCTAGATAACTCGTCCCGTCTGTTGAACAGAAGGAAGAAATCGCCTTCATAAATGAGCCCTCGGTTTTGCAACCGATAATATACTGACTGACGGAGATTCTGTGTCATCTGGACCATTCCGCCATAACTCTGTGGGCGGTCCCCACTTGCCTCATCCTGCGAGTAAGACCCACCCTCTCGTGTAATCGTTCGAGTTTGAATTATATTAGTGATACTTCCTGCAGAGATGTCTCTAGCAGTTTCGATACTTGGTTTGAAGACGTCGTGATTGATGAGCCAGAGTATCGCACCAACTGTGTTTGACTCGGATTTACGCTTTTGAAATCTGTCAATGATCTCTTCTATGGCTTCGTCAAGTTCAGATATATCTTCTTCAGATGGCTCGTAGGCGAGTTCAGCCATTTGATTAATATTCTTTTTGTTACCATCGAGATATTCATGTTCCCATTCTACCCGCTGCGGATCATCAATCCATTCGATACACTCTATAATTGCTTCATGAGCGAATGTAGCACGCTGAGAATGTTGATCCCTCTCTTTGTGGAACTCGATTTGCTTCTCGTATGAGTCAATGATCGCTCCCCGTGCAGGTTTAACGTCTAGATCGTTTGTATCCCGTCGAATCTGAAGGTTTCGTCGCCATAGATGTCGGTAATCGTTATAGCCGTTTGCTCGGATTGCCTTGTCTGCTTGCGACTCTGTATATCGCAGGATGGTTTCTATGGTATCTCTTTCTTGGATTGAGTTGAGACTCTCAATTATTACGTCAAGAATTTCAAAGATTGGTCCTATCGGTATCGAATCTTCCTTCTCAGTGAGAAAGCCAGCCGCTTCACTAATCGCATCTTGTAATTCCTCAGTATGATTGAGCTGATCCAATAGCCTAATTCGCTCTTCAATGACCTTTGGGGCGATTCTCTCCCAATTCTCGTCAAGTGCCAGTTCAACGCTTTCCCTAAGACTTACTATGGCGAGTTCAGCTCCCCCTTCGTAATCCTCGATTTCTTCCCAGCGTGATAATCCATCAAGAAAATTAAGGAGTGGATGATCTCTCTCAAGTTCGTGAATTTCGTCCCGAATTTTACGTGGTGACCGTCCCCATTCTCCGCGTAATTCTCTAAGAGTGCCGTTGAACACGGTACCGAATCTGGATTCAGTCGACCCGTGTTCTAGTAGTGATTCCAATTCATCTCCGAGGCGCATACTTGTTGAGAAGATGAGCTAGTTACGGATAATTGTTCTAATGTTTGTGACCTTGTTAAAACCCTCTGAGAGTGAAGGGTTTTGATAGCCGTGCCGAAATCTACCTCTGTACTTACCGATGAAACAGAACTGGTGGTTGGTGTATGAGAACCACGGTATGATCACTGCTGCTGTATATCCTATTCATTACAACTGAAATCCTGTGCTCGATACTCTGCAATCCATATGTTGCCTGGGCAAGCCAATTGGGTGTTTATCACCGGGAGACGAATTTCCGGTTGAATTGAACTTTCCTCAGGGGCAAGTAACTGGGTCTTTTTTGTATCTCGAACCCCTACGATCTCTCACACTGCTCAAAACGGCCGCTTCAGCCGTTTGGAAAACACGAGGATGCTCGGATTTTCCGTGAGGCGGATGTTGTCCTCTCACGGCAAGGACCAGGGTTCGAATCCCTGACGGAGCATACGTCCGTTTTCAGACGCTTCGGATTGCTTCCTTGCTACTATATTCCACGCATCCCTACACACTATCGCTGGGTTACAACTTAGTCACAGCCGTCTCTTCCTTTCAGTGAGCGAGATCGAAAATGAACAATAGCGACGGAGAGATACTACTCAGCGCTACTCTCGGAAGGAACGTTCCAGCCGAAAGTGAACACTTGTACCTCGGTGAGACGCAGATCCGTTACCAAAGTGGAGAAGGAGAATCGAATTCGATCGAGATTCCGTATGGAGATATCTCCGCGGTTCAGGTCAACGAAATCGACGCTGAACAGGGGTTCGACCGGCTCGCCTCCGGGTTCTTATTGGGGGGCGTGATGTTGCTGTTTCTGTCGTACTTTTATTCGACAGTAGGCCAGAGTATGATCTCCTCCTCGGTTCTCTCTGTCCTGTATATTAGCACCCTGCTCTCGTTCCCGGCTGCTGCAGCGATGTACTTCGTCCCGAGCACCGTCTCACGGGAACTCGAGGTCGTCACTCAAACCGATCTGTTTCGTTTTTACGTTCGAGAACAGAGCGATGGGCTCGAAGAACTAGTGACGGAGTTACAGCGGGTTCGGCACCGGGCTGAACCACCTCGTACCGATAGAGCGAGTGCGGGGGTAGCCAGCGGAGCAACGGTCGATACGAGACTCGAATCGCTTCGCGGAGATATCGAGACGGCGACCCGGCAGATGGAGAATGAGCGCTTCGAGGAAGCACTCGAGCAGTTATCGATTGTCGAAGACGCACTCTCGGAAATCGAATCGTCCGCGTCTCGTCATCTCACTCCGGAACACAAAAAAGAACTATCGACAATGAAAGCGGAGACGAAGGGAATCATTCAACGAACGGAGCGGGAGAAACAAGAAGCGAGAGCGTGGCAGGCGGTTGATTCGGTGCAAGAGCAACTCGAAGCGGCACACGAGCGGATCGCAGCCGAAGAGGAGTTAGAACGGGTTCAACGCGATCTCAACGAACTCGAAGCACGCAGTTCCTCGATAGTGGAGACGGCCGAGCGGACCGATCACAAACAGTTACTGGAGGAGGCGACGGCTCTCGGTCGGACAGCCGAGAGAAAACGCGAGTCGGTGATAGAAACGCGGAAAACCCGAAACATCCCGCAGCACGTCCCGGCGTGTGTTGAGCGTTCGATCACGTACGGTGACATCACGGAGTACGAACGAATCGGTGCGGGCGGCAACGCGGATGTCCACAGGGCGGCGTTCGCTGCAGATGGCGAGGAAACGAGTATCGCAGTCAAGAAGCCTCGAATACGTGGGACACTACACACGGCTGCGGTCGAGCGTATAATGGACGAAGCGGAGACGTGGGAGCAGCTCGACGGTCACACTCATATCGTTACCCTCGTCTCCTACGGGAGCACTCCGATACCGTGGCTCGCAATGGAGTACCTCGACGGCGGCCACCTCGGAGAACGAGCACCGCAGATGGACTTCCCGCAATCGCTCTGGACCGCGATTGCCGTGACGAGTGCGGTCAGACACGCACATCGCAAGGGGGTCGCACATCTGGATCTGAAACCAGAGAACGTTCTCTTTCACTCCATCGACGACGCGTGGGACGCTCCGAAAGTCGCAGACTGGGGACTCTCGAAACACCTCCTCACACACTCTAATACTGTCGAAGGTTTCTCCCCGACGTACGCCGCACCGGAGCAGTTTGACGATTCGTTCGGCTCAACTGACGATTTCACCGATATCTATCAGCTCGGTGCCGTCTTTTATGAACTATTCACCGGTCGGCCGCCGTTCGACGGAGAGCCGGCCGAGGTAATGAAGCACGTGCTAGACGACACACCCGAGCCACCGAGCAGTGTTGCTGCGGTCCCGACACAGGTAGATGATATCGTGCTCACGGCTCTACGAAAAGAGAAGGCAGAGCGGTACGACGATATCCTCTATCTCCGGGATGATCTTCAAGCAGTGTACGACGGCCATTTCCGACGTCAGTGAGGATTATCGCACGGCGACGACGACGCTGATGTTGTCACTTCCGCCGTTCTCGTTCGCGCGCTCGACGAGCCGCTCCGTGATCGTCGCGGGATCGTCGGCCGCGCCCACGATCTCCTTGATCGCCCCATCCGAGAGTTCCTCGGTCAGCCCGTCACTGCAGAGTAACAGCGTCCCCCCGACGTCGACAGTGTCGGTGTCGGGATTGATTTCGCTGCCCGGGCCGAGTGACTGCGTGATCACGTTTCGCTGCGGATGGTCGCGCGCTTCCGCCGGAGTGAGGGTCCCGCTCTCCACGAGTTCTTGGACGAGTGAGTGATCGACGGTCAGCTGATCGACGTCATCGCTCGAAACGTGATAGGCCCGGCTATCGCCGATGTTCACGAGCGTAGCCGTCTGTCCTTCGAGGAGTGCGGCGACGAGCGTCGTTCCCATATTGTCGAGGCTCGAACCTGACGCCGCGGCCGCTTCGAGTTCCGCGTTGGCCTCCGCAGCGGCGTATCGAAGGAGCGTTTCGCGGTTGCAGTCGCTGTCAGCGGGAGTATCGGTGTCCCCGTCGAGTTCGTCTGTCGCGAGACCGGCTCTCAGCGCTGATTCGAACGACGACAGCGCCGTGGCGCTCGCTATCTCGCCGGACTGGTGCCCGCCCATCCCGTCCGCGACGGCGAGCAAGTCGCTATCGTCCGTCAACGACGTCGCGAGCACGGCGTCTTCGTTCGTCTCTCGCGTCTCGCCGACATCGCTTCGTGCGTGAATCTCTCCGCCCCGTGCGGTCTCCGTCGTGTGGTCGTTTCCGGTGGGGGTCATACGGTGATTAAGACTGCGAGTACAGTCGCTCGGCGCGGTGAGCGATCAGGCCGAGCTCGTCGTTCCACTGATCGTCCAAGTCGGTCCCGCGGAGCGCGCTCTGTGAGACCTTCTGATCCAACCGGTCGACGATCGCGTTGAGGTCGTCTTTGAACGTGGCGTAGGCGTCGCTGTCGAGCGGATGTTCCGCGGTGAACGTCTGCAGTTCGCTCGCGTATTTCAGGCACTCGTTCGGCGACTCCTGCCGGGACTTCCGAAGGTTGTCGGCGACCGATTGAACGTACGACGCGGGCGAAACGCCCTCCATCAGCGACTCGGAGTTCTCGTTCGTCAGTCCTAGCTCTTCGAGTTCCGTCTTCGAGAGCGTCTTTCCGCTGTGCTCACGCTCGACGGTGACTCTGAATGTCGTGTTGTACCCCACTTTGACCGTCGCGTCCTGCGTGAGTCGCTCGGACTCGCCCGTCTGGAGATCCCGCTTCAATACGCCAGTGTCGATACGCACGGCGTTCGAGTTATGCTGATTGGTGACTTCGATGGCGTCATCGTGCGGGACGAACGTGATCGGTGCCTTGCCGTTGGCGCGTCGGGAGACGGTCATATCGCGCACTCCGAGTTCGAAATCGCCGTTTGAGGTTGCTGCGAGAATGTCGCTTTCGGAGCGGAAGACGCCGACCGGTTCTTCCAACACGACCCGACGGACGGTGTCGCTATCGCCGTCGATCGGTGCCAAGTGACCCTGCATCTCACCCGTTCCAGTTCTCCAAACTGGACGCCGTTTCGTCGATTGCGGATTCGAGGTGTTCCTGTGAAATCCGACGGATCTCGTCGACGTCCCGCGACTCTTTGAGCGCTTTCCGCGCTGCGTTCGCGGCGATGATCTCGAGATCGCTCGAGGAGTACCCCTCAGTGAGCGCTTTGATTTCATCCCAGTCGATAGACTCGGTGAGCACCGGGCGATTCCGGAGGTGAACGCGGAGGACCGCGGCGCGGGCCGTCGGGTCCGGCGGCGGGACTTCGATCCGCTCGTCGAACCGCCGCCACGCGGCCCCGTCGATGTCGTCGGGACGGTTCGTCGCAGCAACGACGACAACCTCCTCGCCCTTGATCTCGGACATCTCCGTGAGGAACTGCGTGATCATCTGGCTCTCGCTCATCGTTTTTTGCGCACCGCCGCTGCGCTGGGCCGCGATGGCGTCGATCTCGTCGATGAACAGCAGGCACGGCTGGTTCGCCCGTGCGACCTCGAACAGTTCGGCCACGTTGCCGGCGGATTCCCCGACTAATGAACTCGTGAGATCGGCCGCGCGCGCCTCGATGAAATTGTAGCCGAGCCGCCCCGCAAGCGCCTGCGTGATGTACGTTTTTCCGGTCCCGGGCGGTCCGTAAAGCAGGACTCCGTTCACCACGCCGAGGTCGTACTCTCGATACAGTTCCGGCCGGTTGAGCGGGTCGATCACCTTGTCCTTGAGCGACTCTTTCAGCTCGGTCATCCCCCCGACGTCGTCGAAATCCATCTCGGGGGGTGCCTGCAGGTACTCGTCGGGATCGGGGGCGTCGTCGTCGTCAGCATCCGACTCGGAAGCGCGATGGGATCCGCCTCCGGACCCGCTTCGATCGTCCCCTCCAGAGCCCGTTTTGCTGGTGCTCGTCGCTTCCTCGTCCGATTCTACACTGTCGACGCTGCCGTGTTGGTCCAGTGCCGCGGCCGCCTGTTCGAGGTTGTCCGCGAGGTTCTCACGCTCCGTGCTGAGACGGTCGCTCGATTCGAGCGTCGCGATCTGTCGCAGGACGTCGGCACACTCGCGGTAGTATTTCGCGGCCTTCGACGGGTCGTCGTTCTCGCGGGCTTGGTCCGCGATCGCGCGATACTGCTCGTAGTCGTCTTCGAGGAGGTCCTTGTGGGCCCCGTCTTCGAGTGACATAAGCGAGTCCTCCAGCCGTTATAACCCGAGTTGATTCTCCGCCTCGTCGAGGTCGTCCATCTCTATGTCGGCTGACACCGCCTCCTCCTCTTCGACCTGTATCTCCGCGTCCAGATCGACCTGCTCTTCGGACATATTTCCGGCCGCCATCTCCTCCATCTTCTCCAACTCGGCGTCGCCACCTTCGACGGACATATCGCTGGACATAATGTCGAGATCCAGACTCTGTTGGACCTCCTGCATCACGTCCATATCGAGCTCGAACTGGATCATCTGATCCATCATTTCTTCTTGGACTTGGTCGGCGTTGATATCGTTGTTCTGGAGGATCCCCTCGATGTTCGACTGGTTCGCGCCGTCGTGCATCTCCATCAGCTCGCGAGCGCCTTCGACGGTGACTACCGTCCCGAGCACGAGGCTGTTCTTCTTGTACTGCTGCTTTTTGATCTTGTACTTCTTCTTGGCCATCTTGGCCTTCTGGGCGATCCGCTGGCGATCCAGTGAATCGGCCTCAGAGCCCTTTTGAAGCAGCTGTTTGTACTCCTGGGCGTAGTTATCCATCTCCTTTTGGATACCTTGGCGCTGGCGCTTCAGCCGAATTTTATCCTCTTTGAGGTCTTGGTTGCTGTACATGCTCTCATCGAGCAGCGATTCCGTGTCTGCGGTACCGAAGTAGTTCTGCAGTGGTTCGCGAAGTTGCATTGTTGGTGAACGTAGTGGATGGTCGGCTAACGGTGCGCCTCAGAGTTCGGGCTCGATCGCCATTACGGTCGTGACGACGCCGAGAACAGCGCCCATCGCGGCCGCGAGGACGAGCAGCTTCATCCCTTGGACGGTGACTGTGAGCAGTTGCTCGCCGTATGTCGCTTGGGCGTAAATTACGACCCCGCCGAGTCCGATGCCGCCGAACGCGCCGACGGCGAACTGCCGTTCCATCACGACGAAAACGGCGAGCACAAGCAGCGCTCCGAGGATCCCGTTCAGGATGAACACCCCACCGAGTTCTATTGCTCCAATTGACATTATTCTCGCTAACTAGTAGCACCCAAGTAGACCTACTTAAGCTTTCCTTAATACATATAGATGCTGTCAGAACCGGCTCATCGATACTGGACAGTAGTAACGCCTGTTATCGATGTCTTCGGGGACTAATACGGCCCGACGGGCGGTGTCTCAGGCGTCACCGGTCGGTAATCAGAACTTTCAGCTTTCTCGTCTTGATTCAACCTGCCCGTTCTGATAACTCTTGTCCGTTGTGAGTTACGTGTGTGCGTCGAGAGGGTACACGGACGCCCACTATGTCGGAAAAATTTAATTAGTATGCGGAAAACTCCTCCGTAGGGCGATGACTGCGGGTTCGACAGCCGTCGTTTCGCGAGCGCTTTCGAGCGGAAACGCCTGTCTGCCCACCACGGAACGGGATCCGTCTGAGATCCCCGCACGGACCACGCAACGTCGACTACCGACTCACCCGATCACACAATGATCACACTCCACTACGATGACTGACTGTACGGACTGGCTCAGCGATCTCACACACGCTGCGGAGATCGTTCTCGACGAGGACCTTGCGGCGTTGGAAAAGATGCCCGAGAGCTCACGTATCGACCGATACGAGGAGATCAAGGGCAACGAAGAGACGCTGCTGTGGGACTTCAGTAAGGAGTGTTCGGACTTCGTAACTGACGCCGAACGGGAACACCTCCGCGGACAGCTTCGGCTGGCGCGCCTGCTCTTGGCGGCGAGTCTCTTCGACGACGGCGACTTGCCCGACGAACTCGCCGACGACTTCATCGAGGCCGAACTCCGAGCAGTGATCGAGTTCGACGAGTACAAGCAGTTCGACGTCCTCTCCGAGGAGCAGATCGAGGGACGCATCCGCCGGATGGAAGGTGAGGTGTACGAGCTCGTCACCGAGTACACCTCGACGCAGATCGCGAACATCGACGAGCTCGTCGACAATCCCGACGTCCAACAGGACGTCATCGAGAAGCTCGTCGACAGATACGACGAGCGTCGGGAGAAGATCAGACAGGGGTTCTTCGTCTACGTGGAGACCCACGGGCTCGAACATATGGTCGATGCGATCGAGGACGCGGTCACCGCCGTATCGGCCGCCGCGACGGAACGCGAGACGGTCCGCGACGAACTCCGGACGGATCTCAGCGAGCTGTCGTCGGAGCTGGCGTCGTCGTACGATCAGCACAACAGACAGTTCCAGCGCGAGGCTCGGCAATTGGAGCAGCAGTTGGCGAGTCCGACGGCCGACGACGACTCCGTCGCGGCGCAGCTCGAACAGATCCGTGCCGAGCGTGCGGAGGTCTCTCAAGCCGAATCGAGAGCGCTCGAGCGTCTCGATGCGCAAATCGAGCGGACGAACGAACTCGAGACGCGCCTCGAACAGCAGGTCTCCGAGCTCGAAGCCGTCAGAGAAGAGACCGCCAATGCGGACCGCGAGGCCGCTCGGAACGAAGCGACTGAACTCGTCGAGTCCGAGATCGAGAACCTTCACGAGGAGCAGACGACGATCAGGACGGAACTCGAACGACTGGAGACGAAGCGGGGACAGATCGAGTTACACAGCGACCGCCTCGACGACCGCGAGGCGGAGTTCGCCGCACAAATCGAGTCGACGGACGCCCCCGTCGACACGGACGCCGGCGCTGGGGTGACGGGAGACGAGCTCGTCACCGCGACGATCGCCCGGCTCCTCGAACTCGATTACCTCGGGCGCTTCGATACGGCGATGCACGAACTGACGACGCTAAACACCGCCGACGGGCCGTTCGACGTCCCGGAGGGCTACTGGGACGGGCGCAGTCAACGGACCAGCGACCGCCCGAAGCTGAACGACCTCCTGCTGGCGGGCGAAGAGCCCAGCGACTACCCGACGAATCAGACCGCCCGCTACGAGATCACCGATTCGAAGTACTTCGGCCTCGGCGCGGAGACCCGGATGGTGGTCGAGGCGATGGTCTTCGCGCACTTGGACGCGTACGCGACCAACGAGTTCGACACGCAACCGGCAGACCTCGACGACCTCCTGTCGCTGGTCAACGACGCGGTTTATGAGGCCGAAAACGGCGATTACACCTACCTGCTCGCCATCGCGTCACCGACCGGATGGACGGATCGAGTTCGCCGGCAAATCGCGGCCGACGACCTCGCACGGACCCACTACAGCCGACAGGTGAGCGTCTGCCTCGTCGATCTCCAGTCGGGAGAGCTCATCTACGACGGCTCCGACCCGTTGGTGAGCGAAAACGCCGACATCTTCGAGCCCGCGATCGACGCCGAGCGGATCGACGCCTGCGAGCGCCTGATCCGCGAGAAGTACCTCGATGACGTGACGTGCGAGAGCGTTCTCCTCGAAGAACTGCTCGCAGATCACGGAATCGACTCTCACGTGGTCAAACGGGCGTTCAACAGGCTCGAAACCGAGGGCGAGGGCGAACAGCTCTACGTCGACGACGTCGGCCTCGCGCTCTATCTCGAGTAGGGAGAGGCTACTCGAGCGCAATCGGCAGATCGGCTCGTTCTGATCGCTTCGGCCGTCTCTCGTCCGTTCGATGAGAAACGGCGAGGCGTTCACCTTAGAATTCCGTAATTATAAGTGAATCCTATAGAGTAGTAAACAGTATCTATGGGAACTGCCGAAGAGCAGGTTGGCGGCATCGGGCTTCGTCCGCCGGGTATCAGGCGGCACCACGTTTGGTTCGCGATTTCTTTCGGAGCCGGGGCGGCGATTCTGCCGCCGACCGGTGCACAGACTATCGCGGGATGGGTCGGCGGCGTGGTCGGTTCGTTCGTCGCCGCAATTCTCATCCTCGTGGTGTCCCTCTTCGCCGTTCGCTCGCTCGACGAGTGGCGGCCACCGACTGAGTCGCGCGAAGGTGTCCCCGACACGCACGTCATCAAAGCCGTGTTCCTCCTGATCTGTGTGCAGTTGTTCGTGTTCGGCACGCAGATTTCGGTTGATTTGGGCCCCCGAGCGATCGTCTATCTGTTGGCACCGCTGAACGTTCTGGTGAGCGGGACGATTCTGTGGGATATGTACTCGCTTTCCGGTCAGGGAATCGAGTGGGATTCGACCGATTACGGATACGCCGCGCTGGCGCTGCTCGTCGGGTTCGCCGGCGGATTCGGCTACTGGTACCGTCGGGGACGGGCGCGATCGGCGTGGTTCGACGCCCGCGAGTCGGAAACGGAGGCCGACGGTGATGACGCCGAGGCCGAGACCGGAGACGTGTCCGAGGGGACTGATGAGGTGACCGCTTCGGCGGCGTCGGAGGCCGAATCCGCCAGCGGCGAGTCCACCGAGACGTCGACGGAACAGCCCGACGCCGCGTCCGGCCGAGACGAAGCGAGCGCGACGGAGCGGAGCGATCCCACCACCGCGTCGGCGGAGCAGGACGACACGGACGTAGATGATCGAGAGTGAGGCGTCGATGCCGGCGCGACGGAGTCGATAGTCACCGATGGATCGGGTAACTCGCCGCTGGACACTCGGTTCGCTCGGAGCGCTTCTCACCGCCCCGCTGTTCGGTTCGACGAGTGTCGACGCGCAGGCGGATTCCGTGTGGCCGATGTTCGGCTACGATCCCCAGAACACCTCGAGCAGTCCGTCGGTCGGACCGAAACGAGCGGTGTCTGAGACGTGGGCGCTCGAAGCTGACGACGCCGTCCAGTCGGCCGCGACCGTTACCGAAGACGTGGTGTACGTCGGGAGCGACGATGGGGGCCTCTACGCAATCGACCGCTCGGACGGGACCGAGCAGTGGGTCTTTCGGACGGACGGGAGCGTCTCCGGCGCGCCGGCGGCCGTCGACGGAACCGTCTACGTCGGCAGTACGGACGCCACGTTGTACGCGCTCGACACGGCGGCGCGGGAGACGCGGTGGACGTACGAGACCGGTGGCGGGATCGAGGCCGCACCGACCGTCACCGACGGCACGGTCTACGTCGGGAGCGACGACAACAGCCTCCACGCTGTCGATATCGACGATGGAACCGCTATCTGGACGTTCGAGACGGGCGGAATCATCACCTCGACGCCGGCGGTCGCCGACGGCACGGTCTACGTCGGGAGCGCCGACGGAAGCGTATACGCCGTCGACGCCACGTCGGGTACCGAACGGTGGTCGTACGCGACTGACAACGGCGTGAACTCGTCGCCGGCCGTCGCTGCGGGGACGGTGTACGTTAGCAGCAGTGACGGCCACCTGTACGCGCTCGACGCGGCGACCGGAGAACGGAGTTGGCGGTTCCCGCTCGAAGGGCTCGGCGGGACCTCGCCTGCGGTCGCCGACGGCGCGGTGTACGTGACTGAGGGAGTTCAAGGGACGCGGATCCACGCGCTCGATGCCGATACCGGCGAACGGCGCTGGTCGGGTGAGACCGGGGCGAGCGTGCGCTCCTCGCCGGCGGTCGCCGACGGCGTCGTCTACGTCACGAGTACGGACAGCTACGTGTACGCCATCGAGACGACCGAGGGCGACCTCCTCTGGCGACTCTCTCCGGGAGACTCGATCACCGCGTCCCCGACGGTCGTCGATGACACGGTCTACGTCGGGAGCACGGACGGGAGCCTCTACGCGTTGCGTGGCACCACCACCTCTCCGGATCCGACGGCGACAGCCGCTTCCACGCCGACGGCGACGACCCGGGCTCTCGGCCCGTCGGGCGAGACGGGCGATGGCGGCTTCCCGCTCCTCCCGACCGCACTCGGCGCTGCGGGCTTGGGTGGGGGCGGCCTCTGGTGGTACCGCGCACGTTCCGATCCCGGGGGGAGTGAGGGCGGCGGGGCCGAAGAGCCCGCCGTCTCACCCGACACAGGCGGTGGCGAGTCACCGGATCCGAGCCCCGGACCGAACGACCCTCGTGCCCGTGACCGCGGCGAGGCGGACGGTGCGACTGAGAACGGACCCGCCACTCCCGATCCGCCGATGTCGCCCGCCGATCGAACTGCGGAATCGGGCGGTGAGGTGTCCGATCCCGGGTCGGTGTCGATCGACGGGGAGCGCCGCGAACCCGACCGAATTCTGGCCGTTCCCAAGGCGTCGTTCGCCTACGACGACTTCGTATCGGAGACGCAGATCAGCGAGCGCGACACCGGAACGATAACGCGGGCGACAGTCGAGACCGCTAGCGGCCCGTTGACGGTCGCGGTCGCGAGACCACGGCTCACCGGAACGGTCGGGGCCGACGAGCTCGACAGGCTTCTCACCGAGGCCGAGACGTGGCAGAAGCTCGACGACCACGACCACATTGTCACCGTGATCGCGTACGGGGGCCAACCCCTGCCGTGGATCGCGATGGAGTACATGGACGGTGGCGACCTGAGTGACCGCACCGACGACATCGGCCTCCTCCAAGCCACTTGGACCGCGATTTCGGTTATCAACGCGGTCTACCACGCTCATCGAAGAGGAGTCCATCACCTGCATCTGAAGCCCGGCAACGTGCTCTTCCAGTCGACGGAGGGCTCTTGGGACGTTCCGAAAGTCTCCGATTGGTGGCGCGGATCGGAAACCGCCCGCGACGTCACGGGGCCGGCGCTTCGGTACGCCGCGCCGGAGCAGATCGACGACGCGTACGGCCCGCTCGACGATCTCACGGATGTCTATCAGGTCGGGGCGGTGTTGTACGAGCTGTTCACCGGGCGGCCGCCGTTCGACGAGACCGTCGAAAATCGAGCGAGAGCGAGTATCGAAGCCGAGCCGAACCCGCCGAGTGACGTCGCAGACGTGCCCGCAGCGCTCGACGACATCCTCCTGACGGCGCTCGCCACAGAGAAAGCCGATCGCTACGACTCGCTGGTCTACCTGCGAGACGCGCTCGTGGACCTCTACGAACAATGAATGGCAACGACGATCCCTCCGTGTCCCGACGGCGGCTGCTGCAGGTGCTCGGCGGCGCGAGCGTCGCGGGAGCCGGCGGCGGGGCCGTCACCACCGCGTCGGCGCAGGCTGACTCAGTGTCGTGGCGGAAGTTCCGCGGGGACACCAACAACACCGGATTCGCGTCCGCACAGACCGGTCCGACGGAGAACCCCGAACTCGCTTGGTCGGTTGAGACGGCCGTCGGCGTTCCTTCATCGCCGACTGTCGTCGACGACACGGTCTACGTCGGGAGCGGCGACGCAAACGTGTACGCGCTCTCGACGGACGACGGGTCGGTACGATGGACCCACGAGACGGGTGCGGCGGTCGCCTCCTCCCCCCTCGTCGTCGACGGAACGGTCTACGTCGGGAGCGGCGACGCAAACGTGTACGCGCTCTCGGCGGACGACGGGAGCGAACGCTGGCGGTACGAGACCGGAGAGGGTGTCTTCGCGTCCCCGACGATCGCTGACGACACGGTCGTCGTGGCCAGCCGCGATCAGCGCGTGTACGGCTTGTCGACCGATGACGGGACCGAGCTATGGCGCTTCGAGACCGACGGCGAGATCTGGTCGTCGCCGGCGATCGACGGCGGCACGGTCTACGTCGGGAGTCGCGATCAGTACGTGTACGCGCTCTCGACGGACGACGGGAGCGAACACTGGCGGTACGAGACCGGCGATTGGATCGAGTCGTCGCCGGCCGTCAGCGGTGACACGCTCTACGTCGGGAGCCTCGACGGTTCGGTCTACGCGCTCTCGTCCGCTGACGGTTCCGAGAAGTGGCGCGCGGGGCTCTCTACTGTGATCGCGTCCTCGCCGGCGGTCGACGGCGACACGGTCTACGTCGGGAGTCGCGATCAGCACGTGTACGCGCTCTCGATGATCGACGGGACCGAGCTGTGGAGCTTCGAGACCGACGGTCGCGTGTTCTCGTCGCCGGCGGTCGCCGACGGCGTCGTCTACGTCGGCAGCGCGGACACCACGGTCTACGCGGTATCGGCGGACGACGGGAGCGAAGTGTGGTCCTACGACACTGAGGGAGAGATATTCTCGTCGCCAGCGATCGACAATGGAACGCTGTACGTGGGTAGTAACGACGCGGCGGTGTACGCTCTCGCCGATCCGGAATCCGCCGGAAACGACGGGGTGACTGGGCTGATGGTCCCAGCAGCCCTCGGTGCGCTGGGCCTCGGCAGCGCGGGACTCATCTGGACGTACCGGCGCGGCGGCGACGAGAGCGAACCGGGAACCGGTGGGTCCGGATCAGGTCCGCCAGCGGCTGGCGCGACCGAGGCGACGTCCGCGGCGAGCGGGCGAGCCGCCCCCGCGCCGTCAACCGACCGCTCGTCGACGGACTGGCTGGCATCGGGCACGACGCCCAGCGTCGAAGAGCGGATGGTCCCCACGGACATTCCCACGGCACCGCCGGTCAGCGTCGAGTACGACGCGTTCACAGACGAGACGTCGATCGGCAGCGGTGGCAACGCGGACGTCACGCGCGCGACGCTCGATACCGGAGACGGTTCGGTCTCGATTGCCATTAAACGGCCGCGGCTCTCGGGGACGATCGACGCCGGCACGATCGATCAGATTCTCACTGAGGCCGAGACGTGGCAGAAACTCGACGACCACGACCACATCGTCGACGTGATCGACTACGGGGCGCAACCGCTGCCGTGGATCGCGATGGAGTACATGGACGGCGGCGACCTCGGCGATCGCATCAGCGAGATCGAAATCGAACAGGCCATCTGGACGGCATTGGCCGTTACAAACGGCGTCCACCACGCGCACCGACAGGGTATCGCCCATCTGGATCTGAAACCGGAGAACATCCTCTTCAGATCGGTCGAGGATGCATGGGACGTGCCGAAAGTCTCCGACTGGGGCCTCGCGAAGGAACTGCTCAATCACTCGAAGAGTATCGAGGGGTTCTCTCCGCAGTACGCCGCACCCGAACAGTTCAGCGACGAGTACGGAGCCGCCGACGACATCACTGACGTCTACCAGTTGGGCACGGTGTTCTACGAGCTGTTCACCGGTCGGTTGCCTTTCGAGGGATCGCCCGCCCGGGTGATGCAGGCCGTGTTGAACGAGGACCCGGCACCGCCGAGCGACTACGTCGATGTCCCCCCGGCGCTGGACGATATCCTCCTGACGGCGCTCGAAAAGCGGAAAGACGACCGATACGATTCGCTGGTGTATCTTCGCGACGCGCTCGAGGAACTCTACGACGGCCACGTGAACAAGTAACTCCTTTCCCTACTCTCTCGGCGATGACGCGCCTCTGACGGACGTCTGCGTACCGGTAGCGAGTTCTCCCTCTTCGAGCGGTACGTCACTCGGAGGAACGCGGCCGGCGGAAAAAGCGATCGGTGCCGGTTCCGAGCTGCCGGGTCGACCTGCCTACTGCAGTAGCAAGCCGTTTCTGAAGCCGTCGCGGGCGTCGTTGACGTCGCCCGTCTCTCCGGACTCGACGATCGTGTACGTCTGGACGGCTTTCCCGCCGTAGGACGTCTCGACTTCGCTCGTCGTCGTCAGGCCCTCCCAAGTGATGTCTCCGCGGCTGATCGCGGCCTGCATCGCAGACTGTCGGTCGTCGGCGTCGATGATGCGATCGATCGTTTCGCAGTCCGTCGTCGCCCGCAGAGTTGGGTCTGAGACGGCGTTGGGTTCGATCTGTTCGATCTGTGCGTTCTGGTTGACGACCACTGAGAACGTCGTCGTCGCGCCACCGGATTCGACGTTAATGTTCACGCGCTCGCCGACCATCGCGTTCCGAACCGAGTTCGGAATCCGATCGGACGACTGCTGAATCCGGGTGTTCACCTGTTGGATTCCGACCTCGTTCAACCGCTGTGTGACCTCCGATTTACTCACGTCGAGACACGACAGCGCAGTGGACTCTGCGTCCTGTTGATATAGCTGCGAGAGCTCTATGTCTGTACTCACGGTTCCCTGTGCGGCGGCTGGTGCCGTGGCTGCGACTACGAGACAGCAAATGATGAACGTCGCCGCCAACGGGATTCTGTTGGGCCCTCCCGAAGACCCCCCTTCTGATTCCATATTTTAGTTTTCTAGTAGACACATTATATATATCTGTTGTAGAACTAATCGTTTCCGAGTCGGTGAACGATTCGGGCACGGCCCTGTCCTCCGCTAAGTACACCCGCTCCGATCGAGGTCGTATCTTATAAGTAGGGGCCGACACGAGACTGGCGGCACAATGGACGACGTACTCGAAGTGGTCGACGTCGTTGCCGATTCGGGATTCGAGGGCGTCATCACGTGGGTACTGCGCTTGGTAGGGCTGCTCGTCCTCCTCGGCGGGCTCGGGCTCTGGCTCCTCACTGAGATGGGACTGCTCTGGCTTCCGGCAGTCCTGATACTCGTCGGCGTCGTACTGCTGGTCGTCCCGAGCGTGCTGTTGCTGCTGGCCGAGTTCGCGTAATTCGGTTCTCGCGGTGACACATCACGATCGTCCGTAGAACGTGCGTTTTCAGCGGTATACCCTCCGGCTTTCATCCGTCAGACTCCTCGCGGAAGTGCTCGGAGCAGAAAGTATGGGGCCGGAGGGATTTGAACCCCCGATCGACTGATATCTCCGGTACGCGCCTCGGTACTCCAGAGGGTCGTCGTCGCGAACCGATGATCAGTCGGCCGCTCGGTATATCAGTCTGGAGTGTCGTCACCGGGCGCAAGCCTCTGGAGTCAGTCGCCATGCCGGGCTTGGCCACGGCCCCTGTGCGTGCGTCTTCCCGTATGCCGATACCGCATAAAGGAATTACGATCGGCCGACGGGTCCGAACGCGTCCGATCGTCGAAGCTCGTTACCGATCGGTATCGGACCACGAACACTCTTGGCACTTGTACGCGGTGACGAACTCGGTCACGCTCGGCATATAGCCCACCGAGAGGACGTTCTCGCCGCATTCGGGACAGTCCATCTCGGCGTCTTCGATCGCCTCTGCTTCCAGCGGGCGCTCGCCTTCGACGAGTTCGGCGAGTCGTTTCGGCGTTACCATCCGCCCTTCGACGACGCGGTTGCTCATACCCTGTGGAGGAAACCGAACGTGGTAAATCCGTCGTGCCGCCGTTGCCGCTCGCGGAGTTGCTCGTGACAAAAATCGTGGGGCTGGAGGGATGTTGAACCACGAGGACTTCGCTCCGCTCGTCCTCTGGGCCCAAATCCCCGATCGACTGTTATCTCCGGTACGCGCCTCGGCGTGCGCCCTTCAGAGCCACGGGGCCCGCGAACCGTCGGAATCCGGATATCCGTAGCCGACGTCGCCGCCGGTCTCGTCGGATTCGCGCTCGTCGTCCTCCTCGTCGTGGTCGACGCCGTCGGTGACGGCCGTTCGAAGCGACGAGAGCGCCCCGCCCACGGTCACGTCGCGGCCGCGGTCCTCGCCGTCGACCGACTCGGGATCGGGCGTATCGTCGGCGTCGTCCACAACAGCAGCGTCGTGCTCTACGTTCGCGTCCGGATCGTAGGCGAACAGGGCCGTGACGCCCAGCACCGCGAGCGCGACGGGCGCTTGGGTTGGAAGCAGGCCGAGTACGTCGACGGCGAGCATTCCCAGCGCGACCGAGCTCCCGAAGCGGAAGCGGTCGATGTCGACGGCCCCGCGGAGGCTCGGCGCGAACACGGCGACGGCAAGCGCGAAGGCGACGCCGGTTCCGGCGGCCGCCACGGCGCGGGCGATCGTCCCGACGTCGGGGTCGATCACCAGCGCCGCGCCACCGAGTTCGAGGCTCGCGATCAGGCCGAAACCGATGATGACGCTCGGTGAAGGGAGGTACTCGCCGACCTTCGCGGAGGCGGTCTTCGCCGCGACTGCGAGGATGACGAGGCCGGCGAAGCGGTGGAAGACCTCGAAGTTCAGCACGCTCTTCAGCGTCTCCGCGAAGAGGGCTTCCACTCCCGCGAGCGGGAGTAACAGCGCGCCGATCAGGAGGATCGACGTCACCTGTTCGCGGCGCGTACCGTCCATCTCCGCGAGGATGACCGCGACCGTCGCCGACCCGCCGAAGATCAGCAGTCCGGTCTCGATGATCCCGAGCGGGCTGCTGAGCGCGCCCGCGATGATGAGCGCGGGGAAGATTCCGTCGACGAGCGGGAGAGCCATCACCGTCGCCAAGAGTCGGGTCGCACCACCTACCCGCTGCTCGAGGCGGAGTGCGACTGGATGCCGAGAGACGCTCATTCGCGACTAACGGCCGTCACCATCGGCCAGACGGCGATGCGGGCGCAAGCCCGGTGCGGAGACACCGAGGGCCTGCGGGAGCACTCCGAGCACGGAAGGGGTCGGGTTTCCGCGTTTGAAATTCTGCATCGCTGTAAATGTAAACGTCGCATCGAAGTCCGTGGGCTGCTGACCGACGATGCGCGATGCAGAGGGACACTCGGAGTCCATACCTAATTGCTGTCGTGACGGCATATTAAACGTTGTGTGGGACGGGGGCTCACGGTTCTGGGTCTCTTACAGCAGACGCCCGAAAAAGTCGTGATTCTGTCGAAACTATCGCTGATACGCTGATAATCTACGACTCTCCCGGCTCCGAACGGCGAATATTGCGACAACACCCGAATATTGCGACGACACCTATCGTTGCGTGTACAAGTCACCAGCATCCGATCGCACGACAGGGGGCAATCGGATGCGCAATCAGTTGCAAACGCTACTCGCTGATTTCTTGGAGACAACCCTGCCCGGATACCATACTGATCGAAGCGAATCCACCGAAACGAACCTACAGGACGACGCTGGGTGCGCGCACAGGATCCAGCGCCAATCTATGCACATTATTGCATATTCGAGCAGAGTCTATGCCAACAATCTACACGGCGATGGTCTCTCGCAACGCTTTTGTCGGTCGACTGTGGACCGTTTATATGGCGAAAGACGGTTCCACACAGGGATCCTTTTCGGAGAAACTTCGGGTGCCAGAGGCGTTGACGTTCGACGATGTGTTGCTCCGACCGATGGAGAGCCGAGTCGAACCCGACACCGCCGACGTCTCGACGCGCGTCTCGAGGAACGTCGAGTTGAACATTCCCATCCTCTCGGCGGCGATGGACACCGTCACCGAGGCGGGGATGGCGATCGGGATGGCGCGTGAGGGCGGTCTCGGCGTTCTGCACCAGAATATGCCGCAGGAGTACCTCATCGCCGAGATCGAGCGCGTCAAGCGAGCTGACGAGCTCGTGATCCGACGGGAGAACGTCGTCACGGCGAGCCCGGCACAGACCGTCCGCGACGTCGACGAGATGATGGAGCGTGAGGGCGTCTCCGGTGCCCCGGTCGTCGACGAGGACGACACCGTCCTCGGGATCATCTCCGCGACTGACGTCCGCCCGTATCTCGAGGTCGGCGAGACCGACGAGGTCCGCGAGGCGATGACCGACGAGGTCATCACGGCCGGTCGCGAGGTCGGCGCGCGCGAAGCGCTCGAACTGATGTACGATCACAAGATCGAGCGCGTGCCGATCGTCGACGAGAACGATCGCCTCGTCGGGCTCGTCACGATGCAGGGGATCCTCCAGCGACGCGAACACGAGAACGCGGCCCGCGACGAGGACGGTCGACTCCGTGTCGGCGTCGCTGTCGGTCCGTTCGATACCGAGCGCGCCCTCGCTGCGGACGAGGCCGGTGCAGACGTCCTGTTCATCGACTGCGCACACGCGCACAATCTCAACGTCCTCGACAACGCTCGCGACATCAAATCGTCGGTCGAGGCGGACGTCGTCGTCGGCAACATCGGAACCCGCGAGGCGGCCGAGGCGGCGGTCGACTTCGCCGACGGGCTGAAAGTCGGGATCGGCCCCGGTTCGATCTGTACCACGCGCGTCGTCTCTGGTGCCGGGATGCCGCAGATCACCGCGGTCGCGCAGGTCGCCGATGTCGCGACCTCCGAGGGCGTCCCCGTCATCGCCGACGGCGGCATTCGCTACTCCGGCGACGCGATCAAGGCCATCGCCGCGGGTGCGGACGCCGTGATGCTCGGCTCGTACTTCGCCGGGACGGACGAGGCCCCGGGCCGCGTCATCACGATGAACGGCAAGAAGTACAAGCAGTACCGCGGAATGGGCTCCGTCGGGGCGATGAAGTCCGGCGGCGGCGAGCGGTATCTCAAGGACGCAGACGAGGAAGAGGAGGACTTCGTCCCCGAGGGCGTGGAGGCGGCGACGCCGTACAAGGGCACCCTCGCTTCCGAGCTGCACCAGCTCGTCGGCGGGATGCGCTCGGGGATGGGCTACGTCGGAGCGGAGACGATTCCGGGGTTCAAAGAGCGCGCCGAGTTCGTCCGCGTGTCCAGCGCCGGACAGACGGAAGGTCATCCCCACGACGTGATGATCACCGACGAAGCGCCGAATTACAGTCCGGACGAAAACTGACATCGTCACAACCCGGACGATAACGCCGTTGCAGGCTCGAACACAAACTGACGCAGGCCACCGGGACCGCGAACTGTCCCGCAACCGCACGGCGGCCCGCGGTGTGAGACGACGCACCGGGGGATCGTAAGGGGTATCTTGATATGCCCTCGGGAGCCATTCCATCGTATCGGTGTCACCGAACGCACCGCAGACCTACCAATGAGCGCTGACCTGCCGATGGTGCTCGTCGTCGAAGACGAGCCGGACCTCGCCGATCTGTACGCAACGTGGCTGAAAGACGAGTATCGCGTTCGCGTCGCTTATGGCGGACGCGAGGCACTCGACGAGCTCGACGACGAGGTCGACGTCGTGCTTCTCGACAGGCGGATGCCCGACCTATCGGGCGACGAGGCGTTGGCAGCGATCCGCGAGCGGGACGTCGGGTGCCGCGTCGCGATGGTTACCGCCGTGGAACCCGATTTCGATATCGTCGCGATGGGATTCGACGATTACCTCGTCAAACCGGTGTCGCGGAGCTCGCTCAAGGAGACCGTCGAGAGCTTACTTCGTCGAAACCGCTACGACAACGGGATTCAAGAGCTCTTCGCGCTCGCCTCGAAGAAAGCGCTTCTCGAATCCGAAAAGGACGCTGCAACGCTCGACGCTCACGAAGAGTACCAGGAGTTGACTGACCGCGTGCGCGAACTGCGCTCTCAGCTCGACGAGACGCTGTCGACCTTCGACGACGAACACGATTTCACCGCGATGTACCGCGACCTCAGCGACGAGGTTGATGTCGACGACGACCAATCCGAGTAGCGACAGGTTACCTCCTTCTGTTCTGTTCGGCCGCCGAGTACGGATCCGTTACCGGATGGACACCGTCGAGAGCACTTCTCGGAGCTGTCTGTCTTTTTGTACCACGATAATAGGATTAAATTAACATAATATCATATCAGAAAGTGTCAGAAAATTTTATTTTAAAGCGCGCCTAGGTACCAATCGTCATGTCCGAAAATGACTCGAACGCTGTCGCACAGTACCTCGCCAACCACCCCCGCGCGATGGGCGTCCTCTTCACGGCGCTGCTCCTGCTCTCGCAGGCAGGCACGGTGGTTGCTGGGAATCACGGCGCGATCAATGGTCCCTGAGCGGTTAGATCCGACTTACGTCTAAATCGTCGCTCCAGACGAGTGAATTGTTGACGACGACCGGAATATTCTCCATCGATAAGAACTCGCTCAGCTCTGCTTCCGTCAGCGTGAATGTGTCAACGGTTCCGGACGACAGATAATACGATTCGTTCCCGGGAATGTATGGGACGACTAGACTACCTAATTCATACGCGGCGGCGGGGTATGTCCGATAATCGACGTCGAACTTTTGCGTATCTCCTCTGATCTCACACATATTCGGAAGGACGGCTTGCACCTGAGTTACACAAAAGCTCCCGTCGCCGACGACGATGTAGTCGCTCCCGATGTAGCTGTCGCGCTTTGCGATCTCCAGTGAGATCCGAATCGGGAATCCGTAGTTCAACAGCCGGGCGAGACTCCGGCCGATGTCGACCGCGCCGCTGTTGACGACGTCGTTCAGCGTGACGATCCCCGCGATCGCCCCGCGTTCGATGAGTTCCATCCCCTGTTCGTAGGACTGACACGCGTTGAGGAGGAACGAGTCGACGCCGAGTTCGTCGATCGTCTCGACGTCGAGTGCACCGTCGGGGCACTGGAATCCATCCTCGTCGATGTGGCCGATGTAGTGGAGAAACTCCGTCTTCTCTTTGAGTACCGACCGGAGCTCCTCGACCGTCAGTTGGTAGTGCGTGCGCACCTCGAAGGGGAGTTCCTCGCGAGAGCCGTACACCGACTCGACGGCGTCGCGCTCCTCGGCCATCTTCGGGTCGTTACAGATCACGGTGAGGCCGATGTCGCCTTCGATAGGCGCACGCGCCAACCGGTTCCGGTACGCCTGCAACGACGCCTTACTCGCGCCGATCGGGATGCCCGGGCCCAGCCACGCCTGTTCGAGCGAGTCCGTTTCCGCCGGTTGGACGTACGCCCGCTGACTGTGCGCCGCCTCTTGGCTCCGCGTGTCCGCGCTGCGAGTGCTCGCGCTCCGGGTAAACGTGTCTTCGCCCGTCGACGCGGGCGTCGGCGGCTGCGGCGGTCCTCGACGAACGAACTCCGACACGGCGTTCGACTGTATCGCCGACCCGCTCGTCGGCTCCGTCTGCGGCGTCATCACGACCGCGAGGTCGTTCGCGACGAACGGCAGCAACTCGACGTTCGAGGCCGTCGGCGCGACGTGCGCTGTCAGCTTCCACTCGGGAACGTGCGCTTCGATCCGCTCGTAGGGAACGTCGAGATAGGCGGCCAACTGCCCGCCGATCGATCGGTCGTACAGGTCCGCGAAGTCCAAGCCGAGCTCCGGTTCGAGCGTCCGCCGCTCGTGGAGATCGACCTCGTAGTATCCTTCGGTCCGCGTGAGACAGTCGAGGAAGAACGTCTGTTTGAGCGCGCGCTCTACCGATCTCTCGAAGCCCCGGGGACCGTCGAGTTCGTGGACGAAACCCTCGTCGGTCACGATACGCGGCGTCGACCCGGGGACGACCCCCGCGCCGAGGTAGTACGCCAGCGGCGCGGCGACGTAGACGTGTCGACGGGTCTCCGGCAACTCCAGTGTGACGTCCGTCTCGGGCCGTTCGAGCCCCTCGGGTGCGGCGAACCGGTCACCGCGCTCGATCAGTGGAGGATGCCCGCGGAGCGTCGGATACGAGCGCTCGACACTCGTCGTCTTCAGCGCCGAGCCGAGGAGCGAAACGGCTTCCATCGCGTCGCGCGGCCGGTCCGTCGTTCGAACGGTCGCCGCCGGACGCTTGTGATGCGAGCGCGCCCCGACCAGCACGTCGGTCTCCTCGCCGAACTCGAGACTCGTCTTCGTCGCGTTCGAGACCACGCGGAGCGGGGAGGTCACGCGGAGGTACAGCTTGATCGGTGCGAACAGTTCGACGCTGTAGGTCCCCGCCGGGAACGTCTGGTCGGCGAAGTGTTCCGCCTGTGCGAGCATCTCGCCGTCGCCGTCGCGGACGCAGACCGACACGACGGTTTCGAGATCCAAGCGATCGGTCCGAACCGTCACCGCCTCGTCGGCCGGAAAGCGGAAGGCGTCGGGGTCTGCTTGACGGAGGCGCACGCCCTTTGGCGCTGAGAGCGCGAACTGGCTCCGTTCGATGGGGTCGGAAACGACGATTTCATCTTGGTCCGGCAGGATGTCGAACGCGATTTGGAGGTGATCGGTCCCGGGCGGGGCGACCGGATCGGACCCCACACGGCGTTCGTTCCCCTTCATCGTGCCAACACATCACTCACGCGGGCAAAAGCATACTGGTGCGACACGCGCGCTCACGAATCGACCGGAAGCCACTCCGAGACGACGTCTGCGTCCCGGAAGTGCCAGCGCTGCTGTGGTTCGCTCCCGTTGAGACGTAGTTCGATGACCGCGTCGAAGAGCGGGGCGAACAGCC
The DNA here is from genome assembly GCF_037031285.1 of Halobellus sp. LT62. NCBI lineage: Archaea > Methanobacteriati > Methanobacteriota > Halobacteria > Halobacteriales > Haloferacaceae > Halobellus > Halobellus salinisoli. The sequence goes on from NZ_JAYEZO010000001.1 coordinate 945,809, forward strand.
GGGTCGACTCGGCCTCGAAGGGCTTGGGGAAGCGGACGTGTGCCATCCCGTTGACGGTCCTGACGTCGTTCGCGAGCAGGTGAAGGAATCTGAATACGGTTCGCTCGTCGTACTCCGCGAGCAGCGTGTCCACGCAGTCGAATCCGACGCGCAATTCGGCGGGGTCGAGTCCGCCCGCTACCGAGTCGAACTGCTGTATCGCTCCCCCGATTTCGACACCGAGTTCCGTGATCGACCCGTTCACGGTTGTCGTCGCACCCTGTCGACTCCCGCTTTCGGTATCAGTTGATCGGGATGGACGATCCGTGGAAAACCGCGATGATCGAGGCGTTGGTCGGCTCCGATCCGAACCGGGTTGACCGGGTGAGAATTCGACGCCGCCGCTAGCCGCGGCCGTCGATCCGCGGGTGGCGACGTTGCACTGGAGAATCCGGGTCCACTCCGGCGTCCATCTATCGACGGACGCGTATCGGGCTTCGGGAGTGGTCGCGTCTTCAACGACGAGACGGCGTCGATCCGCCGTACAGTCGCCGCCGAGTAGACACGCGGACACTCGGGCGTACACCTCTTCCGGAACTGAACCGACGACGAGAAGCGCACTGCCGCGGGATTTCAGTTCGTCGAGAGCGGTCGCAACACCCACAGTGGCACCGACTGTCGTCTCCTCAGGCCTGCCACCTGTGCGCATTCAGCGCGATCAACACACCGCTTCCAGTAATAGTTTGTGATCGAACAGAAGTGATGGCCACAAATAGTTGCTCGCGTCGCTGTACCCGTTCGTCCAATTGGCGAGACAGCCGTGGCGAACGTGGCTAGCTTTGCTTCTGCTCTGTGACGAACGACTCGATCCGATCCATCGCCGTCTTCAGTTCGCTCATTCCCGACGCGTACGACACGCGGAGGTGGCCCTCGCCGCCTTCTCCGAACACCCGCCCCGGGACGAGCGCGACGCGCTCCTCGCGGATGAGCGCCTCCGCGAACGCCTCGTCGTCTTCCCACCCCGGCGGGCACTTCGGGAAGACGTAGAACGCGCCCTTCGCCTCGAAGCAGTCCATCCCGATCTCGTTGAACCGCGAGATGACGAACTGCCGCCGTCGGTCGAACTCCCGTCGCATCTCCTCGACGGCACCGTCGCACGAGTCGAGGGCTTCGAGCGCGGCGAACTGCGCCGTCGTGGGGGACGACAGCATCGTGTACTGGTGGATCCGGTTCATCGCGTCGATCACCTCGGGCGGGCCGAGGGCGTACCCGAGGCGTAGCCCCGTCATCGCGTACGCCTTCGAGAAGCCGTTGAACACGACGGTCCGCTCGCGCATCCCCGGCAGCGTCGCGATCGAGACGTGCTCGTCCTCGTAGCGCAGCGCCGCGTAAATTTCGTCCGAGAGGACGAAGAGATCGTGCTCGCGGACGAACTCGGCCACCTCGGCCAACTCCTCGCGCGTCATCACTGCGCCGGTCGGGTTGTTCGGATAACAGAGCACGAGCGCCTCCGCGTCGGCCGCTCCGGCGCGTTCGAGGTCCTCGTAGGTGAGCACGAAGTCGTTCTCCGCGTGCGTCTCGACGGGGACGACCTCGCCGCCCGAGAACGACACCGTCGGTCCGTAGGAGATGTACGACGGCTGCGGGACGGCGACAGCGTCGCCGGGGTCGACGAGCGCGCGCATCGCCAGATCGACGGCCTCGCTCGCGCCGGTCGTCACGAGGATCTCCTCGTCTGGATCGTACGAGAGGTCGTATCGACGCACGTGCGAGGCGACTCGCTCGCGGAGGTCCCGTCGTCCCCGGTTGGACGTATAGGAGGTCCGTCCCCGCTCTAAGGAGTCGATCGCGGCCGCTCGCGCGGCCCACGGCGCGGAGAAGTCCGGTTCGCCCACGCCCAAGGAGACGATGTCGTCCATCTCCTCGGCGAGCTCGAAGAACCGCCGAATCCCCGAGGGCGGCGTCTCCCTAGCTCGCTGGGAGAGTCGGTCCGTGCGCTCGGTCATGGCGAGACGGCGAGGCGGTCGTCGTCGTCGCCGTCGCCGAAGTAGACCCCTCGCTCCTTGTACGTCGTCATCACGAAGTGCGTCACGGTCTGGGTGACCTCCGGGATCGGCGCGATCTGCTCGGAGACGAACCTCGAGACGTCGTGCATCGACTCGCCCTCGACGTCGACGGCGAAGTCGTAACTGCCGGAGATGAGCCGCAGCGACGACACCTCGGGGAACTTCGCGATGCGCCGTGCGATCTCCTCGTAGCCCGTCTCGCGGTCGAGTTCGACGTTCAACTCGACCTCCGCGCGGACGTGCTCTCTGTCCGCGCTGTCCCAGTCGACGACCGCTTGGTAGCCGCGGATCGCGCCCTCCGACTCCAGTTCGTCGATCAGGGCCTCGACCGTTGCTGCGTCGCTCCCGAGTTGTCGCGCGATGTCCTCGGTGCTCTGACGAGCGTCGCTCAGCAACAGGTCGAGCAGTTCCCGCTTCGCTTCCATACGAACTGCGATGCGGCCCCCGTTGAAAGGGTTTGCTCTCCACTTCGAACGGCCCGTCGGGTGGCGTATACGGACACGCGAGAGACGGTGAATCGCCGCTCGGTCACCCCCGAGGCGTTCGCGGTGGGAAAGGTCCATTACCCCGGCGGACCCCCTCCCGCACGATGGCCCTCCCCGACGCCTTCCTCTCCCCGCTCGGATTCGCCGCCCTCCTCGCGGCGATCCCCGTGCTCCTCCTGTACCTCGTTCGACCGGACCCCCGCCGCGTGACGCTGCCGACGGTCCGGTTCCTGACCGACTCCGACGGCACGTCGTCGTCGACGCCGCTGCTCGAACGGCTGAAGCGCAGCGCGCTCTTACTCCTCCAACTGCTCGCGATCATTCTCTTCGCGACGGCGCTCGCGACCCCGTACGTCCCGGTTTCGGAGTCCGAAACCGTCGAAGAGACCGTCATCGTGGTCGACGCCAGCGCGAGTATGAACGTCGAGAACGGGGGCGAGACGCGCTTCGAACGGGCGATTTCGGCCGCGCGGTCGGAGACGTCGTCGACGACTTCGATCGTCGTCGCCGACGGTCGTTCCTCGATCGCGTTGCGCGACGGGACCGCCGGCGACGCCGACGAGGCGCTCTCGTCGCTGCGCGCGACCGACGCCTCGGGGGATCTCCGCTCTGCGATCTCGCGCGCACAGAGCCTCGCGGGCGAGAACGCGCGCCTCGTCGTCCTCAGTGACTTCGCGGGCGACGGCTGGGAGCCGGCAGCGCAGTCGGCGCGCGCTCGCGGACTCACGGTTGACCTGCGGCAGTTCGACGGCGGCGGCGACGACAACGTCGGAATCGTCGACCGACGCTTCTCCGGCGAGGAGGTGACCGTCTCCGTGCAGAACTTCGGCACCGAGGAGACGGAGCGGCGGATATCGCTGGGCGACGCCCGAGAGACCGTCTCGCTCGCGCCCGGCGACGTCAGAAGCGTCACGCTCCCGGTGCCCGCTGGCGGCGGCGAGATCCGTCTCTCGCCCGGCGACTCGTTCCCGAGCGACGACGTCGCGTACGTGGCCGCGCCCGAGGACGCCGCCGTCGACGTCCTCCTCGTGACGAACGACGAGAACCGTTACCTGACGACGGCGCTGACGGTGATCGATCCGGTCGAACTGACGACCGTCGAACCGCCGAATTCGGTCCCTCAGCCGCCCGGCGACGCCTACGACGTGGTCCTGTACAGCAACGTTGCGGAAGGCGAACTCAGCGAGGCCCACGTCGTCGCCGGACGCGACGCGCTCGCCGGCGGCGGCGGCGTCGGCATCCAAGCGGACGAATCGATGCCGGTCGAGGCCTACGGCGACCTGCTCCTGTTGAGTCCCGACGGAATGGGCTCGAATCCGTCGCTCGCGACGCCCGCGACCGACGAACTCACCCGCGACATTACCTTCCCGCCGCCGGAGCGGTACGTCCGCGGCGATCTGAAGTCCGGAACGGCGCTCGTCTCGACCACCGACGGCACCCCGATCATCGCGACCGCGAGTCGAGGCGGCGGTCAGCTCCTCTATTACGGTTACGTCGAGTCCGCGTCGGCCTTCAAATACGACTTCGAGTACCCGATATTCTGGAAGCGGAGCGTCTACGCGCTCGCGAACCGAGAGGCGCTCGCGGACCTGAACCGCGAGACGGGCGACCGGCTCGCGTTCGGGAACGAGACGACGATCGAAACGCCGCGTGGCGAGGTGACCGCGGCCGCGGTCGACGCCGACGACGCCGGGTTCTACGTCGCCGACGGGACGCGTTACAGCGCGTCACTGCTCAGCGCCGAGGAGTCCGCGGTGTCGACGTCGGCAATCGACGAGACGACCGACGGCGGGCCGACCGCGAGAGAGGAGGAACGGACGGTTCCGGACCCGCTGACGGAGTTCGTCGCGCTCGGCCTCCTCGCGGTCGCGCTCGGTGAAGTGGCCCTCCTCCGCCGACGGGGTGATCTGTGATGGCGGTGCTCCCGAACGTGCTCCAGGTTTCGGCGGAACTGACCGAGGGACTCTCCGTCGGCCTCCAGCGGCCGCTCTTTCTCCTCGCGCTTCCGGTCGCGCTGCTCGCGCTCTGGGCGCTCGTCTTCCGCGACGCCTCGGGACTTGCATCCCCGCGCTCGCGACGCTGGTTCTTCGCCGCGCGGGTCGCCGTCGTCGCGCTCGTCGTGCTCTCGGCGGCCGGACCGTACACCGTGCAGCCACAACTGACGGCGGGCGAGCCGAGTGTGACGATGCTGGTCGACGAATCGGACAGTATGGCCGTTTCGCCGGCCGTCGAGGAGCGAATCGCCGACGAGATCGAGGCCGAGGGCGTCTCGGTCCGTCGCGTGCCCGTCGGCGTCGAGGACTCCTCACCGATCGGCGACGCCCTCTCGGCGAACGTGCGCGAGGACGGCAACCTCGTCCTCCTCAGCGACGGCCGCGTGACGAGCGGGCAGTCGCTCACCGAGGCGACCGAACTCGCCCGGTCGGCGAACGCCACCGTTTCGACGGTCTCGCCCGAGCCGCGGACTGCCGAACGGTACGTCGAAGTCGCGGGACCGGAGAAGGTGAGCCTCGGCGTCGAGAACCGCTTCGCCGCCCGCGTCGACGGCGTCGGGCCGAACACGTCGACGACGCTCACCGTCCGCGTCGACGGCGAGCAGGTGCTCGAACGGTCGATGGAAGACGCGCCGCAGGTTGTGGAGTTCAATCACACCTTCGAGTCGACGGGCGGTCATACGATCACGGCCGAGATCGACGCGACCGACCGGTTCTCCGAGAACGACGTCTTCCGGAAGACGGTTCGTGTGGTCGAACGGCCGGAGATCCTGTACGTTTCACCCGGCGAGTACCCCTTCCGCGGCTACCTCGATCAGTTGTACGACGTCGAGACGGCGGAGTCGATTCCCGATGACCTCTCGCCGTACTACGCGGTCGTTGTGCAGGACGCGCCCGCCGATTCGCTGGGGAACGTCGACCGCCTGCAGGAGTTCGTCATCGACGGCGGCGGCCTGTTCGTCGTCGGCGGGCCCAACGCCTACGAGGGCGGCGGCTACGAGGGGTCGAACCTCGCGTCGATGCTGCCGGTCACGACCGGCGAGGGACAGCCCCGCGCGACGAACATCGTGCTCGCCGTTGACGTCTCCGGGAGCGCGGAAGAGGGGATGTCGGTCCAGAAATCGGCGTCGCTCTCGGTGCTCGAAAACCTCGGCGACGAGAACGAGGTCGGCATCGTCGGCTTCAACTACCAGGCCTATCGCGTCGCCGACGTCGAACCGCTCTCGGAGAACCGCGGGCAACTGGCGGACAAGATTCGTCGACTCCGTGCGGGCGGGGCGACCGACATCGCGACGGGGGTCCGCGGCGGCGGCGAACTGCTCGGCGACCGCTCGGGGACGATCATCCTGATCAGCGACGGTCACGACAACCCCGACGAGGCCGCGTCGGTCGCCTCCGAGCTCTCCGAGCGCGGCGTCCGCGTCGTCACCGTCGGTGCGGGCGAGCGCGTCAACGAGCGAACCCTCCAGACCATCGCCGGCGCGGGTGGCGGCAGTTACTTCCGCGCGTCGGAGACGACCCGACTCGGCATCCTCTTCGGGGGCTCGGGCGCGCCCGGTGCGTCCGAACTCATCGTGCTCGACCGGCGCGCGTTCATCACCTCCGGCGTCACGCTGACGTCGTCGCCCGCGTCGTTCAACGACGTCTCCGTCCGGCCCGGCGCGGATTACCTCGTCGCCGGCAGCAACGGTCAGCCCGCGCTCGCGACGTGGCGCTACGGGATCGGACGAGTGGCGACCTTGACGGCTCACGGCGAAGACGGGACGCTCGACGGCCTGCTCCGCGAGCCCGACTCGCTGCTCCTGACGCGGACGACGAACTACGCCGTCGGCGACCCCGAGCGGAAGGCGACCGGGATCACGGGCGTCCCCGACACGCGGGTCGGCGAGCCGACGACCGTGACGTATCGCGGCTCCGATCGACCCGGCTCCGATCGACCCGGCTCCGAGAACATCTCGTTCCGCCGCGTCGACGAGGAACTGTTCGAGGCGACGGTGACGCCGGAGTCGACCGGCTACCACGACGTGTCTGGCGCGACGTACGCCGCGAACTACCCGCGGGAGTACGCGGCGTTCGGACCCGACCCGGCCCTCGACACGCTCGTCGACGACACCGGCGGCCGAGAGTTCACCGCCGGACAGGGCGAGGAGATCGCGCGGTTCGCGACCGAGCGCGCCCGCGGCGTCCGTCCGGTGCGGACCGACTGGACGTGGCTGGCGCTGCTCGTCGGACTGCTCGTCTTCACGGCCGAGGTGAGCTACCGGCGGCTTCAAGTCCGTCGCCGAGATACCACGTCGGACGGAGGTCTCCCGTGACGTTCGTCGGCCGCCCCCTGAACCGCGCGCTCCTCGTCGCCCTCCTCGTCCTCGCCGTGGGGACCGTCGGAGCCACGCTGCTCGCGCAGTCGGCCGTCTCCGAGATCGACGCCCAAAACGAGCAGTTGCGCGCGCAGAACGACCAGCTCCGCGAGGACCTACAGTCCGCACGCGAGCGGATCGAATCGCTCGAAGCGGAAGTGAGCCGGCTGGAAAGCGCACTCTCGGACACCGAAGACGCGCTCGAAGAGGCTCGCGCGGAGCGCGACGAGCACCGCGAGGACCTACAGTCCGTCTGCGAGCAGTGGCAGGAGGAGCACGGCGATCCGCCGGAGGGGTGTGACGATGTCTGAGGACGGGGACGGGGCCTCGCCGTCGGATGGAGATTCTTCGGCGAATGACGGGGTCCGGTTCGATCCCGATCCGGGGTTCGGCAACCCCGTCGAAGAACGGGGGACCGAGACCGCGAACGTCGAGCGCGAGGGGTCGAACGCGCGAATGCGCACAGCGATCGCCGAAGTCAGACGCGAGGTCCGAAACGTCGCACTCCTCTATGCGATCGTCGAGGCCGCGCTTCTCGCGCTCCTCGCGAACCTCGCACTGGATCTTCTCGACCCGCAATGGCTCGCGATCGACGTCCCGCTCCCGAGCGTCGCGGTCGACGCTCTCGGGGGCGTCCCGATCGCCGGCGACCTCGCCCCGACGGCGCTCCCGGCGACCGCGCTCGTCGCGGTCGCAGCCGGCGCGGTCGGCTTCGCGGCAGCGTACGGTCTCAGGGTCCGTCGCCCGCTCGTCGAGCGGTTCGAGTCGGCCAATACCCAACTCGGCGAGGCGCTGCGGACCGCCCGCGATGCCGTCGACGACGGGACCGACACCGAGATGGCGCGACGGCTCTACGACGACGTGATCGAGACGCTCGGGTCGACCTCGACGCTCGAACTCGTCGAGACGCGCCGGGTGGTCGTCACGCTGGCGCTCGTCGCCCTCGTGAGTGTCGCGAGCGTGCAGGTCGCCGTCGTCAATCCCGATCTCGCCGGACTGCTCGGCGGCGGTGAGCCGACGGTCGATCGTCCGGACGACGACGGCCTGCAGGACGGCGACGAGATCCTCGGCGACCGCGAGGACGTCGACGCGGGCGACGACGACGAAAACATCTCGGTGCCGGGCACCGGCGAGGGGAGCGCCGACGGCCCGACGGGCTCGGACGGCGGGTTCGGAGGCGGCGGCGGAAGCGGGGAGTTCGACAGCCAGCAGTCGGGGTACGCCGGACAGGAGCGGATCGAAGACGCCGAACTCGTGCGAGAGTACAACCTTCGGATCAGGGAACTCGACGACGAAACCCCCGAGACGAACACGGACGACACACCCTAAATTATGAGCGGAAACCAAGAGATCGACAGTATCCAGCGCAGACTCGCCGCCCTCCGCGAGGAGGTCGCAAAGCGAATCGTCGGCCAGGAAGCCGTCGTCGAACAGCTGCTCGTCTGTCTGCTTTGTGACGGCAACGCGCTGATCGAGAGCAACCCCGGACTGGGCAAGACGACGCTGGTGCGGACGGTCGCGGAGGCGACTGACCTGTCGTTCTCGCGCATCCAGAACACGCCGGATCTGATGCCCGCCGACATCACTGGGACCGAGATCATCCGGGAGGTCGGCGGCGAACGCGAGTTCGTCTTCGAGCGGGGGCCGGTGTTCGCGAACCTCGTCCTCGCCGACGAGATCAACCGCGCGACGCCGAAGACGCAGGCCGCACTCCTCGAAGCGATGCAGGAGAAGCAGGTGACGACCGCGGGCGAGACGCGCGAGCTGCCGCGGCCGTTCTTCGTGCTCGCGACGCAGAACCCGATCGATCAGGAGGGAACGTACCCGCTTCCGGAGGCCCAGACCGACCGCTTCCTACTGAAAATCCTCGTCGATTACCCCGATCGCGACGAGGAGCGAGCGATCGTCGACCGGTACACGACGGGTGCGACCGATCCGTCCGTCGACCGCGTGCTCTCCCGCGACGGGCTCCAGCGGGCCCAACAGCTCACGCGACAGGTCCCCATCGCCGACGACGTCCGCGACGACGTGATCGATCTGGTGCGCTCGACGCGGACGGCCGAGAACGTCGAGTTCGGCGCGAGCCCGCGGGCGAGTATGGGGCTCGTCCTCGCCGCGAAGGCCCGCGCGTTCCTCGACGGGCGCTCGCACGTCGCCAGCGCTGACGTCGAGGCGATGGCCAATCCGGTGCTCCGCCATCGGATCGTCGTCGACTTCCGCGCCGAGCGCGAGGACGTCACGCCGGACGACATCGTTTCGGAACTGCTGTGAGATGCCGATCGAACCCGACTTCCTCGACCGGCTGGCCGGCTTAGAGCGCGCGCTTCGGCACCGGACCGACTCGCGGCGGCAGGGCGAACAGCAGTCGCCGAACGTCGGTGAGGGGCTCACGTTCAGCGACCACCGCCGGTACACGCCGGGCGACGACGTCCGGCTGATCGACTGGCGGGTGTACGCGCGGACCGACGAGCACTTCATCAAGCGGTACGAGGCCGATCGCGACCTCACGGTGCACGTGCTTCTCGACTCCTCGGCGTCGATGGACTTCGGTTCGGGCGCGGCGAACAAATTCGAGTTCGGCGCGCGCGTCGGCCTCGCGTTCGCGTACTTCGCGGTCGCCGGCCACGACTCGTTTCGGTTCGCGACGATCGGCACCGACGCCGAGCGGCTCGACCGCGGTCGCTCGACGCGCGGGGAGTTGCTCCGACTCGTCGACGGGGTGAACGGGACCACCCCCGGCGGCCGGACCGACTTCTTCGACGCGCTCGCGTCCTACGCGCGCACGATCCGCTCGCGGTCGCTCGTCGTCGTCGTGAGCGACTTCCTCGACGATCCGGACGCGATTGAGGACGGTCTCGCCGCGCTCGGGGACAGCGACGTCCTCCTCGTCCACCTCGTCGCGCCCGAGGAGCGCGATCCCGACGTCAGCGGCGACACGGTCTTCGAGGACCCCGAAACGGGATCGACGCAGCGCGCGTATTTTGGTGGGACGACCGCCGAGGGGTACAGAGACAGGCTCTCCGAGCACGTCGACGACGTCGAAGCGCGCGCGCGTCGCCTCCGCGCCGAGCACGTCGTCGTCGACACCGGCGCGGACTTCTTCGACGCGTTCGGAGACATCTGGACGGCGCGAGAACCGGGGACCGCCGACGACATTCGGCGGGTATAATTCGCTTCGGCGTCCAAACGCAACTGTGACCGACGCACAGGACCGCCGGGTCGTCGCCCTCGTCTCGGGGTCGCACTTCGTCAACCACGCCTACATCGTGATGGTGGCCCCGCTCGTGACCGTTCTCGCCGCGCGCTTCGACGTCAGCATCGCCGCCATCGGCCTCGCAATCGGCGTCCAAAACGTGGTCATCCTCGCCCTCCAACTGCCGATGGGCTACGTTTCCGACGCCTACAGTCGGACGCTCGTCTTGGGAATCTCGCTCGTCGTTGGCACCGCGGGCGCGGCGCTCACGGCGCTTTCGACCTCCTACGCGTGGCTTCTCGTCGCGCAGGTGATCCTCGGAATCGGCGTCGCCGGACACCACCCGGCGCACTACCCGCTTTTGGCCGCGGTCTCGTCGGCCGAAAACCGCGGGCGCGCCTACAGCACGCACGCCTTCGGCGGGGCCGTCGGGCTCGCGGCACCGTTCGCGGCCGTCGCGGCGACGACCGCCCTCGGCCTCTCGTGGCGAGTCGCTCTCGGCGTCGTGACTGTTTTGGGTGGGGCGTACACCGCCTACTGCCTGCTCAGTTTCCGCTCGATCGACGACGACGTCACGAAACCCGGGCTCGCAGAGCGCCCCGACGAGCGGCCGACGGTGGCCTCCGTTCCCGGACGAATGCGGGCGCTGTTCCGGACGCTCACGGCGTCTCCCGGAATCCTCGGACTGACGCTGCTCGCGTTTCTGACCTCGACGGCGGCGTGGACGATTCGGACGTACACGCCGAACCTGCTGGCGGCCGGCTACGGCCTGCCCGACGGGACCGCGAGTGCGCTCACCTCGGCGATGCTCGTCGTCGGCGCGGGGTTGATCCTCCTCGGCGGTACGCTCACCGACCGCGCCGGTGCCGGCCCGGTCGTCATCGTCGGCTACGCGCTGTTGACCGTCGTCGCCGCGCTCCTCTCGACGCTCGTGCTCCCGACGCTCGCACTCGGCGTCGTGCTTCTCTTCAGCGGGAGCATCAGCCTCTCCCGACCGGCGCGGTCGACGCTCGCGGACCTCCTCTCCGCGCGGGCCGACCTCGGGAAGAACTTCGCGCTCGTGACGATCGGGATCTCGCTGGGCGGCGCGATCGCCCCGCCGTTGTTCGGGTATCTGATCGAAACCGCCGGTCTCGCGCGGTCGTTCGGTGCCGTCGCCGCGTTGGGTGCACTCTCGCTCGCGCTCGGATGGTGGATCGTCCGCGACGCGGCGTTCGACATCTCGTCGACGCCGATGCCCAGCGACGATTGACACCCGGTGGCCATTGGCGTCGATCACTGACACTGGACCGAAACGGTGAACCCACGGCTGCCCGGACGAGAGTCTATGAACTATCTTCCGTGGGCGATACTCGCGCTCGTCGCGTACGCGCTGGTGGCTCCGTTTATGCGCGTCGCGACGACCGGATCGGCGCAGATCCCGAGCAACGTCGCGACCATCATCGCGAACACGATCCTCGTCGCTCTCACCGCCGGTATCATCGCGTACAACCAAGAGAACGCGCTTTCCTACGTCACGCACCCGAAAGTGGGGTACGTCGCCATCGCCGGCGTCTGTTTGACAGTCGGGATCTTGGCGTACTACCGGGCGCTCTCGCTCGGCCCGGTGAGCGTCGTCTCGCCGATCTTCGGAATGTTCCTCGTCGTGAGCTCGCTCCTCGGGATCGTCTTCCTGAACGAGTCGCTGACTGCACGGAAGGCGCTCGGGATCGGCCTCGGCGTCGTCGCCGTCTACCTCGTGAGCGTCGAATAGCCGATATAGAATCCGGATTCCGACGGACTGCCGAAACGAACAACGTCTTTTGGGCGGCGGCCCTATTCGCCGATATGGTCCTAGTCGAATCCGATTCCAAACTGTCCCACGGCGACGAGGCACCGTCGTTCGAGCTCCCGGGCGCGGACGGCGAAACGTACGCGCTCTCGGACTTCGCCGAGTACGAGGCGCTACTCGTCGTCTTCACCTGTAATCACTGCCCCTACGCGGAGGCGAAGGTCGACGAGCTGAACCACCTCACGGAGGCCTACGACGACCTCGCGGTCGTCGGTATCAACCCCAACGACGCCGAGGAGTACCCCGACGACTCCTTCGAGCGGATGCGAGAGCGCGTCACAGACGGCGAAATCCGGTTCACGGCGTACCTCCGCGACGAGTCCCAAGACGTCGCCCGCGAGTACGGCGCGGTCTGTACACCCGATCCGTTCCTCTTCGAGCGCGACGGCGACACGTTCCGACTCGCGTTCCAGTCCCGCCTCGACGACGCGATGAACCCCGACGACGAGCCCGAACGCTACGAGATGCGCGAGGCCGTCGAGGCGCTCCTCGCGGGCGAGGAGATTCCCGTCGAAGCGACGCCCTCGCGGGGTTGTTCGATCAAGTGGCTCGACGACTGAGAGGGAGTCTCGTACCTGTCTATCGATTCTCGCCGGGTACGAGCGTTTATATCCGAAAACGGGACCACGCCCCCCGTGCGTTGATTTCCGACGCAGGGCGTCCCGCGGTTGCGTAGCACAGCGCCCTGCGTATCCGCCGTGCTACCTGCTCGCCACTATTCGCGCACCGATACCCGAGAGCCGACGCTATCGGACACTACCCTACTCGGCGTCGACGTCGAGCGTCTCGGCCTGCTCTAACGCCTCACGAGCGTTCTCGACGGCGGCGTCCTTCGTGGCGGGGTAGGCCTCGACCTTCGCGCGGAGCGTGATGCCGCCGCCGCGGCGGACCTCGCCGCGGAACGCCGCCTGCTTGTCCAGCCGCAGGAACAGCTCGGTGTTCTCCGTGACGCGGTCGTCGAGTTCGTCGAGCAGCGCGTCGAACTCGGGGAGCTCTGTCAGCCGCGCGAGGACGTGTCTGACGTCGTCCGCGTTCTCGACGCGGGCGGAGAGAACGACGATCCGGTCGCCGTGATGGCCTGTGCTCTCGGCTCGCGTGAGCTCGAATTCCTCGGGCAGAAACGCTCCCAATGCGCTCTCGACTCGTTTCTCGTCTTCGGTCTCATAGCAGAAGGTCCGCAGATCGACGTAGTGAAACGGAATCCGGGGCATTGCGCGTCCTTCGCGCCGGGACGGGAAAAGTTCGATTACTCGTCGTCGACGTCGCCCTCGGCCGCTTCGAGCTGATCGGGCGAGATGCCGACCTCTTGGCCGTCCTCGAAGCTCACGGTGTAGGTCGCGTCGCCGAACATCGTCTCGACGACCTGCGTGATCGTCCCGGTCTGACCGTCGAACTCGCTGTGCTTGTCGTGCAGTACCACGCTGTCGTCCTCTTCGAACTCCATACCCAAGAGCGACGCGCGGCGGTGAAAAGTCGACTGGTTCGGAGCGGACGCGCTCGACGACGGACGCCCGGTTTCTCGCGGAAATCGATATAGTAGCGCCGTCGCAGTTCGGGGCGAGTCGAGAGGGGCCGAGACGGTACGGTAATATGTCGCCACTCCCTGATTGGAGGTATGCGATCGACACGACGGTCCTATCTCGCTGCGCTCGGCGGAACGGCGACGCTCGGATCTCTCGCTGGCTGCTTCAGTGCCTTACAGAGCAACGACAGCACGCTCCCCGAGGGCTGCGACGTCGGAACGCTCGAATCGGTATCGTCGCTCTCGCGCCCCGCATTGGGCCCGGAAGATGCTCCCGTCACCGTCGACGTGTTCGAGGATTTCGCCTGTCCGCACTGCCAGACGTTCACGACCGACGTTTACCCGCAGATCAAGTCGAACTACGTCGACGCGGGCGACGTCCGATACCGGTTCTTCGACTTCCCCATCCCGGTCGACGAGACGTGGTCGTGGGCGGCCGCCTCAGCGGCGCGCGCGGTGCAAGACGAGAGCGATATGGAGACGTTCTTCGCGTTCACCGAGCGCGTCTACGAGAATCAAGGCGACCTCGCGGAGGACGGCTACCAGATCGTCCACGACGTCGCCGACGAACTCGGTGTCGACGGCTGTACCGTCGCCGCCGCGGCCGAGCAAGAGCCGTACCGCGAGGTCGTCGAGGCCGATCGACAGACCGGATCCGACAGAGGCGTTCCCGGAACCCCCGCTGTCTACGTTGACGGTGAACTGCTCGACAGCTACAGGTGGGACGCGGTCAGCAGCGCGATCGACAGTCGTCTGGAGTAGCGGTTCGGCCGGGAACCGGCGTCCGGTGAGAAGACTTCACAGCCCCGGCGTTTCGCCGGTCGGCGTCGGCAGCGCTCGGAGCGGCCGCGGCGGGACGAGGAAGTTGCCGCGGCGTTTGACGAAGATGTACTCTAAAATTCCGTTGTTCACGCGCTGGCGAATCGTCGGTTCGTCGGCCACGTCCGTCCCGTTCATCGCCGCTCGGACCTCCTCGAAGGTCGTGATTCCTCGCTGAAGACTCGGGAAGTGTAACCCCGCCTCGTCGTCGTCGGTCGACTCGAAGTGCCGTCGGAGCGTCCGAACCGTGCCGTCGGCCTCGCGATTCGCCCGGGCCACCTTCTGTGCGTGACCGACGCGGCCGAACTCTCTGGCGTGCGCGCCGATGTCCTCGATGATTTCCGAGCTGATTCCGCTATCGTCGCCGAGGTTCTCGCCGACGCCCTCGACGAGCCTCTGCTCCGCGTGCACCGGCGAGAACAACTCCGCGACGCGTTCGTCGAAGGACTGCTCGCCGTACCAGTCCTCCAGTCGCATCCGGAGGTTCGAGACGTGCTTCGTGGTTCCGCCGGCGAACGGACCCTCCCCGAGCGTGACGTAATCTTCCGTGGCTTGGTTCTGCCGAAATCCGGAGATAAACCCCATAAAGAGTGGGGATTCGTCCGGGACCGGGTTCGATTCGGGAATCCCGCTGAGCCCGTCTTGTCGCTCGGCGGGCATCCCGGCACCGACGAACCCGCTTCGGCGGTCGTCGACCTCGAAGGCGTCCGTCAACGCGGCGTCCATCTCGCGGCCGTTCACCGTCGACTCGTTGCCTCGCAGCGCCTCTTCGGCGGCGAGAACGACGTCCGCGCGATCGGACGCCAGATGGACCAGCGCGTCCTGTCTGTCGAACGCCGGCGACTCGAACGGCGAGAGCGCCCGGGGTTCGGGGAGGTCGATCGAACCCGGGAGGTCGCCGCCGAAGCGATCGAAGTACTGCGGCGAGTACGCGATCGAGTGCAGCAGTCCCTCGCTGCTTCGCTCGTACGCGCGGTCGAGACCGTGGAGTGCCGATTCGACGGCCTCGCGCTCCGCCTCCGACGGTGGTCCCTCGTTCGGGAGCGTGAGATACAACAGCAGTTGATGTCGGGGAAGCAGCGTGTTCCCGTTCTCGTCGGTGCGGACGCGTCCGTTCCACGCGTGCTGCCGCTCCGGGGGCGACGCGGGGTCGTCGGATCCCTCGGGAACGGGCTCCGCGTCGGTCTGTTCGAGGCACGCAGACAGCGCCGCCGCGCCGCCGACCGCGACCGCTCCCTTCAGCACGTCGCGTCGCGTCGGTTCTTTTCCCCCGTCGGCCATACCCGGCGTTGGCGACGGACGGACAAGTGGATTCGGATGCGTCGCGGAAACGACGCGGATATTTGTCCGGAAGGGTAACCGGACATCGTGACTCGCCGCGGGACTCGAATCCGACTCGCGCTCGGGGTCTGGGGAGTACTCGTCTCGCAGGTCTTTCTGTACCCCGGCGTCGAGGACATCGTGGCCGCGCTCGGCGGCGGGGGGACCATCCGCGCGGGGATGTGGTTCCTCGTCGCCGAGTTCGCCGCCTTCGTCGCCTTCGCGAGCGTGTGGGGGGCCGCCAGCGACGCCGTCGGACGGCGGATGCCGCTCGCGGCCGCCGGTGCGCTGGGCGGCGCGGCGGGCTATCTCGCGCTCGCTTCGGCACCGGCGCTCGGATTCCCCTTTGCGGCCGTGCTCGTGGTTCGGGTCGTCGGCGGCGCGGCGACGATCGGCGCGTTCTCGCTGGCGATCACCGCGCTCGCGGATCTCGCCGGGGGTAACGGGCGGAATATGGGTGCGGCCGGGATCGCGATCGGCCTCGGGGCGGCGCTGGGGTCGATCATCGGCGGTCGGCTCGCCGACGCCGATCCGCTCTATCCGCTGTACGCGGCGGCCGGAACGCTGTTGGCGGTCGCGGTCCTGTTCCTCACCGTCTCCGAGGATCTGCCGAGCGGCGATCGACTCGGCGTCGGCGACGTGCTCGGCCGACTGCGCGAGCGGCCCACACTCACGGTTCCGTACGCGTTCGGCTTTATCGACCGGATGACCGCGGGCTTCTTCGCGCTCGTCGGCGTCTACTACTTCCGGGAGTCGTTCGGACTGGACGCCGCCGGAGCGGGACTCGCGCTCGCGGCTTTTTTCGTTCCGTTCGCGTTATTGCAGTACCCCGCAGGCGTGCTCTCGGATCGGATCGGTCGAGAGATACCCGTCGTTGTCGGATCGATCTGCTACGGCTTCGGGATCATTGCCGTCGGCGTCGCCCCCGCGCTCTGGATCGCTCTCGCGGCGATGATCGCCGTCGGCGCGCTGGGCGCGCTGGTTTCGCCCGCGACGATGGCGCTCGTCACTGACGTCGCCTCCGTCGAAACCCGCGGCGCGGCGCTCGGCGGGTTCAACGTCTTCGGGAGCCTCGGATTTCTCGCGGGCTTCCTCCTCGGCGGCACGACCACGGCGAGCGCGGGCTATCTCGCGGCGTTCGTCGTCGTGGGGTTGTCCGAGGTCGTCATCGCCGTCGTCGCCGCCCGGGCGGTCTGGCGGATCTCGGAATCCACCTACTCGTGACCCGAGATGCGGACCGGCTCGTAGGGCTCTTCGAGGTAGGCGATATCCGACTCCGAGAGGTCGATCGAGAGCGCCTCGACGGCGTCTTCGAGGTGTTCGATGCTCGTCGTTCCGACGATGGGCGCGTCGACGCGGTCGTCGGCGAACAGCCACGCGAGGCCGATCTGGGCCATCTTGACCCCCTTCTCGTCGGCGAGTTCCCCCACCCGTTCGTTGATCTCCCGGCCGCCGCCTTCGAGGTACGGGTGCTGGTGGGCGTAGTCGTCGGTCTCGCCCCGAGTCGTCGAGCGTGACTCCCCGTGCGGCCGCGCGAGCCACCCCCGGGCCAGCGGCGACCACGGGATCACGCCGACGCCCTGCTTCTCACAGAACGGTAGCATCTCGCGCTCCTCCTCCCGATACAGCAGGTTGTAGTGGTTCTGCATGGTCGAGAACGGCGTCAGTCCGAGGCGCTCGGCGACGTGCTGGGCGTCGGCGAACTGATGGACCCACATCGACGACGCCCCGAGATATCTGGCTTTTCCGCGTCGCACGGCGTCGTCGAGCGTCCGCATCGTCTGTTCGATGGGCGTGTCGTAGTCCCAGCGGTGAATCTGTAGGAGATCCAGCGTGTCCAATCCGAGCCGATCCAGCGAGTTGTCGAGTTCCCGTTCGATCGCCTTCCGCGAGAGGCCGCCGGAGTTGGGGTCGTCCTCGCGAGTCTGGAAGTACACCTTCGAGGCGACGACGTACTCCTCGGGGTCGTACGCCGAGAGCGCGTCGCCGAGGACGCGCTCCGATTCGCCCGCCGAGTACATGTTAGCGGTGTCGAAGAAGTTCACGCCGAGTTCGATGGCCCGGTCGACGAGCGCTTTCCCCTCCTCCTCGTCGAGGACCCACTCGCGCCAATCGCTGCTCCCGAAGCTCATACAGCCGAGACAGATCTTCGAGACGGTCATTCCCGTATCACCCAGTGTGGTGTACTCCATACCGCACGCCACACGGTCCAACGGCAAAAAGCCATAGAGGTGTCGACTACGATTCGGGCTGTGCCGTACCTTCTTGACGTCACCCCTCTTTCGACCGGTATGTACGTCGCAGATCAGACGTGGCCCGAGCTCGGGAGCTACGTCGCTGAGGAGTCGGTCGCCATCGTCCCGCTGGGTTCGACCGAACAGCACGGCCCGCACCTCCCGCTTTCGACCGATCACCTCATCGCCGAGGGGTTGGCTCGCGAGGCCGCCGAGCGGACTGGATTCCTCTGTACGCCGACCGTAAACGTCGGTGTCAGCCCCCACCACCGGCAGTTCCACGGGACGATGTGGGTCGATCCGCCGCAGTTCCGCGACTACGTCGAGTCGATGACGCGCAACCTCGCGTACCACGGTATCGACCGCGTCGTCTACGTCAACGCCCACGGCGGCAACGTCGAACACCTTCGAGAAGTCGGTCGCCGCCTCCGCGACGACGGCGCGATCTACGCGGTCGAGTGGATGTGGGACGAGTCGATCCCCGACCTCGTCGACGAGGTTTTCGAGCGCAACGGCCCCCACGGCGGTCCGAAGGAGACAGCGATGATCCAACACCTTGCACCCGAACTGGTCCGCGAGGATCAGCTTGAAGCCGCGCGCGACGGCGGGATGGCCGACGTCGAGGCGGCGGCAGAGATCCTTCGGAAATATGGTGCACGGACCTTCTACGACGCCGTCGAGAACTCCGATAACGGCGTCTTCGGCGATCAGACCGACGCGACCGCCGAGATCGGTGAGGAGCTGTTCGAGGCGGCCGCGACGCAACTGATCCACCTGCTGTCGTGGCTCGACGACCGGCGGCTCGAAGACCTCCTCGCGCCGGCCCACGTCGACCCACAGCCGGGGAGCCGCCGCTCCGAGTGAGCCTCGTCATCTCTCCGAGACGAACCACTGCCCCGCTGAGCGATCGCTCACGCTCTCGTTTCGCTACTCCGCGTCGTCGAACCCGCCGGAACCGGCAGTGGATCCGTCGGAGTCGGCTGCGGACCCGTCGAACTCGACATCGCCGAACGACGCGAACGCGTCGCGGAAGTCGTCTTCGCTCAACTCGGCGAGCGTGTCGTCGATCTCGGTTCGAAGGCCTTCCATCCGCTCGGTCAGTTCGCGGTATTCGGTCTCATTTTCGACGGAGACGTCGGGGGACGATTCGAGCGCCGCCTTCTTCGAGGCGAGTCGGAAGAACTCCCGGGAGCGCTCGTCGTAGTTCGAGCGGCGGAGCAGTACCTCTACGAGTCCGTGAAGGTCCTTTTTCGTGACCGGTTTGACCAAGTAATCGTCGAACGGCATCTCGACGATGTCGACGTTGGGTTCGACCGCTGTGATCATCGCGACCTGCGTGTCCAGCCCGCGAGCCCGCATCTGTTCGAGGACCTCGTCGCCGGTCAGATCCGGCATCCGACGGTCGAGGAGCACGACGTCCGTGTCGGCGTCGACCATCTCAAGTGCGGTTTCGCCGTCCGTTGCTGTTTGTACCTCGTAGACGTCCGAGAGGTAGATAGCGTAGAGCTCCGCCAAATCCGGCTCGTCTTCGACGACGAGAATCCGGGGTGTAGCGCCGTCCATTTCGTTCTACCGCACCCCTCGAAGCCCGCGGTCTAAATTCTTACCCTCGTTCGGGATGCGCCCTCCGTCGGGTTCGTCGCCGACGGTTCGATGTGAGAGCGCCCCCGCCCGCTGGCTTCGATGAACTACCGGCTAGCCGGGTGAGAAATGCAGAATCGTGGTGAGAATCGACGGGATCGCCGACCGCAGTACCGCTGTCGTGACGCGTCCTTACAGGCGCTGAAGGTTCGTGGCCCGTGGGCCTTTATCAGCCTGTTCGATGTCGAATTCGACTTCTTGGCCCTCTTCGAGGTCGGGGCCGCCGATGTCTTCCATATGGAAGAAGACATCTTCGTCAGAATCGTCGCTTTCGATGAAACCGTAACCGCCCGTGTCGTTGAAGAACGCAACCGTACCTTTCGCCATTGCGGTTGAACCCACGCGAAGACGATAAATAAGCCTTGTGTCGCGGAATGTCGACCGGATTCCTGCCGATCCCCGCGTTTGTTCGACGTTTTCCTGCCGATTCCTGTGTTTGCCCGGGATCCGACGATGACGACCGGCTGACTCTCGGCAGCGTCAGAACGCGGCCCCGAGGTAGACCGCCGCAGCGGTCGCGAACACACCGATCGCGAGGAGCCCGTAGTTCGCGATGGTGTTGTCCGCGCGCCAGAGGCCGAGGGTGTACGTGCGCGTCGAGAACGGCCACAGGAAGTTGACGCCCGCCGGGGTGACCGCATCTCCGAGAAGATGGGCGACGACGGTGAGCGCTCCCAATCCGAATCCGGCCGCGGCGAGCGACACGCCCCCGAGGACGGTCCCGACGTCCAACGCCCCCGCGTTGCCCGCGGCCGTTTCGAGGGCGAACCCCGCAGCGCCGAACACGCCGCCGACGAGCGCCGCGAAGGCGAACGAGTGAGTCGGCCCGCGGTGCGGGATCCCCGGGACTCGGTGGTCGAGGTCGGGAAGCATCGCGAACGAGAGCATCGTCGCGCCGACGACGACGGCGAGCTCAGCGTGCTCGAAGAGGAGCAGGACGAACGCGATCGGAGCGAAGACGAGCAGGGAGACGCCGTAGTGGCCCTTCTGATACATATTCGGGACTCGATTCGGGTACACAAAAACGTCGTGACCGAACTGTGGGGAGGGCGTTCCGCGGGGAGGTCCGGCGGGGGCGTCCCACGACCGTGCTTGGAGCACGAATCGAACGGAAGGATTTCGTCGACCGGCGGCGTACCGGCGTCCGTGATCCGAAACCTCGCACGCGACGTCGGTGCGTTCACCTCGAACGTCTTCTTCGTCACCGGCGAAACCACAGCACTCGTCGACGCGGGCGCGAACTTCGACCTCGTCGCCCGCCTCGATGAGCACCTCGACGACCTCGACCGCCTCTATCTCACCCACACACACCCCGACCACGTCGAGAACGTCGCCGCCGTCCGCGACGCGTTCGGCGTCGAAACGTGGGGGTACGACACCGACAGCGAGTACGTCGACAACGCCATCGAAGACGGGGAGTCGGTACCCATCGGCGACGACGAGTACGAGGCGCTCTTCACGCCGGGACACAGCCCCGACCACCTCTGTTTTTACGCCGAGGAGACGGGCGTGTGCTTCGCGGGCGACCTCGTCTTCGCGAACGGCTCCTTCGGCCGTACCGATCTGGAAGGCGGCGACCGGCCGACGCTCGTCGAGAGCATCCGATACCTCCACGACGTCGTCGACGGCGGCCTCAGCGCGCTCTATGTCGGCCACGGCCCGAGCGTTACCGAGCGCCCGCTCGACGACGTCGAAATCGCGCTCCAAGCGTCCCAGATGGGCTGATTTCCGCGCCTCGCGTCCGGAATTCTCGCCCCGAACTCGACACCTCCCGCCTCAGGCCCGCCGCGCCGCATCGGGCGAGAACTGCGCCTCGAACAGCCGTGCGTCGCAGTCCCCGCAGGTCGCCGCGACGACGTCGACCGATCGACAGCAGGACTCCACTCGCTCCTCACCCAGCGACACCGCTCCCGAACAGGACGGACAGCGGTCCAGCCAGAGGCGGAGGGCACCCAACAGTTCCAAGCGGGCGTCGACGCCGAGCGCCGCCCAGTCGGGACTCCACCGTCGGAGCACCGCGTCGGCCGCGGCGTCGGCGAGAAACGCCGCCTCCGCCTCCCACTTCGCGAGTGTCGCGGTCCGCGTCGTCGTGGGAACCTCGGCGAGGGCGACGAACGCGTTCGACCGTCGCTCGGTATCGATCGTCTCCGAGTCGATATCGAGACCGGAAAACAGTCGATCCGCCGTTTCGGCGTCCGCTCGCTCCGTCTCGAACCGCTCGTACCACGACTCGCGGAACCGACCCGTCAGACAGAGGTCCGCCGCCGCGGCGCTCGAACTCTCTCTGGCCGCGTCTGAACCGCCGCCAGTGTCTTCTATGCACGGTTCGAGTGCGTCCAACGACCGCAGCGCTCGTTCGATCTCTCCCGCATCGAGGGCGTCCTCGTTGAGTTCGACCGTCGGTCCCGCGTGCGTCCCGAACAACCGGTGAATCCGCTCGGGGAGGTAGCGCTTCGTGAGCGTCGGGGTTCCGGGAACGAGATACCCGCGGAAGTAGATGGCCGCGAGTCCGATGCCGACGACGGCGACACCGAACGGAAGCCACACGGCCCCGGCGACGATCGCCGCCAGCGCCGTGATAACCACGTTGACCGCGGTACACGGGAAACAGCGGTTTTCGCCGGTGTATTCGGGTTGTTTCCACCTGAACGTTCGTCCGTCGAGCGTCGTCATAGGTGCGGGCTGTGTCCCCGGACAGCATAGCTAATCGTCGATTAACCGCGTCCGAACACCGGTCTCCAAAGGTTTACCTCTCGACGAGTAAATACGCGGCTATGGGAGTAGACTACGCCGAGTTACACGACCCGAACGCGGAGTACACGATGCGAGAACTCTCCGCGGAGACGATGGGCGTGCGAGCGAAGCGCGGCGGCGGCCGCGACGTCGAGATCACCGACGTACAGACGACGATGGTCGACGGCAACTTCCCGTGGACGCTCGTGCGCGTCTACACCGACGCCGGGATCGTCGGCACCGGCGAGGCCTACTGGGGCGCGGGCGTCCCGGAGCTCATCGAGCGGATGAAGACGATGATCGTCGGCGAGAACCCCCTCGATATCGACCGTCTGTACGAGCACCTGATCCAGAAGATGTCCGGGGAGGGTTCGATCGAGGGCGTGACGGTCACGGCCATCTCGGGGATCGAGGTCGCCCTGCACGACCTCGCGGGGAAGATCCTCGATCTCCCCGCCTACCAGCTGTTGGGTGGGAAGTACCGCGACGAGATGCGCGTCTACTGCGACTGCCACACGGAGGAAGAGGCCGACCCCGACGCCTGCGCCGACGAGGCCGAGCGCGTCGTCGAAGAGCTCGGCTACGACGCGCTGAAATTCGATCTCGACGTTCCCTCCGGGCTCGAAAAGGACCGCGCGAACCGCCATCTCCGGCCGGGCGAGATCCGCCACAAAGCCGAGATCGTCGAGAAGGTCACAGAGCGCGTGAGAGATCGCGCGGACGTCGCCTTCGACTGTCACTGGACGTTCTCGGGCGGCTCCGCGAAGCGCCTCGCGGCCGAAATCGAGGAGTACGACGTCTGGTGGCTCGAAGACCCGGTTCCGCCGGAGAACCTCGAAGTCCAAGAAGAGGTCACGAAATCGACGACGACGCCGATCACCGTCGGCGAGAACCGATACCGCGTGACCGAGGAGCGCCGGCTGATCGAGAACCAAGCCGTAGACATCATCGCGCCCGACCTTCCAAAAGTCGGCGGGATGCGCGAGACGAGAAAGATCGCCGATGTCGCGAACCAGTACTACGTTCCGGTGGCGATGCACAACGTCTCCTCGCCGATCGCGACGATGGCCTCCGCGCAGGTCGGCGCGGCGATTCCGAACGCGCTGGCCGTCGAGTATCACTCCTACGAACTCGGCTGGTGGGACGACCTCGTCGAGGAGACCGTCATCGAGGACGGCTCGATCGAGATTCCCGAGCGTCCCGGACTGGGATTGACGCTCGATATGGACGCCGTCGAGGCGCATATGGTCGACGGTGAGGAGTTGTTCGACTGAGCGAAGCGAAGTCGTGCTCGATCGGCGAGCAGAGCAAGTCTATCGGTGTTCGCCGAAGCGTCGCTTCGTCGAGCTCGTTTTATCCTGTTTCGCCACTCTCGACGTCGACGCCGAGCGATCGGAGCGCGTCGGCGGTGTCGTCGTGAGCGAGCCGGACAGTGTATTCCGCAACTAACTCCGCCGCCTCCCAGTCCGCGTCGGTTTCACAGCGCGTTGCGAGTAGTTCTAAGCCGTTTTCCAGCGTGCCTTCGGTCTCCGCTCGAAGACCCGAAAACAGTTCGGCCCGTCCCGGAGCCGACGCCGTCTCCCGCCGCTCGAAGAAGTCGACGAGTCGCGCGTGGGTCTGGAGCGAGACGAGGGGGCGTCCGACCATCCCACCGGCGGCCCGCTCGATCGTCGTCTCGCGTCCCCGGAGGTACGCGTGCATCGGTCCCGGCGGCCCGCCGTCGGGCGTCCACCCGTCGAGTTCGGCGGCGACCCGCGAGCGGTGCTCGGCCTCCTGTTCGACGACCGCCTCGAAGGCGGCGCGGGCATCGCTGTCGGCGGCGTCAGCAGCCCACCCGGCGAACGTTTCACGTGCGGCGTGTTCGCTCTCCGCCGCGGCATCGAGGAGTGCGGTCGCCGCCGGTTCGCCGCCGGACGCCGCGGCGAGGAACCGCGTCGATCCGAGTAGCGCTAACTCATCCGCGAACGTCGATTCGAGCCGCGAGCGGAGTGCTGCCGCCCGTCGGAATCCGGACGGATCGCCGGTCTCACCGGTCATAGTGGAACCGCGAACGCGACGAACCTAACCGTTGCTCTCGGAGTGCGCCAATCTCTCCACCCACGCCCCTCTCGACATAATATCAATATTGATACTTCAAAGCCAACAATCTTATGCGGAGATGGCTGAACTTCGCCTATGGACGACCGAGGCGTCGTAGTGACCGAGGAGGTGCGAGCACGGGTCGACGGAGACGATCTTCTCGACGCGTTGGACATCGACGACTCGGAGATCGAGTGGCGGAAATCGTTCCTTCGCCTCGACGACGAGGACGAAGCGCGGATGCGAGACCTCGAACCCGCGTTCGACGCCGTCGCCGACGATATCGTCGATGAGTTCTACGACCACCTGCGGAGCGACGCCGACGCGACGGAGATCCTCGGCCGGTCGAGCAAGGGGCTCGATCGGCTCAAGACGGATCAACGAGCGTATCTCCGCTCGTTGGGCGACGGCGAGTACGACCGCGACTATTTCGCGCGGCGGGCTCGGATCGGGAAGATCCACGAGACGCTGGGGTTGGGACCGAAATTCTACATCGGCGCGTACAGCGTCTACTACGAGGGGCTCGTCGACGCCATCGGTGACGCGGTCAAAGACGAGTTCGCTGCGGCGGATGCGGAGGCAAACGATGTGGAGTCGGCCGAATCAGCGCGTCGTCGACGTGGGTTTCTCGCCCGGCTCTTGGGGCGCAGTCGGGTAGGGACCGACGCGGTGCCCGCCGAAGGCGAGGAACGGGGATCCGCCGACGTCGACGAGGCTGACGCGGACGATGGAACCGACGTCGACGAAGTCGACAAAACCGACGTCGATGCCGCGGTCGACGCGATCGTCGAGCGGACGACGTCACTCTTGAAAGTACTCGCGCTGGATCAACAGATCGCGATGGACACGTACGTCCACGCCTACAGCGAAGAGGCCCGTCGCGAGGCCGAACGCCGCGAACAGTTGGCCCGGGAGGTCGAACAGGATCTCCGCGAGCCCATCGACGACGTCGCCTCGGCGTCGTCAGTCGTCACCGAGCGCTCCTCGACGATCCGAGAGATCGCCGACGAGCAGGCGGGGGATATGGAGGACGTCGCCGCGGAGATCTCGCAGATGAGCGCGACCGTCGAGGAGATCGCGGCGACCGCCGATCAGGTCGAAGACACGAGCGACGAGGCGGTCTCTCGGGCGCGCTCCGGCGAGGAGGCGGCCGACGAGGCCATCGACGTGATGGAGGACGTCGCCGACGCGGCGAGCGAAGCCTCCGAAGACCTCGAACGGCTGCAGGCGCAGATCGACGAGATCGATGCCGTCATAGAGGCGATCGACGACATCGCCGAACAGACCAACCTCCTCGCGCTCAACGCGTCGATCGAGGCGGCGAGAGCGGGCGAGGCGGGCGACGGGTTCGCCGTCGTCGCCGACGAGGTGAAGAAGTTGGCCGAACAGTCCCGCGAGCGCGCGAGCGACGTCGAGGAGACGGTCGACCGCGTACAGGCCGACGCCGCCGAGACGATCGAGAGCCTCTCGGAGACGACCGAGACGCTCCACGAGGGTATCGACCGAGGCGAGGACGCGATGGACAGCCTCGAAGAGATCGTCGACGCCGTCGAGCGGACGACCGACGGGATAACCGAGGTCGCCGTCGCGACGGACGAACAGGCCGTCAGCGCCGAGGAGGTGACCGCGATGGTCGAAGACGCGCGCGAACGCGCCGACGACGTCGCGGACCGCGTCGACGACGTCGCGGAGGCGAGCCGCGAACAGTCCCAGCGGATGGAGACCATCCAACGCGCCGCCGATCGATTGACCGGCGCGGACGCAGCCGACACTGGACCACCCGAGAGCGACGGGAAAACGGCGAACAGGTCGTCGATGACGGATGAACAATCGGCCTCCGAGCGGACGGATACGCCGGGGCGGCGTGCGGCGACGACAGCACCTGCTCCGGACAGTTCCGACTCATCGGCGAGTGAGGAGAACGGGTTCGCCTTCGTGGGGACCGATGGCGGCTTCGAGCCGACGGATCCGGACGATCGGCCCGACCGCTCGCGAGAGTAGCTCGAATCGGCGGAGAGACCTGATCAGTCGTCGTCGGCTGCAGCGGCAGCGTCGGCCGCTTCCTGTTCGATGCTCGGCGGATAGACGCCGCGGTCGAGCTTCAGATCGCTCTGCGGACGGGCCATACACGTCAGCGCGTAGTTCTCGCGCTCCTCGTCGGTGAGCCCGCGGGCGGCGGGCTGGGCGACCTCGCCCTCGACGATCTCGGCGGAGCAGGCCAGACACATCCCGACGCGGCAGGAGTACTCTTGGGCGATTCCCGCATCGATACACGCCTTCAGAATCGTCTGCTTGTCTGACACTTCGATCGTCTCGCCGGTGCCAACGAACTCGACGGTGTAGTCAGTCATACCTCGCCGTTCGACGGATCGATTCAAAACTCTTTGCGAAGCAGCCGCCGATCCGCGGGCAGGTGAGCCCCGTCGTCTCGCTCACTCTTCGGTTTCTTCCTCTTGGGACCGGACGGTCATCACCGGTGCGTCGGCGGTTCTGACGACTTTCTCCGCGACGCTCCCGAGGAGGAACCGACCGACGCCGGTCCGGCCGTGCGTCCCCATCACGACGAGATCGATCCCCTCGGTTTCGACGTATTCGACGATCGATCGGTGAGCGATTCCGGTCTCGACGGCCGTTTCGACGGCGATACCCGCCGCCTCGGCCTCTTTGGCCACGCGCGCGACGGCCTGCTCTCCCTCCTCTCGGAGCGCCTCGACGACGATGTCCGAGCCGACCTCCATCGCCGAGTACGCACCGGTATCGACGACGTACAGCGCGTGGAGCGTGGCGTCGTACTGTTTCGCGAGTTCGATGGCGTGTCCGACCGCCCCCTCGCTGGCGACACTGCCGTCCGTCGGAACGAGGATATTATCGTACATTGTATGTTAACGTACGTCACCCGACGCTTAGAAGTTATCCCGTGTTCGTCGGGATGTTCGATCGAACCCCGCACCGCCGACGTGGGTGCTAGCGCGAGAATGCGCTCACTCGTCGTCGATGGTCGGATCATCGTCGACAGTCGAATCACCGTCCACGCTCGGTCGGTACGTACCGGGCGCGTCTTCGGCCGTTATCTCGTCGGGGTCGTCGCCGCGGAACTGGATAATCGAGCGTTCGCAAGCCTGCAGCCCGTCGACGCGCTCGGTTCTCGGACCCAGTTCTACCGTCTCCACGACGGACCACGATTCCGCGTCGGCGTCGAAGGCGAGGCCCTTCACCCACGTCTCGGAGGCGGCGAGGAGCCCCGAGGCCCGACCCCCGTCTTCGATCGGAACCGCCATCTCGAGGGCGTCGGCGGCGTTTAGCTGCACGAGTTCCTGCGGCGTCAGCGGACGCGGCGGCAACGAATCGACGACACTCATACGTCGAACTGCGTGGGGACGCCGCTTGTGCGTTGTGACTTGCGGATGGAGGCGTCAGAAACGGTGGGAAAGGACTTCAACGAGGGGACAGGGCGTTGGCAGCGACGAGACAGCGATCAGCAACGGCGATCAAAAAGCTTCTACTCTCGGGGCGGAGACAGGCGCGTATGTCTGGCGAGGGCGACGCCGCGTCCACCGATTCTTGGCCAACGGTCGCCCCGTCGGTCATCGCGTCCGGCGTCTCGTCTACCGCATCGGCGCTCCGGCGCGATCCGGCCCTCGTCGCTGTGCTCGCGATCGCAGCTCTCGGCTTGGCGCTCCGCGTGATCGGCCTCGGCGGGCGGCCGTTCCACTGGGACGAGGCGCGCCTCGGGTACTGGGCGCTTCGCTACCTCGAAACCGGCGCGTACCAGTACCGCCCCGTCGCGGGCGGCCCGCTGCTGTATCATCTCGATCGCGCGCTTTTTGCCCTACTCGGCGTCTCCGAGTGGGTCGCTCGACTCCCAGTCGCAGTGCTTGGTGGCGCGCTTCCGCTCGTCGCGCTGCTCTTTCGCGACCGTTTCGACGACCTCGAAACGGTCCTCTTGGCCGCGCTCTTGACGTTCCAACCGTCTCTCCTCTATTACTCGCGGTTCCTCCGCGGCGACGTCCCGCTCGCGCTCTTCGGACTCGCGTTCGTCGGCTTCGCGGTGCGCGCGTGGGACCGACGGAGCCGACGCGACGCCTATGCCGCCGCCGTCGCGCTGCCGCTCGCCGCCTCGGCGTCGGGGTTCGTCGCTGGCTATCTGCTCTGTTGGCTCCTCGCGTGGGCGCTCGTCGTCGACCAGCGGAGCGTCGCGGGCGACCGCGGCGCGAGCGGTCGAGAGACGATCGCGGCGCTCCGGGCGCGGTTGTCGGGGAGTGCAACGCCCGCGGCCCGCGTCGGACTGCTCGCGACCGGCGTGACCGCCCTGCTTTTCGCACCCCGATCGGGGCCGGGTGTCGACGTCGGCCTCACCGACCTGTCGACGTTCCACCTCGCGATCTACGAGGGGACGGTCGGTGCCGTTCGTCGGTTTGTCGGCGTCCGGATCATCCACCGGGAGCCGGAGGGGGTACACGCGTTCCTCCCGTACGTCGGTGACGCGTTCGGCCTCCTCACGTCGCTGGCGCTACCGGTGCTCCTGTTGGGACTCGCGGGGACGCTGTGGACGCGGTACGCCGCAGCGCGTCGACCGCTCGTCGAGGGCGCGGGCTACTGGGGGTTGGCCGCAATCGTCGCGTTTCCCACGATATCAGAAGTGTCGGCCCCGTGGACGCTGGTTCACGTCGTTCTGCCGCTGACGATCCCCGCGGCAGTGATACTCGCGGCGGTCGTTCGGCGGGCCGTCGCCGCCGCATCAGGGGCGGGCGACGGGACGGCACCCCGCGTCGATGCCGGGACAGGATTCGATGTCGACGGCGGAACGGTCGTCGCCATCGCGCTCGTCGCCCTCGCCATCGTGGCCCAGACGGGTGCGGTCACCGCCGGCGACGTGTACGGTCCCTTTGATCGGAGCAACGAACTGGCGCAGTTCGCACAACCCGCCGACGACCTCGAACCGCTGGCGTCGGCCGCCCGAGACGCTGCGGACGGCGACCGCTCGACCGCCGAGGTACTCTACGTCGGATCGGCGTACCACGTCTTCGACGAGCGAACGACCCGCGCGCCGCCGGTTCCCGACCAGTGGGGCAACCGCCTCCCGCTCCCGTGGTACGTCGAGTCGGCGGGTGCGGACGCGGCGAGCACGGAGAACGTCTCGACGTTCGACGC